>JBGPBL010000019.1:0-42617 GCA_041481225.1 Sulfurifustaceae bacterium | reverse complement strand
TGTGGTTTGAGCCCACCAGCTCCTCACGGGTGTAGCCGCTGATCTTCACGAAATCGGCGTTGGCATAGGTGATGATGCCCTTCATATCGGTCTTCGACACGAGCACGACCCCTTCCGGGAACGGGATTTCGTTATTGGTAACGGGATGATTGATTTTCATGACATACCCTTAATTAATTCGATCAATTTATAGCTTTGAATGTTTGTGATTACATAACCCCTGTTAATGAACGGCATTCAGACCCGTCACTTCATCTTCCGTCAGCAGCTTGTCGCTATCGAGCAGGATTACCATCCGGGACTCGACCGAGGCCATGCCGTTGATGAACTCGGTACGTACCGCGGTGCCGAAGTTGGGCGGCGGCTTGATGGCCTCGGGGGTGAAGTTGAGCACGTCGGATACCCCGTCCACCACGATGCCAATGACGCGCTTCCCGGATTTCTCCATCACGGAAAGGATGATCACCACGGTGGACGGGGTGTAGTCGACCTTGGCGAGATCAAAACGTTTGCGCAGATCAATGACGGGAATGATGGTGCCGCGCAGGTTCAGCACCCCCTGCACGTGCGGCGGGGTATGCGGGATGCGGGTCACCGGCAACCAGCCGCGGATCTCCTGCACCTTAAGGATATCGAGGCCGTATTCCTCGCCGGCCAGGAGGAAGGTGAGGTATTGGCCGGCACTGGCCACCGTCGGCACGGTGGCAGGGGCGGTTTCAACGGCTGGCATGGCGTTCATGTTGGCGGTTCCTGCCGAACAGGGTTAGGGTTCGACTGTTTCTGTTGCATTCATCGCTGCCCCTGAAAAAGCAGGCAACAACGTTTCAAGACTGCTTAGCGACAGGCATTGCGTATCAGAGGTCGGGACAGTACGGGGAGAACCGAGAGAGAGGAACCTGCATCTACTCGCGCTGCACTGGGCAAACGCAGAGTTTGATTTGGTAATCCCGCTATCATAGGTATGGTGCACCCGTTAGACCGGTAACTTTGCGCCCCTGGCCTTTCGGCGAGGGTTGCCTTTTTCAAATTACTTCCGTGCTGACTTAAATGTAGTTGCCACAATCGCATCAATCAAGCCACTGCGACAATTGGACACGGTCAGATGTCAGACTGCGCCATGAATAGTGCAAAAGGTATGCCAGGAAAAGTTGATATAGATCAGCCAATGTTCTAGTGGGGTCATCGGATATTGTATCCGTCACATGTCAGTAAATACCGGGAAATAAGGCCCTGAATTCACTTTCACCATTTTGCGATGATAACGGCGTGACTCCGGGAGACGGCTAGCAGAACTAGCGCTGACCATTTCCGCTGACCCGGCGCAGAATTTTGTCCAGAAGCCGCGTCGGCAGCAGCCGCTTTAATGCCGTGAAGAGATGGGTGGGGAAGGTGACGGGGTAGCGAATTTTCGGTCGGCGCGATTCGAGCGCGTGAATCACCTTTTCCAACACCGCCTCGGGCGGGAGCGTGAAGGGCAAAGGCTCGGATCCGCCGAGGCGTTTTTCCACCCGGGCATAATAATCCCGATGAGCGCTGCGTTCAGCGTCGATGTTGGCCTTATAGGCGGCAAAGGCGTTTTCACGAAAGCGGCTGGTGATGGGACCGGGTTCGATGAGGGAAATGTGAATGTGGGTGCCGTGCAGTTCCAGGCGCATGGTGTCGCTCAGGGCCTCCAGCGCGAACTTGGTGGCGGTGTAGGCGCCACGATAGCCAAGGCCGATGATACCGAGTATTGAACTTATTTGTATGATTCGGCCTTCGTTTTGGGCACGCATGGTTGGGATAACGCGGTTGGTAAGTTCTTGGGTACCAAAGAGGTTGGTTTCAAATTGTTTGCGCAAGGCAGTGCGTGACAGGTCTTCGACCGCCCCTGGCTGGCCGTAGGCGCCATTGTTGATGAGTGCGTAAAGCTTTCCTTGGGTGTGGTTCAGAACGGTATCCACGGCATCGTGGATCGATTGCGAAGAATCCAGGTCGAGTGGAAGGGCTTCGAATCCGTCGGACAGCAGTGGCGCCACATCCTCGGACTTCCGCGTTGTGGCGAAGACGCGGTAACCGCGTTTGCGCAGGTTATCCGCCAGACAGCGGCCGATGCCGGACGAACAGCCTGTGATCAATATGCTTTTTCGCTCCATATCCAACGGATCATCCGCCAAAAGGTTGCTAAGTTCTGCGGCTGAATGTAGGGTGTTTATTATCGAGATTCAACTGATCCCACACGATGTCCGAGAAACATCCTTCGTTGCTGGTGACAAGTGAGGCCGGCTTCACGGCCGAGGCCGTGCCACCCGAGATAGCCCCCAAACATCGGCGGATGTTCCATTCAGTCAGCGAAATCGCCGGCCATCTGGATAATTCGGTGCTGGTGCTGGTGCCAGCACAGGCCAGCCCGTTGCTTGCAGAAAAAAACAATGCGTCATACGTGGTAGTGCTGTGGCGCAGTGAGGTGGCTCAAGCAATCGCGCCGGCTCTGCTCAATCATCCGCAGGTGGTGGGTGTATTGGACAGACGTTGTTCGCCAGAGACCATCTATGCCACGCTCCGGTCCGCGCTCACCCTGCTCGCACGCGGCGGCGAGCACCGCGCCGAGCAGATGCTCGAACATGTGCTTGAGATCGGCCGCGCACTGGCCTCGGAAAAGGATCTCGACACGTTGCTGGGATTGATTCTGACGGGTGCTCGCCGTCTGACCGGCGCAGATGGTTCCTCCATCTATACGCGCGACGGCAGCGGCAAACTTTATTTCCGGTTGTGGCAGAATGCCTCGACGGGGACGACCTCCGACGCGCAGAAGACGCTCGTCGGCGAATACAGTATCGCCGGTTACGTCGCGCGTGAGGGCAATCCCGTCATGCTGAATGACGCCTATGCCATTCCGCCCGCGGCGCCCTATAAATTCAATCCGGCATCCGATCGTTCCATCGGTTATCGCACTAAGTCGCTGCTGACTGTACCGCTCAAGAACAAGGCGGATGAAGTCGTTGGTGTGTTGCAACTCGTCAACCGCAAGGATCGCCCGGACCTGCTGCTGAAGGAGCCCGCCGATTATGAGAAACATGTCCTGCCCTTCGACGAACAGGATCAGTCCATGGCCCTGGCGCTGGCGGGTCAAGCCGGCGTCGCGTTGGAGAACAGTATGCTCTACGCCGATATCGAGCGGCTGTTCGAAGGGTTCATCAAGGCCTCGGTGCAGGCCATCGAGGCGCGCGATCCGACTACAGCGGGCCATTCGTTCCGCGTAGCGGATTTTACCGAGCGCCTGGCGATGGCTGTCGATCGTAGCGACGATGCGGAGCTTCGCCGCGTCCGTTTCACGAAGGAGCAATTGCGTGAACTGCGCTACGCGTCGTTGTTACACGACTTTGGCAAGGTCGGTGTGCGCGAGAATGTCCTGGTTAAGGCCAAGAAGCTGTATCCGGAGCATCTCGATCTTCTCCGGCAGCGTTTTCGCTATGCGCGTGCGAGCCTCGAGCGCCGGGCATTCCGACGCCTGGTTGATCTGCATGACACCAGCGGGTTGAGCCAGGAGGAGTTTGCGGCGCGTCGGCGTGAGATCGAACAGGGCTTGTTGGCCGATCAAGCGCGCCTGGATGTATATCTACAATTGGTGTTGCGCGCCAACGAGCCCTCGGTTTCGCATGCGGAGATTTCTGAAGACCTGGACGCGGTGGCGGCATTCTCCTTCCCTGACGAGGAAGGCGAGATGTTACCGTTGTTGCTCGATTTCGAGTTTGCCAACCTGGCGCTCGCCAAAGGTAGTCTCAATACCGAGGAGCGCACCGAGATCGAATCCCATGTCAGTCATACCTATGCCTTCCTGAGCCTCATTCCCTGGACTAAGAATCTGGCAAACCTGCCCAACATCGCCTTTGCGCACCATGAAAAGGTCGACGGCAGCGGCTACCCCCGCAAGCTCGGCGGTAGCGATATCCCCATGCAGTCGCGCATGATGACGATTTCCGATATATACGATGCACTGACGGCCGGCGACCGCCCGTACAAGCGCGGTCTGCCCGCACAGAAGGCCCTGGATATCCTCACGGCCGAGGCCAGGGCCGGAAAAATCGACACGACCCTGTTTAAGGTATTTGTCGAGTGCGGTGCCTGGCGCCTGGCGGGTTGAGCACGGGCGGTTCATGGCGTCGATGATATTTTCTTGTATAATTCGCGTCGTTGTGAGGGCAGCCGATCCAGTCTGTATCCAGCCAGATTAAAGAACACCGCCACTCAATATACCCATGACCGCTACGATAAAGTCGTCAACGAAATCCCATGCGGGAAAACTGCGCGTGGGGGTAGCGGGTGTCGGCTATCTCGGCCGGATTCACGCACGTATCTACGCCGCGATGCCGGATGTGGAACTGGTGGGTGTCGCCGATGTCAATGAGAAAGCAGTCAAGGAAGTGGCTGCCCAGCACGGTTGCGCGGCCTATACCAACCCGAAAGAACTGCTGGGCAAGGTCGATGCGGTGAGTATCGTGGTGCCGACGATCTATCACGGCGAAGTGGCCAAGCCGTTCCTCGCGCATGGCGTGCACATGCTGATGGAAAAGCCCATCGCCCCCACGTATGAAGAATCACAGGAACTCGTCAGGCTTGCCGATGAAGCCGGGGTCATATTCCAGGTAGGTCACCTCGAACGTTTCAACGCCGGCATCATGGAACTGGCCGCGCGTGTCCAGAGTCCGCGTTTCATCGAGGTGCATCGCATCGGACCGTTCGTGGCACGCGCCACCGATGTGGATGTGGTTACCGACCTCATGATCCACGACATCGATATCGTGATGGCGCTGGTCAAGTCTGACATCAAAAGCCTTTCCGCCACCGGCATTCCGGTGATTACCGATCACGTGGATATTGCCAATGCACGCATCGAGTTTGAAAACGGTGCGGTGGCCAACGTGACCGCCAGCCGCGTGTCGAACAAAAAGTTGCGCCGCATCCGCGTTTTTGGCAATCGTCATTATTATGGTCTCGATTACGCCGAGCAGAAGCTCGAAATGGCCTATGCCGTGCCGGACGAAGCGGGTGGATCCTGGCCCAAGGTCATTACCGAAGCGGTGGATATCACGCCACGCCCGCCGCTGGATGCGGAGCTCGATTACTTTGTAAAGGCGGTGCGCACGAAAACGCCACCCGTGGTCAATGGCCACGTGGGGTTGGAGGCGCTTCGCGTTGCCCTACTCGTCAAGGAGAAAATTGCCGCATGCACGCCGTAACCAAGCCTATACCGTTTCTCGACCTTTCCGTCCAGTACAAGAAGCTCGAAGCCGAATGGCTCGATGCCATTCGTGCCACCGGCATCAAGGGCAGCTTTATCCTCGGGCCGAATGTCACGGAGTTTGAGAAAGAATTCGCCGCCCATGTTGGCGTGAAGCATGCGGTTGGCGTGGCCAACGGCACGGATTCGCTGATCCTTTCGTTGCGCGCGCTCAATATTGGCCCCGGTGCCGAGGTGATCACCACGCCGTTCACTTTTTTCGCCTCCAGCGAGGTCGTCGATGTGGTCGGCGCGACCCCGGTGTTTGCCGATATTCTCCCGGACAGCTTCTGTATAGATCCCGCAAGCATCAAGAAGAAAATTACCGCGAAGACCCGCGCTATCCTTCCGGTGCATATTTTCGGCCACCCGGCGGAGATGGGCGAGATCATGAAAATCGCCAAGGAACACAATCTCTCCGTGATCGAGGATTGCGCCCAGGCGTTCGGTGCCACGACCAACGGTAAAGTGGTGGGCGCCATCGGCGATACCGGCAGTTACAGTTTTTATCCCACCAAGGTGCTGGGGTGCTACGGCGACGGCGGCATGATCACGACCAATAGCGATGCCATCAATGAACATATCCGGCGCCTGCGCAATCACGGTGCCGTGAAGCCATTCATCCACACGGAAATAGGCTGTAACAGTCGTCTGGATGAGATCCAGGCCGCGGTATTGCGCATCAAGCTGCGTACTATCAAGGATGATATCGCAGGCCGCCAGCAGGTGGCGGCGGAGTATGACAAGCGTTTCGCCGGTACCCCAGTGAAAACACCGAGCCTGCCCCGAAACGGTACGCACGCCTTCAACCTGTACACTGTGCGCCTGCCGAAGCGCGATGCCGTGCGCCAGGCGCTGACCGATAATCAAATCGGTTCATCCCAGTGTTACCCGCAGGGGCTGCACCTGCAAGAGGTATACAAGCATCTCGGCCACAAGCCGGGCAGCTTGCCGGTGTGCGAACAGGCGACGACCGAGACCCTGTCGCTGCCGGCATACCCTGGCATGCCGCTAGACCACATCGAGCGTGTCTGTGAGGTGGTGAAGGGAGCCATAAAATAACTTCCGGGTAGTCAGGGAACCACCCGAACCGGGCATCGCGTTTTTTCAGGGCTCTTTGAATATGAAGATACCGAGCTTTTCTTTCTCACTCGCTTTATTTATTTTTACATCAAGTGTGTTTGCCGGTGGCGATGATGCACGGCAACTCGTTCCTATGCCCTCCATGATGCAACAACACATGCTGCGCAACATGCGCGACCATTTGGCTGCGCTTACAGAAATCCAGCAGGCACTCGGGTCCGGTGCTTTCGAGCGCGCGGCGGATATCGCGGAAAATCGCCTGGGCATGTCGTCGCTGGCCTCCCACGACGCGGCGCACATGGCCCCGCACATGCCGAAGGAAATGCAGGAAATCGGCACCCAGATGCATCGCGAGGCTAGCCAGTTCGCGCGCCTGGCCCAGGAGGCGGCTGTCGATATGAATGTCAAACAGGCAATCGCGAAGCTCGCGTCGCTGACACAACAATGTGTTGCCTGCCACGCCGCCTACCGCATTCAGTAGAGTCTGGCCGTAAGCGGAATGCCGTTGGCGTAAATCAGTGGTGCCGTGATGACATCCAAACCTGCTTATCTGCCGGATGTTTCAGGCGAACGTCTTTTGTAGCAACTTATTTTGTGGCCCGTCCTCTGCCCTTTGCCACGGCTTCCGGAAAATCTCGGCATCCCGACATCTGCACGCGTTCTTCCAGACCGCGCACGATCTCCTGCACGATGCCGGGGCCTTGGTAAATGAACGCCGTGTAGATCTGTATCAGGTCGGCACCGGCGGTTAATTTCTCCCACGCATCGTCCGCGTTTTCAATTCCACCCACGCCAATGATCGGTACCTTGCCTTGCAGACGCGCATAGAGTTGGCGGATGATCGCAGTGGACGGGTCCTTGAGCGGTCGACCGCTTAATCCACCGGTTTCTCTGGCGACGGGGAAATTCTCCAAGCCGGGGCGGGTGATGGTGGTGTTGGTGGCAATGACCGCATCGAATTTATGCTTGAGCACCAATCCCGCGATAGCGGCAATCTGTGCCTCATCCACATCCGGCGCTATTTTGAGCGCGATCGGCACATAGCGGCCGTGGGTTTTCGTGAGCAGCGCCTGCTCCGCTTTCAGCGTCCGCAGCAGTTCATCGAGATTTTCCTCGTTTTGCAGGTCGCGCAGGCCCGCCGTATTCGGCGAGGAGATGTTGATGGCCACATAGTCGGCGCCAGGGTATACCGCGCGCAGTCCTTTGAGGTAATCCTCTGCCGCCTGTGCTAATGGTGTGTCCTTGTTTTTTCCGATGTTGATGCCTATCAGGCAGGGTTTATCGTGGCGCGCCAGATTGCTCAGGAACGTTTCGCTGCCCACATTATTGAAGCCCATGCGATTGATGAGCGCGTGGCGCGCGGGAATGCGAAACAGCCGCGGACGCGGATTGCCAGGCTGCGGACGCGGTGTGACGGTGCCAAGTTCAAGCCAGCCAAAACCGAAATCGGAAAGGGGTCTTATGTGCTGTGCGTTTTTATCAAGTCCGGCCGCGAGGCCGACCGGGTTGGGGAAACGCAATCCCATGACAGTGATTGGAAGTGCCGGCGTACGGCGGGCGTAGAAATGGCGCATCAGGCGGGAAGCACCGGGAACATGGTAAATCAGCCCAAGCAGGGCGAAGGCGAGGCGATGGCTGGTTTCAGCGGGAAACCAGAAGAGCAAAGGGCGGATGAGCTGGTACAAGGAATGTCTCTCGGTTTATCGCGGTGAGCGCATGTTGGCAGATGATAACCCACGTGGGAGAGTGTTAAAACCAGCCAGGCTTCTGGGCCGTCAATCCGGAAACACAGGTGTGTATAAGGCCGCTCACTACGGTAAAATCGTGTGCTTATCCCCGCACAAGGCTCTGTGCCGGGATGTCTCAATGACTGAATATCGGAGTGATTCATGGTCACAAAGCTGAACCGTTACAGCGCGCGCATTACCCAGCCGAAATCGCAAGGCGCCTCGCAGGCCATGCTCTATGGCACGGGCCTGACCGAGGCCGACATGGACAAGGCACAGGTGGGCATCTCCAGCGTCTGGTGGGAAGGCAATACCTGCAACATGCACCTGAACGACTTGGCCGCCGTCGTGAAGCGGGGCTGCGTGGAAGCGGGGCTCGTGGGCATGCGCTTCAACACCATCGGCGTGAGCGATGGCATTTCCATGGGCACGGACGGCATGAGTTTTTCGTTGCAGTCGCGCGACATCATCGCGGACTCGATTGAAACCGTCATGAGTGCGCAGTGGTACGATGCCAATATTTCCATCCCCGGCTGCGACAAGAACATGCCCGGTTGTGTTATCGCCATGGGCCGGCTGAACCGGCCGGCGCTGATGATTTACGGCGGCACCATCAAGCCCGGCCATCACGACCATGAGACGCTCGACATTGTTTCGGCGTTCCAGAGTTACGGCCAGTTTATCGCCGGCAAGATCGACGAAACGACACGCAAGGATATCGTTGAACATTCCTGCCCCGGTGCCGGCGCCTGCGGCGGCATGTACACCGCGAACACCATGGCCTCGGCCATCGAGGCGCTGGGCATGTCACTGCCGTACAGTTCGTCCATCCCGGCGGTCGATCCGGGGAAAATGGAAGAGTGCCGACGCGCCGGGAAGGCGATCCGCCACCTGCTGGAAAAAGACATCAAGCCACGCGATATCATGACCCGCGCCGCCTTCGAAAATGCCATGGTGATTGTCATGGCGCTCGGCGGTTCAACCAATGCCGTATTGCACCTCATCGCCATGGCGCGTGCCGTGGACGTGAAACTCACCATCGATGATTTTCAGACGGTCAGTAACCGCGTGCCGTTCCTCGCGGACCTCAAGCCCAGCGGCAAGTACGTGATGGAAGACCTGCACAACGCCGGCGGTACGCCGGCGGTCATGAAGTATCTGCTGGAGAAGGGGCTGATCAATGGCGAATGCCTGACGGTAACGGGCAAGACCATCGCGGAAAACCTGAAAAACCTTCCAGGACTGAAGTCAGGTCAGGACGTGTTCATGCCGCTGGAGAAGCCTATCAAGTCATCCGGTCACATTCAGATTCTCAAGGGCAACCTGGCGCCCGGCGGTGCCGTGGCCAAGATCACCGGCAAGGAAGGCATGCGCTTTGTCGGCCCCGCGCGCGTGTACGACTGCGAAGAGGACATGCTGAAGGGCCTTGAGCAGGGGCAGATAAGGAAGGGCGATGTGGTGGTGATCCGTTATGAAGGACCGAAGGGCGGGCCCGGCATGCCGGAGATGCTGACGCCGACCTCCGCCATCATGGGCGCGGGTCTCGGTAAAGACGTGGCGCTGATGACCGATGGCCGCTTCTCCGGCGGTTCGCATGGTTTCATCATCGGCCATGTGGTGCCGGAAGCGCAGGAGGGTGGACCGATCGCGCTGATCGAAGATGGTGACAGGGTTACCATCGATGCGGATAAGAACGAGTTGAGTGTGGCACTGAGCGAGGCCGAAATGGCCAAACGCCGAAACGCCTGGAAGATGCCGGCGTACAAGGCCACGCGTGGGACGTTGTACAAGTACATCAAGCTCGTGAAGAATGCCTCGGAAGGTTGTGTTACCGACGAGTAAGTCACAGCGGCCAAGGATTCCCGATTGGTCTGCGTTTAATGAAAGTTAACTGGAAGTTGGTTATCTTTCTTGTCTGTGGCGTCTGGTTGCTGTTGATGATCGGCGCCAGCTATTTGAGCTATGCACATAAATCTCCCATCCGCATTGAGAACTGGAGGCCCGACACCGTCCGGTAACATTTCCGGACAGGCCGTTATGTCATGAGGCCGCTGTTCCATCCCGCGCTCGTCAACGATCCTTACGGCGATCCCGGGGTGTATGTGGATTGCCTGTTCGAAAAGCGCGCGCTGCTGTTCGACCTGGGCGATATCCATCGCCTCGCCCCGCGCAAGATCCTGCGTATTTCAGACGTATTCATTTCCCACACCCACATGGATCATTTCATGGGCTTTGATTGGCTGCTGCGCATCTGTCTCGGGCGTCGCGGTACAATGCGCCTGTACGGGCCACCGGGATTTCTTGCGCAGGTGGAGCATCGGCTAGCGGCCTATACGTGGAACCTGGTCGCGAACTACGACACGGATTTTGCCTTTGAGGTGACGGAAGTACGGCCATATGGCCACGCCCGAAGCGCCACCTTCCGCTGTCAGTCCGCGTTCCGGCGCGAGGGCGAAACGGATTTGGTGCTGTCGCAGGGCGTGTTGCTGGATGAGCCCTCGTTTCTAATCCGCGGCGTTTTTCTCGATCACAAGACGCCGTGCCTTGCCTTCGCGCTCGAAGAGAAGCAGCACCTGAATGTCTGGAAAAACCGTCTCGACGAAATGGGCCTGCCCACGGGCCCGTGGCTGCAGGATCTGAAGCGTGCCGTACGTGAGGGTGCGCCGGACGCCACACCCATACGAATCGCGTGGCATGATCGCCACGGAGCACATGAACGCCTTCTGCCACTGGGGGAACTCAGGGGAAAGGTGTTGCGTGCCGTTGACGGGCAGAAGATCGCCTATGTGACCGACGCGGTCTTTCACGAGGAAAACGCGCTGCGCATCGCCTGGCTGGCAAAGGATGCCGATGTGCTGTTCATCGAGACGCCGTTTCTGGCGCAGGATACTGAACGCGCTGCCAGTCGTTATCACCTGACCGCGCAGCAGGCAGGGTTGCTCGCGCGTCGCGCCGGGGCCAAGTCCGTGGTGCCGTTTCATTTTTCCCCGCGTTATGACGATCGGGGTGAGGCGTTGCGCCGCGAGATGGCACAGGCCTTTGGCGGCATGGAATGAACCACGATGGCTGAGCGAACCCCGGCTCAGGCTGATTCAGCACGTAGCGTGCGTCGCGTGATGATCGGCCTCGCCAGTATGGCGCTGATCGTGTTCCTGGTTGTAACCACGCAATTTCACCGGCTGCCGCAGGGTTCGTCATCACTCATTCACCTTCTCATGGCGCTTGGTATTCTGCCGCTCATCATGGGCGCCATGATTTACTTCACGCCGGTACTGACCCGAAGCCGGGTTCCGGAATGGCCCGTTTTGCTGTTGCCGTTTGTCGCATTGCTTGCCGGAGGGCTCGTGACGGTCTGCCTTGTGTGGTGGCGCTACCTGCTGCTGGCGCCGGCGTTGCTTGGCCTGCTTTCCTGTGGCTTGCTGTTGGTGTGGATGTGGCGCCGTGCACATCTCGCATTGGGTACGCCGCATCCCGGATTGTATTGGTATCTTTTCGCGCTGCTCAGTTTGTTGTCGGGCTTGATTGCGATTCTCGGTGCTGTTCTCTGGCCAGAGCACTGGCTTGCCTTGCGGCGTTTTCACCTGCACATCAATGTGCTCGGATTCGTCGGGTTGACGGCCTTGGGCACGCTACGCGTGCTGATTCCAACCGTTGCCGGCTATGCCGACCCTGATGCCA
This sequence comes from Sulfurifustaceae bacterium, assembly GCA_041481225.1. GTDB lineage: Bacteria > Pseudomonadota > Gammaproteobacteria > Acidiferrobacterales > Sulfurifustaceae > Sulfuricaulis. Next base: position 30,869 of record JBGPBL010000019.1, on the reverse strand, counting down.
GCCGGTGGTTGAAAAAGAATTTGCCGCTTGCTGCAACAGGGGCGTGGCTGGTGGCGGTGTGTGCCGCCTTCTCACCAATGTTGTCGCTTGTCGGCCTTTTGCTCTGGTTTATTCCGTGGTTGCGTTTTGCCGCAACGATTGTTCTTGCCAGGCGTTCCAAGATTTGGGGCTGGCACCGCGCCGGCACCTCGCTCGCTGTTGCGATGTTGGGATGGGGCGCGGTGCTGGCGACCGGCGGTTTACATGCCGTCTCCGCTTGGCCTGCGCACGTGACCACCCAATTGCTATTTTTGATCTTTCTCTTGCCACTGGTGACGGGGGCGGTCAGCTATTTGTTGCCGGTGTGGATCTGGCCGGCACGCAATACCTCAGCTTATGCCGTGGCCAGTCAGCGGTTGGCCTATGGCAGTGGCATTCGCGCGCTTGTTTTTCTAACCGCCGGAATACTGGTGGCGAGTGGTTTTACCGGTGCGATTTACCTGGCGCTTGCCGGTATCGTCGTGTTTGCGCTGCAGGTGGTTTGGTTGCTGCGGGTCTGATGGCCCATCAGATGTGGGAAACCAGTTTTGCCTCGGGAATGAGTTGCCGCAAGGCATCGGTGATCTCGAGGCGTATGCCTGGAATGGGTCGAATAGAAACCCACAGCAGGCTTAATTTCAGGTTGAGTTCGGCGAACACCACCGCATGGCCGTAATTGGCGAATACCGTCTGAATATGGTCGATGGTGGTCTGAATCCGATGTTGCGGTTTGCGCGCTAGCCCCGGAAAGAGCACCATGAAATCGCTCAGGGCCCGGCCATGTTCATCAAAGGTGGGCGCCCGGTTGCGCAGAGGTTCCGCGGGCACGATTTGCGAAGAGACAACCAGACCCATCATGTCAGGTGATCCTCGTAGAGGTGAGTGACAAGCTGTTATTTACTATACAAATAATAGCCCACCCACAGAGAAATATCAGCTGCATGGATAAGCATTTACTTATGAAAATAGTGGGATGGTTGACGATTCATTGTGTCCCAAACATGATGTGGCATACGAGGAACCGGAGTTAGTCTCATGAAGACATGGCAAATGAATATTGAGCACAGAACCAGCATCCGCAAAAAGCTCGCGCTGGATATTCTTATTAACTACGATCTCCTGTACTCCCGGCGCTGGAAGGTCCATGACCTCAGTCTGAATGGCACCCTGATTCAGGCTGACAGGACGGATTTGCCGCCTGGCGCTACCGTCGAAGCGGTACTGCGGCTCAAGGAGCAGGGCAAGTATGGTTTGTATCGCCTGCCCGCGGAGGTGGTACGGGTCGATCGGCAGGGCGCGGCGTTGAGATTTCGCCATTACGACAACCGTGCCTACACAGCACTGGTGGATTTGTTGTACGCCTCATAGCCTGCACCCTAACTGTCAGCAAACCCAGCGTGAATTGCCGGGTTTTTTATTTGCGGTCGAAAGGTTCTTCGGGAGAAGGGTACCCTGTGCTCGATGGCCACAACACTTCATGGCGCTCGAAATGGTAGCCACACAGGCACTGCACGGAGGCAACGGGGAGAATGGTATGGCAGCAGGGGCATTCGCGGGTTTGGGTGTTGGCAAACGCCTGCATGATTTTCTTGGCCCGGTCGGCCTGTTGCGTTTTGAACGCTTCTGAGGGTTCGGTGGAGGCATCCAGTTTACCCGTCTCGGGCGAGGCGGCAACGCTGTCGCCCATGCCAGCGGAATTGAGTTTGGCGCGCGCCGCAAGGGCTATCCGTCTCGCCTCGACGATCTTGGTGGCTTGCGCATCCCGCTCATCGCGCAGGATCAAGGCCTGCTGCACTGTTTTCAAGAGGCATGAGGCCTTATCGGTGTTTTTCGGATCAGCTGCCAAGGTGGCGCGAGCCGACTCGACGCTGGCAATGGCTTGTTCCGCACGCGCGTTGATATAGGCCTCGAACATCTCCTCTTCCTGAAGCGCCAGGTCTTCGGGCAGGGCAGCATCCGATTCAAATGCGTAGCCACACTCACAGCGGTCGATGCCGGTTGGGGCAAGCGACCCGCATGCGGGGCAAGGCCTTTTATAGATTCCAGAAGTGCTCACGGTGATGTCCCTTTCGCTGTCGTGCTCAATACGTGGATTAAGTATAGACCGGAATTGGCGGATGCTAATTATGCGCGCCAGATCATATCGTTACGGGGATGTTTGGGGAAAAGTGCCGGTATTCCGGCGTACGGCGCGAATTCATGCTGGATTTACCGGGGCGGATGCACTCTCAGAAATCAATTTTCCCCATACGCCCATGTTGGTAATCGCGAACCGCCTGACGAATTTCCGCGTCGGTATTCATGACGAAGGGTCCATAGCGCGCCACCGGTTCGTTGAGCGGTTGCCCGGCGAGTAGTAGCAAATCGGCAGGCTGCTTCGCCTGTGCGTCCACGGCCAGCGAAACACCTTCGCCTTCCGTCAATTGGGCCATCTGGCCTTCTCGCACGGCGCGCCGTTCGGCGCCGACGAGCACTTCGCCGGCGATGAGATACACCAGCGCGTTGTAACCGGACGGGATCGCCTGCACGGTGGTACCACCGGGCTGCAGGGTGTAATGCAGGTAAAAAATCGGCGTGCGGGTATCGATGACGGCGCTCTTGCCCATGGCGGTACCAGCGATTACCCGCACTTTGGTGCGCCCGTCCGCGCTCACCGCCTCAGGGATGTTCACAGCCGGGGTGTCCTGATAGCGCGGCCGGATCATCTTGTCGCGCGCGGGCAGGTTGACCCAGATCTGGAACCCGTGCATCACGCCGCCGTTTTGCATGAAATGCGCCGATGGCAGTTCCGAGTGCACCACGCCTGCGCCCGCCGTCATCCATTGCACATCGTTGGGCCGTAGCGTACCGGCACTTCCGGCGGAGTCCTTGTGTTGCATCTCACCAGAGAGAAGGTAGGTCACGGTCTCAAAGCCACGATGCGGATGATCCGGTGCGCCGATGCCTTGGCCCGGGCCCCAGGTGACCGGGCCAAGATGGTCGAGCAGCAGAAACGGATCGACCTGCATCAGTTGCGCGGTGGGGAACGGCCTTCTGACCGGGAACCCGCCGCCTTCAAGGGTGCTGACACTGGTAACGACGGAGGCGACGGCGCGCTCGTTTTTAATCTGGTTTGGCATGAAGTTCCTTAAGGTTCGATCTTGTGAGGTAACACACTGAAGTTTGTTCAGGGCAAGTCGAACAGCAACGCCTCACCCGCTCCAGAGGTGGACAGGGTAACCTGGTTTTCTTTTTCAATCTTTACGCCGTCTCCGGCCGTGAGCATCTGACCGTTTACAGTCACCTCACCGCGCGCGACATGGATATAGGCCTTGCGCCCTGGCGCGAACGGATGGGTTACGTTGGCCTTGCCTGTCAGCGTGGTGGTATAAAGAAATGCATCCTGATGGATGGTAACCGAACCATCGCGCCCGTCGGGTGAGGCAATGAGGCGCAGCCGGCCGTTGAGATCTTCCGGTGCAAAATGCTTTTGTTCATAACCCGGTGCGATGCCGTTGGATTTTGGCAGGATCCATATTTGCAGGAAGTGCACCAGATCGGTTTTCGAGGCATTGTATTCGCTGTGCCGCACACCAGTGCCGGCGCTCATGCGTTGTACGTCGCCGGGGCGTATGACCGAACCGTTGCCCATGCTGTCTTTATGCTCGAGTGCACCTTCGAGTACGTAGCTCACGATCTCCATGTCGCGGTGGCCATGGGTCGGGAAACCCATGCCGGGTGTGACCTGGTCTTCGTTGATGACACGCAGTACGCTGAAGCCCATGTGCGCCGGATCGTAGTAATCGGCGAAGGAAAAACTGTGGTAGCTGTCGAGCCAGCCGTGGTTGGCGTGGCCACGTTCCCTGGCCGGGCGTTTTTCAATCATGGCGAAGTCCTGGATGCGGGTGGTTGGCATTATATGGGATATTCCTTATAAGAATATCCTTGGCGGTGGGATGGATGGCCCGTAACATTCCGGGCGGGCGGAAGGTATCGTTTTGCCGGACACGGTTCTTGAAAATCCACGGGTTCGCCCCTAGATTCCCATGTTGAATAAATCTGTCATAAAGAAGAGGGTCTTATCATGACTGTCGATACGCATAAAGAAACGCTGGGATTCCAGGCCGAGGTCCGGCAGTTGTTGGATCTCATGATCCATTCCTTGTACAGCAACAAGGAAATCTTCCTGCGCGAGCTGATTTCCAACGCCTCCGATGCCGCCGACAAGCTGCGCTTCGAGGCACTGACGGACGATGCGCTGTACGAAGGCGATTCCGATCTTAATATCCTGGTGGCCTGCGACAAAAAGACGCGGACGGTGACGATCACGGACAACGGCATCGGCATGAGCCGGGCCGAAGTCATCGACAACATCGGCACCATCGCTAAATCCGGCACACGCCAGTTCTTGGCCGCGCTCACCGGTGACAAGGCCAATGACCTCAAGCTTATTGGCCAGTTCGGAGTCGGTTTCTATTCCGCCTTTATCATCGCAGACAAGGTAACGCTGACGACGCGCCGTGCCGGCCTTTCCCCGGAGCACGGGGTGCGCTGGGAGTCGGACGGCAAGGGTGAATACGCCATCGAGACCTGCGAGAAAAAGTCACGCGGTACGGAGGTGACGCTGCACCTGCGTGAGGGCGAAGACGAGTTCCTCGATAACTGGCGGCTGAAAGCGATCATCCATAAATATTCCGACCATATTACTTTGCCCATCCGCATGAAGTCCGAAGGCAAGGACGAAGACGAAACCGTCAACAAGGCCTCGGCGCTCTGGGCGCGTCCCAGGAACGAGATCAAGCCCGAGGAATACGACGAGTTTTACAAGCACGTCGCGCATGATTTCGAAACGCCACTCGCGCATGTGCACAGCCGGGTCGAGGGTAAACAGGAATACATTTCGCTGCTTTATATTCCGCAACGCGCGCCGTTCGACCTTTGGGACCGGGAAAAGCGCCACGGCATCAAGCTGTACGTGAAGCGCGTATTTATCATGGACGACGCCGAACAATTGATGCCAAATTACCTGCGCTTCGTACGCGGGGTGATCGATTCGAATGACCTGCCGCTCAATATCTCGCGCGAGATCCTGCAACACAACAAGGATATCGATGCCATCCGCCATGGCTCGATCAAGAAGATGTTGGACCTGCTCGATGACATCGCCGAGAAGGACAAGGACAAATACGCGAAGTTCTGGGGCGAATTCGGACGTGTACTGAAGGAAGGCGTTGTCGAGGACACGGCGAATCGCGAGCGCCTCGCGAAGCTCCTGCGATTCTCCTCAACGCACGCCGACCAGGCGACGCCCAATGTGTCGTTGGCCGATTATGTCAGTCGCATGAAGCTGGAGCAGGACAAGATTTATTACATCACCGCCGATGCCTTCGCCGCGGCGAAAAACAGCCCGCATCTCGAAATCTTCCGCAAGAAAGGCGTCGAGGTGTTGTTGTTGCACGACCGGGTCGATGAGTGGGTGGTGATGCACCTTACCGAGTTCGACGGCAAGTCCCTGCAATCGGTGGCCAAGGGTGCACTTGATCTGGGCAAACTCGAAGACAAAGAGGAAAAACAACAGCAGGAAAAGGTTGCCGCCGAATACCAGGGTCTGATCGAGAGAATCAAGAAGATCCTGGAGGGGCAGGTCAAGGACGTGCGCCTGACCTATCGCCTGACGAATTCACCGGCATGTCTCGTGGCCGACGAGCATGACATGGGCGCGAACCTGGAGCGATTGCTCAAGACCACCGGACAGAAGGTGCCTGGCTCCAAGCCGATCCTAGAAATCAATCCGGAGCACCCGATCGTGATGCGTTTGAAGATTGAGGCGAACGACAAGCGTTTCGAGGACTGGACCCGCATCCTGCACGATCAGGCGCTGCTCGCCGAAGGCGGCGAACTGGAAGACCCGGGCAATTTCATCAGCCGGCTAAATGGCTTATTGCTCGATTTGATGCAATAGACGCGCCCCACCGGAGGGTGTGAAGGCGGGTTTTCTGGTTGTTGGCGCAGCAGCAGGTAGCGGTGCAGCGAAGGGATTCCCGCGCCAGTCGGCTAGTGCTTGAACGGAACCGCTGCCGGAGTATCATGATTCTTCCGTCGCTGATGGTATACGCGCCGGAAGGGAAGGCTTCGCAAGCCCGCACGAGGACAAGGAGGTGCGCATGATCTCGCTGATCATTAATGGCAAGTCCCTGAAAGTCGCCAACGAAGCAGATACCCCACTGCTGTGGGTGTTGCGCGACACGCTTGGGCTGACGGGTACAAAGTATGGTTGCGGTATCGCCGCCTGCGGCGCTTGTACCGTGCATGTGGATGGCGAACCGGTGCGTTCCTGCGTCACGCCGATCTCCGCCGTCGCCGGCAAGAAAATCACCACCATTGAAGGTCTCTCGCTGCGGGGTGACCATCCTGCACAAAAGGCATGGATCGCGCTGAACGTGCCACAGTGCGGTTACTGCCAGTCGGGCCAGATCATGGCCGCTGCCGCGCTGCTCGCAAAAAATCCAAAGCCAACCGACACCGACATTGATGTGGCGATGTCGGGCGTATTGTGCCGTTGCGGGACTTACCCACGGATTCGCGCGGCGATCAAACGTGCTGCCGGCATCGAAGAGGTGTGACATGAACGACCTTGCCGATATTTCGCGGCGTACTTTCCTCAAGGTTTCCGCTGCCGTGGGCGGTGGACTGCTCATCGGTTTCTATCTGCCCGGACGGCAGGCATTCGGCGCACCCAAGACCGCGCCCGCTGTCTATGCGCCGAACGCCTTCCTGCGCATCGCACCGGACAACACCGTCACCGTGATCGTGAAGCACCTCGAGATGGGCCAGGGCGTGTATACCGGATTGCCCATGCTGGTGGCGGAAGAGCTCGATGCTGACTGGAAAAACATCAAGGTCGAGGCCGCGCCAGCGGATGTCACGCGTTACGCTAATCTCGCCTGGGGTGGCACCGCCCAAGGCACGGGCGGCAGCACGAGTCTGTTTAATTCCTGGGAGCAGTTGCGCAAGGCCGGCGCCACGGCGCGCCAGATGTTGATTGCCGCCGCCGCCAAGGCTTGGAAGGTCGATGCCACGCGGCTCAAGGCCGAGAATGGTTTCGTACTTGATCCGGAGACCGGCCGCAAGGCAAGTTTTGGGAGTCTCGCTTCGAAGGCGGCGACGCTCCCGGTCCCGGACGAGGTCGAGCTCAAGCCCGCGAAGGCGTGGAAGATCATCGGCCAGAGCCTGCCGCGCACGGACGCCGTGGAGAAGTCCACGGGCAAAGCCGTCTATGCGTCCGACCTGCGTTTGCCTGGCATGCTCACGGCGGTGGTCGCCCGGGCGCCGCGTTTTGGCGGCAAGGTCAAGCGTTTCGATGCGGCAAGGGCGAAGGCCGTGCCCGGCGTGAAGGCGGTGGTGCAGATCCCGCAGGGTGTGGCGGTCGTGGCCAGGGATTTCTGGTCGGCGCAGCGCGGGCGCGCGGCGCTTGAGGTTGAGTGGGATGATCACAATGCGGTGACGCTCTCGACCGAAGATTTGCGCAAACAGTATTTGGATCTGGCGAAACAGCCTGGCACCGTGGCGCGCAGTCAGGGCGAGGCCGCAGCAACGCTGACCAAGGCGGCGAAGCGCATCGAGGCCACGTTCGAATTTCCCTATCTCGCACACGCGCCTATGGAGCCGCTCAACTGTGTGGTGCGGCTCACCAAGGATCATTGCGAGGTGTGGGCCGGATCGCAGCAACAGACGCTCGATCAGGCGACCGCCGCGCAGGCCGCCGGCCTCAAACCCGAACAGGTACAAATCCATACGTTGATCGCCGGCGGCAGCTTCGGCCGGCGCGCCAATCCTACCGCCGATTACATTGCCGAAGGCGTGGCCGTGGCGAAGGCCACGCAGTCGCTCGGCGCGCCCATCCGCCTCATGTGGACACGCGAGGACGACATCAAGGGTGGCTATTACCGGCCCATGTATGTGCATGCCATCGCCGCCGGGCTCGACAACACCGGCAATCCCACGGCTTGGACCCATCGCATCGTCGGGCAGTCGATTCTTGTCGGCACGGCGTTCGTGGGGATGGTCAAAGGCGGCGTGGATGCCACGTCGGTCGAGGGCGCGGCGAATCTTCCCTATGCGATTCCGAACCTACACGTGGATCTGCACACCACGACGCCGGGCATCCCGGTGCTCTGGTGGCGCAGTGTTGGCAGCACCCACACGGCGTTTTCCACCGAGGTCATGATCAACGAGCTCGCACTGGCCGCGGGCAAGGACCCGGTGGAGTTTCGCCGCGCGTTGCTCAAGGACCAGCCGCGCCATCGCGGCGTGTTGGATCTCGCGGCACAGAAGGCCGGCTGGGGTTCGCCGCTGCCCAAGGGGCGCGGACGCGGGATTGCGGTGCATGAGTCGTTCAATTCGTTCGTGGCCGAGGTGGCGGAGGTCAGCGTGAGCCCGGACGGAACCTTCAAGGTGGACCGTGTGGTGTGCGCGGTAGATTGCGGTGTCGCCGTGAATCCGGATGTGGTGCGGGCGCAGATGGAATCCGGCATCGTCTTCGGGCTCTCGGCCGCACTTTATGGCGCGGTCACGTTCAAGGACGGACGGGTGGAACAGTCGAACTACCACGATTACCCGATCCTGCGCATCAATGAGATGCCGGTGATCGAGGTGTATATCGTGTCGAGCGAGATGCGACCGACCGGCGTGGGCGAGCCCGGCGTGCCGCCGATCGCACCGGCGGTGGCCAACGCCTTGTATGCGGTGACTGGCAAGCCGATCCGGCGGCTGCCGATCCGGCGCGAAGATGTGAGCACGCAGACCTGACATGGAAAGTGCCGACAGCGAAGTGCTCGCTACCGCCGCCGCGTGGCTCGGTCAGGGTCGCGGCGTGTGGCTGGTGACGGTGGCGAAGACATGGGGCTCGTCGCCGCGACCCGCAGGCTCGCTGATGGCGGTGTGCGACGACATGCGCTTCGTCGGCTCGGTTTCGGGCGGCTGCGTGGAGGACGACCTGGCCGCGCGTCTTGCCGCTCGTGTGCTTCCCGTGACGCAGCCACGCATCGAAAGCTACGGTGTGACCGCCGAGCAGACGCATCGTTTCGGTCTGCCGTGCGGCGGACGTCTCGATCTCGTGATCGAAACCTTAACCACTGACGAGCCGCTGCATGTGATCCTGCGCCGCATGGACGAGCGACAACTCATCGCCCGCCGGCTGTGCCTAGCCACCGGCGAAGCAAGTCTGTATCCCGCACGGCGCGACGAACTCTTCCATTTCGATGGTGTTAATCTTACAAAGGTGTTTGGACCGGCATGGCGGCTGGTGCTGATCGGCGCGGGACAGTTGTCGCGCTATGTCGCCGAGATGGCCGCGGTGCTGGATTATCATGTAATTGTGTGCGATCCGCGCGAGGAATATGCCGCTGCCTGGCAGGTCCAGGGCGCGGAACTGGACACGCGTATGCCGGATGACGTCGTGCGTGAAAAAGCCACTGATACGCGATCGGCCGTGGTTGCCCTGACACATGACCCGAAACTGGACGACATGGCGCTGATGGAAGCGCTGGCTTCCAGAACGTTTTACGTCGGCGCGCTCGGCTCCAGGGCGAACAACGCCAAGCGGCGCGTGCGGTTGGCGACCTTGGGTGTGCCGAGCGACGCGTTGGCGCGTCTGCATGGACCCGTGGGCTTGCCCATTGGCAGTCGCACGCCGGCCGAGATTGCCATCGCGATTCTCGCCGAGCTGACCGCCGCACGTCACGGCATTCGGTTCAGGGTGGAAAACCGCACGGAGGAGAAAACGGACGGATTCATCGCAGAGGAATCAGTCGAACGATGCATCACATCTCGGGCATCCTGCTAGCGGCAGGCAACGGCGCGCGGTTTGGCGGCCACAAGCTGCTGCATCCATTAACGGACGGCACTCCGCTTGGCATCGCCGCGGCACGTCACCTGCTGGCGGTATTGCCGGATTCCATCGCGGTCGTGCGCGAGGATGACGAGGTCTTGTCGGGACTTCTGTCCGATGAGGGCATGACTGTGATTACCTGCACCAACGCACATCTCGGCATGGGTGCCAGTCTTGCCACGGGCGTTCTCGCGACCTTCGGCGTTGACGCATGGGTGATCGCGCTGGCCGATATGCCGTTTGTCAGGTCGCGAACGATCTGGGAGATTGCGACCCTGATGCAGCGCGGCGCTTTGCTGGCAGCCCCGTTTTATCAGGGGCAGCGCGGCCATCCGGTGGGGGTTAGCCAGATGTTTCGTGATGAATTGTTGCGGCTTACCGGAGATCAGGGTGCACGCGAAGTTCTTGCAAACTATAGCGCCCGACTGAAACGGCACGAGGTCGACGACCCGGGTGTGTTGATTGATGTCGATGTACCGGCCGACATTGCTGCCTGTCTGAGCTAGTAGTGGTGAAATTCTAATTTTCTGGAAGCAGCTCGATGCTGCCATGTCGGATGATGCTTATTCCTTCTTTCCTAAAGTGTGTCGTGACGAAGCTAGGATAATGTTTTTTTGCTGTCCGTGGCTTGTAGGAAAAAACATACACAATGTCGTATCTGCAACACACGAAGTACTCGATACATTCGATTCCTGCATGCTGGAACCATTCTTAAGCTGAATTGCTCTACCCGTCGGTCCTGGCTGGCCGACTGTCTGGGGAAGGTAGCTATACTTGTATTTTTCTTTATTCTGCTTCTTAATAGCTGGACACTCGTGCAAAGGATTCGGTAGCAAGTCACGGGGTGCATTGATGTTCTCATGTTCGGCTGTTTCACACGCAAGGAGGTTTGCATGAGCAACACGTTACGAGCAGCGAAGATGGGTGCGGGCCATAAACCCGTTACAGGCGAGACAGGAAGGGAGTCAGCGGAGGTGGCCGAAGCCATCAAGGCGCTCCAGACGCAACTCGCCGATCTACGCAAGATCGTCCGGGCGGCAAAGTCCTCGGAAGATATCATCGCCATACCCGAACGTCACCAGTAATTCCCTCGAGTCTTTCCTTATCACTGCCGCTGTTGCAGCAACAGGTTTAACGCATTACCGGCTGTGCCGTTTCTGCACCCTACCCACCCTTGGCTCCCAGTGCCAAGGGTGGGTGTGTGGCTGCACGATCAATTGTAGATGCTCGGCGTCGTGCGGTTCCCAGCTTGATTCTTGCACACTTAAATGAGCCGTTGGTGCTGAAGCAGCCTTAATTTAGCGGCGGGCCGCCTGTCTGCAGTTATGTAAGGCGGACATCTACTGCGCTGAAGGATGACGAGGCAGATAAATGGTATTGTATGGGGTCAAGATTGATAGAAACCCCAGTTACTATCGTGCATTAACCGAAGAAACGGACGGCGGACAGTGAGGAATCATATTTTTATTATATACGCGTTAGCCGCCCAGAGCGGGGTGGCCTGACGTGGCGACACAAGCCATGCACCTTCAGTATTTCGGTCTGCGCGAGAATCCGTTTTCCATCCCGCCCGATCCGCATTATTTGTACCTGAGTCGCAGTCATCAGGAGGCATTGGCTCACCTGCAGTACGGTCTCAGCGAGAGCGGCGGATTCGTGCAACTGACGGGCGAGGTCGGCACCGGCAAGACTCTGCTGATCCGTGCATTGGTGGAGCGTCAGCCACAGGACGTGGACGTGGCGCTTGTTCTCTATCCAGTCCTGACTGTCGCCGAGTTTGTTGCCGGCATCTGCGATGAGCTGCGGATTCCCTATCCGGCCGGCAAGAACAGCCTGAAGGTTTTGATCGATGTGCTCAATGCCCATCTGCTGCAATGCCATGCCAAGGGACGGCGTACGGTATTGATCATCGATGAGGCACAGAACTTGAACCGTGAGGTGCTGGAGCAGATACGGCTCCTGACCAACCTGGAAACCACCAAGACAAAACTGCTGCAGATTATTCTCGTCGGGCAGCCTGAACTCGCCAGCCTTCTGGCGCAACAGGACCTGCGCCAGCTCGCCCAGCGTATTACTGCGCGTCATCACCTCACGGCGTTGACACGTAAGGAAACGTTTGACTATATCCTGCATCGTTGCCGCGTCGCCGGGGCCAGGACGCCGCTGTTTCAGCGCACAGCGATGGAGCGCGTGCATGTGTTGTCGGGGGGCATTCCGCGGCTCATCAACGTGATTTGTGACCGTGCCTTGCTTGGCGCCTATGTCTTGGAAAAAAATGTCGTGGACATGGCGGTTGTGAAACGCTCCGCGGCTGAGGTCAGTGCGGGCCGCGAAAAGCGTAGCAGGCCTGCTCCCCATGCCCTGATGCCAGTGGCTGCCGCGGCAGCCGTCGCGTTGTTCATGGCGGCCGGTTGGCAAATGTCAGTCTGGTTCAGGCCGGTCGCGCACGATACGCAGGCGGTGGCCGCGGCGATAGCGCCGGCCAAAGTGGATGAAAAGCCGGCCGCTCCGACAGAATCTGCCGCCAGTAAAACGGCGAGCGAGACGAACGTGGCGGCCGACTCGCCGCCGGTCGGCGCAAGACCACAAGGCGCCGATTCGAAAAAACCGGTTTCGATCGAAAGTTTACTCGCCAATCCGCAGGTGGCCACGGATACGGAATCGGCCATGAAATATTTGTTCTCCCGCTGGGATCTGGATTACACGGTGCTTACAGGCGCGACCGCTTGCGATCGTGCGCTGAATGCCGGTTTGCACTGTGTGTATAAAATCGGAACCTGGAACAACCTGCGGGAATACAACCGGCCAGCTGTCATCGAACTGGTGGAAACCAATGGGAGCAAGCACCACGTGCTGGTTTCCCTGCTCAAGGAGGATACCGCCTCCCTGGAACTTGGCGGCCAGGCGCACGATTTCCCCACCAGCGAATTGGGTCGCTACTGGTTCGGAAAATATCTTCTGTTGTGGAAACCACCAATGCCAGAGCAGGGCGATTTGCGGCTTGGATCACGTGGCGAATCTGTTGTCTGGCTGCGCGATGCACTGGCGCGGTACCGCGGTGAGGCGCTGTCTGCCCAGCCGAAAGATTTGTTTGATGAGACACTGGAGATGGAGTTGATGGATTTCCAGAGCAACCACCGTCTCGCGCCCGATGGCATTGCCGGTCGCATCACGCTGACGAAGCTGCAAGCCTACAGTCTGGACAAGGCACCGACATTATTGGCCGATACCACCGTTTCCAAGGTGCGTTGACCATGTCTTATATTCTCGATGCGCTCAGAAAGTCCGAGCAATCCCGTCGGCCAGGCGGCCCCGTCAGATCGAGCGGTGCCGTTCACGAGATACGCGTTCCGATCCCCAGCCGAGGCTGGTTGCTGGCTTTGGGGTTGGTTTTGTTGTTCGGCCTGCTGGCCAGCTTGCTGATTTTTTGGCGTGGCCTGAGTCAGGAGGCAACGGTCCTTCCGCCTCCAGCCGCCGTCGCAGAGACACCGTTGTCACTTAATCCGGTAGTGCCTGTGGCGAACGCGGTGTCACCTGTCACCGAACCGCGCGCGAACGTACCAGAAGAAAAAACAGCTGCTCCGGAGACCCCCAGTCTGAGAAACAATGCCGCGGTTCTTGATCTGTCAGAACAAGCGCCGTCGGTACGTGCTGATCCCAAACCTGGGAAGTCCAAGACCAAAGTCCAGCATGCCAAGGTGCGTGTGCCATCGACCGGTGTAGTTATGCCAGCGACACCACCCATGGCTTCCGATGGCATACCTTTTCTGTTGCAGATGCCATCGGAATTCCAACGCCTGCTACCGCCATTGAAGGTAACGATCCATGTCTACTCTCCCGATGAATCGCAGCGGATTCTGTTCCTCAATAATCGCGAATACCACAAGGGTGACCAGATTGAGGCTGGCATTCGCGTCGAGGATATCGTGCCGGAGGGTGCTGTTCTCAGTTACCAGGGAGAACGATTCAAGGTAAGCCGCCCCAACTGAGCCTCTATATACTCGAGCGGTAAGACCTGCTTGTAGGTCTGTCTAGGTAAAAATTCGTGCAAACGCCGCACGTTCTTCTTCTGTCATCGATAATGCGGGAATAAGACTTCCACCCGGCGCAAACTCGTACCCACAGCGGCACCGTTCGGAATTCCCGAATACCGTGGCGGTGCAGTTTGGGCATTCTTTGTCGGTGCTGGCGGCGGACCTGAGCAGCATGGGTTTGCGTGCGGGAACGGGTCTGGAGGGGGCAGCAATGGGTGCTGGTGCAGGTGTTGCCTCCATTACCGGTTCAGCAGGCAGCAGGGGTTTGGTTTGCGTTTCGGTCTGTGTGGCACGCATGACTTTTGCGGCTTTGGCCGCCTGGGCCGCGCGGAAAGCCCTATCCGGCACGGCGGAGGTCGGCGGTGTCACAGGAACGGATGGCCGCGCGGCAGCGACCACGGACGCTGGCACCGTTGCCTGTTTTGCCGGAGCAGATACATGGATGTTTGTTTTTGGCGCGCGCACCACAACGCGGGAGCGTGCCGTCTTTTCTGGCTTTGGTGTGGGTACGACAGGTGCTGATGCACGTGGCAGCGCTTGTACTGGTCTCGCTACTACCAGCTTTGCCGCCACTGGCTTCGGTGGCGTTATGGGTACTGGTATCTTGGCGGCGGAAACCACTTCCACCGACTTTCTCAGTTCAGCAATGTGCGCGCGTTGGGCGGCCAGACTAGCCTCCGCCGCGCGTGACTCCTTCAGGAAACGGGCGATATTCTTCGATTTGATGGGATTGTTCAGGTCGCGTACATATTCCGCCTGCGCAGTTTTGACGGCCTCAACTGCCTGTTCTGCGCGTGCGGTAAGATAATTCTCGTATAGTTCTTCGGCCTTGAGGCGTATCTCTTCCGAAGAGGGCTGGGTGTTTTCCTGCTCGAACGAAAAGCCACACGTACACTCGGTCGCATCTGTGGCGACTGTGGCCATGCAACTGGGGCAGACTTTTTGAAAAATGCTCCGTGCCGTCACTGAAAGTTTCCCTGATATTTCAACGTGAATGAACTGCCATTGACGAAAATATAGCGAAGTTTTGGTGTGACAGCGGAAATAGACGATAGTTGGCCGGGTATGCCCGACAGGTGGTGGATGGCATGGCTTTCTCGAAGCCAACAGACAGGTCGTATCGGTACGGAAATTGCCAGCCATACGGCAGGGAAACAGTCAGGTTGAAAATATTCCCAAATGGCTCGGGATTAACCTGATTACAAATTATAAAGTGTTGATCTGGATCAAAGCGCTGGACGTGCCATTTCTGATATTAAATGAACGTCACAAACGTGACCTCCGGCTGGCGGAAAATTTCCTGGGGGCATCCCTTAGCTTAATGAGAAGGAGCGTTTATATATCTTCAGCGATATATTGACGCCATGGAACCCCATCCGGGTTCTTCATCCCCCAGGACCGCTGGCCGCCGCTCTTATTTCAGGTTATCGCTGCTTCTGATTTAGCACATTCAGGCGTTTGCTCTAGAATACCCGTTTCAAATACCTTCTCTTTTGCAAGGAATATTCCGTGGCTGACAGTACGGATTCGCGCGCTGAGCACCAGCGCGTGGTGGCATTGTTCAATCTAGTTGCCTCCGGATACGACAACGCCGCGTTGCGTTATTTTCCTTTTGCAGCGGACCGGCTGATAGCGAAGATGCATCCGGCACGTGGAGCGAAGATTCTGGATGTGGCTACGGGCACCGGCGTTGTTGCGCTGGCGGCGGCGCAGGCGGTGGGGGAGGAGGGCCGGGTGATGGCCATTGATCTGGCGGAGGCCATGCTCGATCGCCTTCAGGAAAAGATCGACAAGTTCGGTATCCGCAATATCGACTTGCATGTGATGGATGCTTCCTCGCTGGATTTCCGCCGCGATTATTTCGATCATGTTGTTTGCTCGTTTGGAATTTTCTTCCTTCCCGACATGTTGCTTGCCCTCAAGGAGTGGATACGGGTGCTAAAGCCCGGGGGGAGAATTCTTTTCACCTGTTTCGGGAAAGAATCTTTTCAGCCCTTGGCGGATATGTTCATAAAACAGCTCGCCGCCTATAACGCCTTAGCGCCTGACCAGACAGTCGCCGCGCGACGGCTGGCGGAGGCTGACCAGTGCCGTCGTCTTCTGGCCGAGACAGGCTTGGGAAATGTGTCAGTTCAGGCAGAACAGCTTGGTTATCACCTTAAAGACGAAACGTTGTGGTGGGACGTGGTCTGGAACAGTGGTTTCCGGGGGCTCGCTGAGAGAATCCCCGCAGAGCAGAGGGATGCGTTCAAGACTGAACATCTGGCGGAGGTACGTCGGCTCGTGACGGACAAGGGGTTGTGGCTCAATGTCGAGGTGATGTTTGCCGCGGGAACCAAAACCTGACCGCAGGATGGCACGACATCAGCCCGTAATGAAATTGACGAGTCGCTGATCGTTGTTACAGAAGTTCATTGTACCGCTTCAGATTTTTGCGCATGAGCCGTTGCTGTTTGTTCCATGGATTAGTCCATGGCAGATTTTTCTGCATCAGCCCCTGACATAGCTTGAGCATTCCCTCGATATCATCGAGATGCACAAATTCTGGCGCCGGACCCTCTGGTCGCCGATACCCTGGGGCGCCCTCGAATCCCTGATTGTGGTAGTTTCCGAGCGGCACCGAGATGCCGATTGCGGGAAGGCCGTAAACCGTGGCCACGGTGGCTTCGCATGTCCCACCGTCCATGATCCGACGCTGATGTTTCTTCGGCAGGATTTTCTGGGCGATGTCTGTCAGCACCTTGAGGTGGTTTGGGTTAAACACCGTGCGCCGATCGCCCAGCCGCACTACCGGTCCCTTACCGATGACGGCGCCGGGGAGGGTGCGTGATGTTTCCAGGCTTACGCACACGATCGGTCGACGTGCATGGGATAACCAACCCAGTTCGAAATGTCCGATGGCGCCGATAAAGCCAACTTCCTCACCACGGGTCAGCAGGCCAAGGAAGGGAGGTTGCTGCTTGTGATCTCGGGAGAACAGTTTAATGGCGGTGTCGATAATGGAAAACACGCCCACCAAATCGTCTGCCGCCTTTGTGTAAAGTCTTCTACCTACACGCCACACCGGCGCGCGGAACTGGAATGCACCATAAATCGCGGCCGCCGTGGGCCGCATCCCGGTGAGGGGGCGGGAAAAGTTTACGTCGGCCGTATCCATTCCATGTCTTGTCTTGGTGAGACGCACACGACCAAGTTTTCCTTCAGTCAGGATGTCATCATCCGTCGCGAGCCATACGCGGCTACCTGTCAGGTGTTTGATTGGTGAACCGCCATGCCATTTGACCCGCAGCCGCCGTTTGGAAATCCAGCGGACGCCATGAAAGCCGGGATGATCCATGTGAGCGATGAAGAGACGTAACGGTTCCCGGTTTTTTTCCCGAACGAGCCTGAGATAGTGAGACTGCGATTCGCATCCAACCACGATGTTGCCGATAGGGTCGCGAAAAAAAGGAACACCGGCGATCCGGAGCGTGCGGGCCGCGACCCCCACAACATGCTCTTCGCGGAAAGGGGCCGTCGGCTGTGTGAGAAGTTCAGTCAGCAGGGCATAGTGATGTTTATTCATGGTGTGGCACGACTATAAAACTTTTTTATCGCCATGACGACTTCATGGCTTGAGGCGGAAATGTCAGGAATTACAAGGAGAATTTTCATTTTTGAGATAAATCAATGCTATTTATCGATGCTGACCTATATTTAGCTAAGGGAATGGATGTGGCAGAAAGCAGGGAATACCTGTGTTTTCTTTGTGTCGGTCATGAAAGGAGGTAGTCCATGAGTATTCTTAACATCTTGATTGTCCTTGCCATGTTAGCAACTTTGGGAGTACTGGTGATGGGTGTGGGTTCCATGGCCCACGGCGGTAAGTATGATGATGAACACAGCCAGCAGTTCATGTACGCCCGTGTCGGTTTGCAGGCCATTACATTCGTGCTTCTGATGGTTGCGCTGCTGACTTCACTGAAGTAACCCAGTCGCTACGTTGATTGGCGTATGGGTTTTTCCTGCGAAGGCAGCGTCGCTGCTTTCGTGGGGAAGAGGTGGTTTTGGTGGAAAAAATAAATAAGCTACAATAGCTCCACCGAATTTTGGAACGACGTAACGGCTTCCCCTTCCCTGTTTCCCCAGAAGAATAATGTCACACCCGCTGATTTTTGACGTCACCGAGCAGGATTTTTCTGAAAAAGTTCTGGAAGCCTCCAGGGGGTGTCCTGTGTTGGTCGATTTCTGGGCCGAGTGGTGCCCCCCGTGCCGGGCGTTGACCCCAGTGCTGGAAAGGGTGACGCGCGGCGGCTACGCCGCCGTGCGGCTTGCCAAGGTGGAGACGGATGAGAACATGCGCCTGGCAGGACGCTACAAGTTGCGCGGTTTCCCGACGGTCATTCTGTTTGCGGGTGGCGAAGAGGTCGGCCGTTTCAGCGGCGCGCGCTCTGAACAGCAGGTGCGAAGTTTTATCGACGAACATATGCCGCCGTCCGCCAGGCAGGAAGAAAGCCGCTGAGCGTTTACTCGACCTTTAATAACACCGTGCGGTGTTCGCCGCTGCGCACGGCGCCGCTTTCAAGAATGGCGCGCTGAATCTCATCGTTCGCGGTTGCTATCTCGCCAAGATCGAACCACTCTCCGAACTTTACGGTAACCGTCGTCGCCAGTTCCTGAAACCTGGCAAGGCCGGTTGCAGGATCTTCCAGAGTCGATAGACGGGGAACGATTTCGAGTCTTATGTTCTGCCCCTCAACGCGCGGCAATACCTCAAACCCGGTGGTGACATTCTGGAGTTCCACGCCCTGCGTGATGATCGCCTGATTTTTTGCCAACGCCAGGATTTTTTTCACGTGCAGCACCGACTGCCCAATGCGTATGTAAGTGCGTTGCCCATCCATGGTGGTGACGGACTGGACGTTCTCATCGCGGGATGCCGTGGTGATGCGTTTTGTCTGGTAACGCGGATCCTCCGGCTTCGGGCCGCCGACGACCAACCCCTTGTTGTCGGCCGCCGTGGATGATGGAACCCGGAGGCGTCCCTCGCTGCCAATGCGCACTTCACCGGAGATTTCGTGACTGGTCGTGGCGCGGTCGGCCACCACCACTTGTTTGACGGTGATGCGCAGGCGGCGTTGCGCCACGTCGATCTGGGACAGTATGCGATCGATCTCTTTGCGGTTTTTTTCCGAGGTGCGCAGGATCAGGCGGTAATCGGTACCGCTTAATGCGTCATTGGGGCCGAGCAAAGGGCGGATGACGGGAATGATTTCATCGGCGGTGCGGTGTTTCAGCTGGATAATCTGTATTTCATTTTCGGCCTGCGCCGGCACCAGGCAGGTGAGGAAGGTGGCCAGCCCCAACAGTGCCACGCGCAAGAGTTTGATCATGCCTGCCACGTTACTCCAGATTCAGGCGCCGCGCTTCGGTGAAGTGTTGGCGCCAGTAGGGGTCGGTGAAACTGGCAATGTAAACACTTTTCCCAGAGGAAGGCGAGTGGATGAACCGGTCATCGCCGAGATACAGAGCGACATGGGACGATTTTTTACCTTCCTGGTTAAAAAATAGGATGTCGCCGCGTTGCATCTGGTTCTGCGAGATAGGCCGCGATAGCCGGCGCAGGTGGTTGGTGCCGTGCGGCAGATCCACGCCCGCCAGCGAATAGCTGTATTGCACAAGACCGCTGCAATCGAAACCCTGGGGGTTGTTGCCACCGAATCGATAGGGTTTGCCCACCAGCGTCAGCGCCTGGGTCGCGGCCATGCTGCTTTTCGTTTCGGCATTCTGGCTGACCGGGTCAAGCGCGCATCCACATGCCAGCATCAGACTGAGCAGCACAGGAACAAGACGTGGAATTCCGTGGATCACCGTGAGGTACGACTAAAGGCCAGCGGAGCGGAGGCTGGCGACTGGCTCGCTTCGGTTCCACATTTCATTAAACCGGCGCAACAGATTGACGGCTTCCTGAGGGTCATGGGCATTTGTCAGGCATTCGGGCTTGCTCATGTCCTGGCGATGAAGATAACTGCCATGATCGATAACGATAAACATGTCGCGGATACCCTGGTGTTCTTCGCCCACCTGGCGCATATCGAGGAAATCACTCAGGCGGCGCAACAGCGCAACGAGCCGGTCATTGTCGTGCAGGGCCTGGGTGGCGTCCTCCACGAGAATGCGTGCGCGGTTGTGGCGGTGCCGTGCGGCAAAGCTCGCCAGTGCCCGTGCGAAGCGCCCGTTGTTGAAGAAATAGCTGTCGAGCTGGGGGGAAAACAGGGCGACCTCGCGCCGTGCCTCTTCCGCTAGCACGGCGAGCTGATCGCGGACCTCGTCCCGGCCCCGGATCAGCCGCCGCGGCGATCTCGGCTCATTCTGTTCTGCCGGTTGTTTCTGTTCGGTACTCATAGCGCGTCGGATTCTTTGAGGGATCACTCCACAGATCAAATGGTGTAGGGGCGACAGCACCCATATAGATATATATAGCCTTACTCCGGGCGGATGCCATGCGTAACGCGATATCGCAAAGAGAGAGACAGTGAACGATGGAAGGAAAGACCCAGCGCCCTGTGGACCGCAGAGTACTGACAGGGATGCGAATTAAGTGAAGAAAACGGTCAGTTTTTGCGTTTTGCCAGGTTCTTCGCCTGTTCCGCGGCGTTGCCCGTATAACCGGCGGGAGTGAGTGCCAGCAATCGCTGCTTGGCCGCGGTGGGGATCGTCAGACCGCGGATGAACGCCTGCATGGTCTCGCGGGTGATACCGCCCTTGCCACGTGTGAGTTCCTTCAGTTTCTCGTAGGGCTCCGGCACGCCGTAGCGCCGCATGACCGTCTGCACCGGCTCGGCCAGGACGTCCCAGTTATTCGCCAGATCTTCGCTCAGGCGCAGCGCGTTCACTTCCAGTTTGCCGA
Organism: Sulfurifustaceae bacterium; assembly: GCA_041481225.1. Classification (GTDB taxonomy): domain Bacteria; phylum Pseudomonadota; class Gammaproteobacteria; order Acidiferrobacterales; family Sulfurifustaceae; genus Sulfuricaulis. The sequence goes on along the minus strand of JBGPBL010000019.1, from coordinate 10,060 downwards.
TACCCTTGAGGCAGGAATCACAGGCCAGCAGCATGTAACCGAATCCAACCCCCAGATTACGCAGCACGGTCGAGTCGGTGAGGTCGCGCTGGAAGCGCGAGACGGGTAGTTTTTCCGCCAGATGCTGAAACAAGGCGTTCGCCAACCCCAGATTGCCCTCGGAATTTTCGAAGTCGATGGGATTGACCTTATGCGGCATGGTGGACGAGCCGACCTCGCCCTTGACCACTTTCTGTTTGAAGTAACCAAGCGAGATATAGCCCCAGGCATCGCGATTGAAATCGATGAGGATGGTGTTGAAGCGCGCCATGGCATTCAGCAACTCAGCGATGTAATCGTGTGGTTCGATCTGGGTGGTATAGGGATTCCAGGTTAGCCCCAGGCCCTCGACAAATTTCTTGGCGAATCCCGGCCAATCGACCTCTGGATAGGCGACGAGGTGCGCGTTGTAGTTACCGACCGCGCCATTGATCTTCCCCAGTATTTCCGTTGCGGCTGTCTGTGATCGTTGACGACGCAGGCGGTAAGCCACGTTGGCCATTTCCTTGCCGAGCGTGGTCGGCGAGGCCGGCTGGCCATGCGTGCGCGCGAGCATCGCCTGGTTGGCATGTTGGGTCGCCAGATTCTCCATCGCCACGATCAGCCTGTCCATGTATGGAATCAGAACCGTGTCGCGGCCTTCCTTCAGCATCAGCGCGTAGGCCAGATTGTTGATGTCCTCGGAGGTGCAGGCGAAATGGATGAATTCCGAGCAGCGGGCAATCTCCTTGTTGCCGCGCGTCTTTTCCTTCAGAAAATATTCGATGGCCTTGACGTCATGGTTTGTGGTCGCTTCGATTTCCTTGACGTGGCGTGCATCCGCTTCCGAGAAACCGGTGACGATGTTGTTCAGCAGTTTTTGGGTGGCGACCGAGAACGGCAGCACTTCCTTGATCTTGCGCTGCTCGCTCAATGCCAGCAGCCAGCGCACCTCGACCAGCACCCGCAGGCGAATCAGGCCGTACTCGCTGAACAGGGACCGTAGCACCGCGGTCTTCTTTTCGTAGCGGCCGTCGAGTGGCGACAGGGCGGTCAGGGAATTAAGCTTCAGGGTCGGTGTGGTTGTGGTTTTTTTCATGTGCGCTGGTTTGGGTCCTGATCCTGCCGTCGCCGGAATTGTGTAACGGGATTTTACCAAATTGGAACAAAAATTACCGATTCATATCCGTACCGTGTGGGCGTCGGAAGAGAGCGTCCCTTTACTGGCTATGGCTAACTCGATTACACCGCCGCCGAGGCATTCATCGCCATCATAAAACACCACCGACTGGCCGGGGGTAATCGCCCGCTGGGGCGCGTCAAACTCGACGCGCAGCCCATCGCCCTGCGCTGTGAGGCAACAGTCCTGGTCCGGTTGGCGATAACGGGTCTTGGCGTGCAGCTTCCGCGGCAGTCGCGGTGCGTCAGCACCGATCCAGTGCAGTTGACGGGCAATCAGGGCCTCACTGTAAAGCGCCGGATGGTGCTCACCTTGTTCGACATAGAGGATGTTGTGGGGCACGTCCTTGCCGACCACGTACCAAGCCTCGCCTTCACCGCCGATCCCAAGTCCATGGCGCTGACCGATGGTGTAGTACATGGCGCCGTCGTGTTTCCCCTTGGGTGCGCCTGCCAGTGTACGTATCTCGCCGGGCTGTGCCGGCAGGTAGCGCCCCAGAAAACTTTTGAAGTCACGCTCACCGATGAAACAGATGCCGGTAGAATCACGACGGTCAAAATTGGGCAGGCCCGCTTCGTGCGCCAGTGTGCGCACCTGCGGCTTGGTGAGTTCGCCTAGCGGGAAAAGTGTGCGTGTGAGTTCCTTCTGTCCGAGCAGGCACAAGAAATAAGTCTGGTCCTTGTTCGCATCGCATGCTTTCAACAGCCGATGCTGTCCGCCATCGTGGCGCACGCGTGCATAGTGTCCGGTGGCGATGCATTCCGCGCCAAGCGTGAGTGCGTGTTCGAGGAACGCTTTGAACTTGATTTCCTTGTTGCACAGCACGTCCGGATTGGGCGTCCGGCCTGCCTGGTACTCGGCGAGGAAGTAGCTGAACACCCGGTCCCAGTATTCTGTTGAGAAATTAACGGTCTTGAGCGGTATGCCAATCGCTTCGCAAACGGTGCGCGCCATTTTGAGGTCATCTTCGGCGCTGCAATGGCCATCGGCATCGTCTTCCTCCCAGTTCTTCATGAACAGGCCCGTCACGTCATGGCCCTCTCGCTTGAGGAGGAGAGCGGTAACGGCGGAGTCCACGCCACCAGATATGCCGACAATGATTTTCATGAAAGATTGAATGAACAGGATTTACAGGATTCTATTGTATAGCGTTAATCCTGCCGCGCTTCTCCAAGGTCCTTAAGCAGGTCAAGCGAATAACGTTGTTTGGCAAGGTAATCGTTCAGGCAGCGCTCGACCTGCGGACTGCGGTGCCGTGATTTCTCGGCGCGGATTTCTTCTGGTGACATCCAGACGGCGCGCACGATGCCGCTGTCCAGCGTGCGTTCCGGTTCATGGCGGGTAACGTGGCCGATAAAGGCGAAACGCAGATAGGTAATGCTCTTGGTCGGGTGCGGCCAACGGTAGATACCGAGCAGTGCTTCCGGTTCGAAATGCCAAGCGGTTTCTTCCAGCGTTTCGCGCACCACCGCATTCAAAAGGCTTTCGCCTTCATCAAGATGGCCCGCGGGCTGATTGAGCACGAGTCTGTCCTCGGCCTCTTCCTCGACCAGTAGGAATTTTCCATCTCGCTCGACAATGGCCGCGACAACGACATTTGGTTTCCAGATCATGATAGGGGTGATTTTACAGGGTTAAGATATTTGTTTCTCTTCGCGCCATTCGCCCGGTGCCAGGCCATCCACGGTATAGGAACCGATGGCGTGCCGGATAAGGCGCAGGGTGGGGTGGCCCACGGCGGCGGTCATGCGCCGAACCTGGCGATTGCGGCCTTCAGTCAGAGTGATTTCAAGCCAAGTGGTCGGAATGGATTGGCGAACCCGTATGGGCGGATTGCGTGGCCAGATCGCGGGTTCGGGAATTTTTCGCGCCTTGGCCGGAAGCGTGCGTTCGTTATCAATCAGGACGCCATGCCGTAGCCGCTTGATGGCGGTGTCGTCGGGTTCGCCTTCGACCTGAACCCAGTAGGTTTTTGGCAGCTTGAATTTGGGATCGGACAGGCGCTGTTGCAGCCGGCCATCATCGGTGAGCAGCAGCAGGCCTTCGCTGTCGCGGTCGAGTCGCCCGGCGGGATAAACGTTGGGTACCTTTATGTATGTCGCAAGCGTCTCGCGCCCAGCTTCATCGGTAAACTGGGTTAGCACACCATAGGGTTTGTTAAACAGAATCAATTGCGACATATCATAGAGACTGCGGTTATTCCGGCCTCCGCAACGGACCGGATCTGATGGTAGAATGCGCGGCAATTCTTCATCGGAGTATTGTATGCCTTTTACCCATATTCAGGTTCCCTCCCAAGGCGAAAAAATTTCCGTCGCCGCCAATGGCGCCCTCAACGTTCCGGATCGTCCCATCATTCCTTTCATCGAAGGGGACGGTACGGGCATCGACATCACGCCGGTCATGCGCAAGGTCGTCGATGCGGCGGTGACCAAGGCCTATGGCGGCAAGCGGTCCATCGCCTGGATGGAGGTGTATGCCGGTGAGAAGGCCGTGGCGACCTATGGCAACAACGCTTGGCTGCCGGAGGAAACGCTGAAAGCGGTAAAGGACTATGTAGTTTCCATCAAGGGACCACTGACGACGCCGGTGGGCGGCGGCATCCGTTCACTGAATGTGACACTGCGTCAGGAACTCGATCTTTATGTCTGCCTGCGTCCGGTGCGCTACTTCAAGGGTGTCCCGAGTCCGGTGAAAGAACCCGAGAAGATCGACATGGTGATCTTCCGTGAGAACTCCGAGGATATTTATGCCGGGATCGAGTGGGCGTCTGGTTCGCCCGAAGCGCGGAAGGTGATTGCCTTCCTGCAGCGTGAGATGGGTGTGAAGAAAATCCGTTTTCCGGAAACCTCCGCCATTGGCATCAAGCCGGTCTCGCGTGATGGCACGGAGCGCCTGGTGCGCCGCGCCATCCAGTACGCGATTGCGAACAACCGTTCTTCGGTGACGCTGGTGCACAAGGGCAACATCATGAAGTTCACGGAAGGTGGCTTCAAGAGCTGGGGCTACGATCTCGCCAAGCGCGAGTTTGGTGCTGTGCTTATTGACCAAGGCCCGTGGATGCGCATAAAGAATCCGGTGACCGGAAAAGAAATTGTGATCAAGGACGTCATCGCCGACGCCTTTCTGCAACAGATCTTGCTGCGGCCAGCGGAGTACAGCGTGATTGCGACACTCAATCTTAACGGCGATTATATTTCCGATGCGCTCGCGGCGCAGGTGGGTGGCATCGGCATCGCGCCGGGCGCCAACCTTTCTGATACGGTGGCGATGTTCGAAGCCACGCACGGCACCGCACCCAAGTACGCCGGCAAGGACATGGTGAACCCGGGCTCGATCATCCTTTCGGCCGAGATGATGTTGCGCCACCTCGGCTGGGTTGAGGCCGCCGATCTCATCATCCAGGGCATGAATGGCGCGATCCAGGCCAAGACCGTGACTTACGATTTCGCGCGCCTGATGAAGGGCGCGAAGCAGGTGAGTTGTTCGGCGTTTGGCGCGGCGATGATCCGGCACATGCCGTCGGCGCGCGCCAAGCCGAAGAAGGCCGCCACCAAGCCGGTACGCAAGTCTGCCAAGACAGTCGCCCGACCAAAAAAGAAACCGCGTCGGCGTTAATTGCCCCGCCCGCGGTGGGGCGTGTCGACGCTCTTCCGGGCGGTGCGCTCTCGCGGAAAACAAAAAACCCGGCACAGGCCGGGTTCAGAAAAAATCCACATCTAGCGGAGATAACGCGTCTATTTTGGAGATGAGCGGATGTTGGAAGCCTGCGGCCCTTTGGGCCCGTCCTGGACTTCGAACTCTACTTGCTGGCCTTCTTTCAGTGTCTTGTAACCTTCCATTTCGATGGCGGAATAATGCGCGAAAACATCGTCGCCGCCGTCGGTGGGTGTGATGAAGCCATACCCTTTGCTTGCGTTAAACCACTTTACTGTTCCAAGCGCCATATTACTTCCCCCTCCTTACACGGCGTTCGCCGTATTGTTCCATGTCTCCGAGACCTGTCGCGTGGCCCGGAAGCCAACCTGCTGTCGGGACAAGCACGCAACCCGGATCATCTTCCTTCTTTTTTTCGATTTAAGTCAAGCTGCAGCGGGGCATCGCGGCGACATGTTTTTGACGGTCCAGCCCCCGGCAAGGGCCGATACGGGCCCCGGAGTCATGCCACAAACCTTGGGGTTGAAATTTGGTATTGTGGTCGCACAATGTACTTGTTTTTACCGGATTTCAGCGCCCGTCGGGGCCAGGGGATATGGTGTAATCTTGAATTATGAGCGATAAGCCACAGCATTATCTTGACGGTCCCATCGTTCAGGAAGCCAAGCCAAAGCTTCAGAAACCGCTGCTCTTTAAAGTGATTCTCCTGAATGACGACTATACTCCTATGGAGTTCGTCGTGGAGATTCTGGAGCGGTTTTTCGCCAAGAATCGCGAGGACGCGACCCGCATCATGATTCATGTGCATCAGAAGGGCATGGGCATTTGCGGCATCTATACTCGGGAGATAGCGGAAACCAAGGTGCGGCTGGTTTTGGACTACGCGCGGGAGCATCAACACCCGCTGCAGTGCACGATGGAGCCGGAATAAGGGAGTTTTTATTTTGTTGGGCCAAGGCCCGGGAGGTAGAGTGTCATGTTGTCGCAGGAACTAGAGTTTTCATTAAATACTGCGTTTCAAAGTGCGCGCGAGAAACGCCACGAGTTTATAACCGTGGAACACCTGTTGGCTGCGTTGCTGGACAATCCCTCCGCGGCGCGCGTGTTGCGCGCGTGTGGCGGTAACATCGACGATCTGCGCCGCAATCTGAATACCTTCCTGGATGAGAATGTCCCCAAGCTCACGCCGGGTAACAAGATCGATACCCAACCCACGATCGGCTTCCAGCGCGTGATTCAGCGCGCGGTACTGCATGTTCAGGGTGTGGGCAAGAAAGAGGTGACGGGGGCCAATGTCCTGATCGCCATTTTCGGCGAGAAGGAATCGCATGCCGTTTATTTTCTGCACAAGCAGAACATCAGCCGCTTTGATGTGGTGAATTACATCTCGCACGGGATTTCGAAAGTGCCGGGCGAGGGCCAGAGTGAACTGCCTTCCTCCGAGGACAACGAGGAAGGGAGTGGCGCGGCGACCGAAAAGAGCCCGCTCGATGTTTTTACGGTCAATCTTAATGAACAGGCCCGCCTCGGGAAAATCGATCCACTGATCGGACGCAGCCGCGAGGTTGAGCGCACGATTCAGATACTATGCCGCCGCCGCAAGAACAACCCGCTGTTTGTTGGTGAGGCCGGCGTTGGCAAGACCGCTATCGCGGAAGGTCTGGCGAAGAAGATTGTCGATGGCGAAGTGCCGGATGTCCTTGCGGCGAGCACGATCTACGCACTCGACATGGGCTCGTTGCTGGCGGGTACAAAGTATCGCGGCGATTTCGAGAAGCGCCTCAAGGCGGTGTTGCATCACCTGAAGAAACAGGAAGGCGCGGTGCTGTTTATTGACGAGATCCACACCATCATCGGTGCGGGTGCCGCCTCGGGCGGCGCCATGGATGCCTCCAACCTGTTGAAGCCGGTGCTGTCGTCTGGCGAACTTAAGTGCATCGGTTCGACCACGTATCAGGAATACCGCAATATCTTCGAGAAGGATCGTGCGCTGTCACGCCGCTTCCAGAAGATCGATGTCGCCGAGCCCTCGGTCGAAGAAACGGTGGAGATTCTGCGCGGCCTGAAGGCTCGTTTCGAGAGCCACCACCATGTCCGTTACACCGCGCAGGCATTGCGCACCGCCGTCGAACTCTCGAACCGTTATATCAACGACCGGCACTTGCCGGACAAGGCGATCGATGTCATCGACGAGGCCGGCGCGAGCCAGCATCTGTTGCCGGTGAGTCGCCGCAAGAAAACCATTGGCGTACATGACATCGAGGACATCGTCGCCAAGATGGCGCGCATACCTCCAAAGACGGTTTCCACCACCGATCGCGAAGCGCTGAAGACGCTGGAGCGCGATCTCAAGATGGTCGTGTTCGGTCAGGACGAGGCTATCGAGGCGCTGGCGACTGCGATCAAGATGTCCCGCTCCGGTTTGGGACATCCCGAGAAGCCTGTGGGTTCTTATCTTTTCTCCGGACCGACCGGCGTCGGCAAAACCGAGGTGACGCGCCAGTTGGCGCATGTGCTCGGGCTTGAACTGATCCGCTTCGACATGTCCGAGTACATGGAGCGGCATACGGTATCGCGCCTGATCGGCGCACCGCCGGGCTACGTCGGGTTCGACCAGGGTGGATTGTTGACCGAGGCCATCGTCAAGCACCCGCATTCCGTGCTGTTGCTCGATGAAATCGAAAAAGCGCATCCGGATGTGTACAACCTGCTGTTGCAGGTCATGGACCACGGCACGCTGACCGACAACAACGGCCGCAAGGCGGATTTCCGTAATGTGATTCTGGTGATGACCACCAATGCCGGCGCGGAGCGCATGAGTCGTGCGAGCATGGGCTTTACCAAGCAGGATCATACCGGAGACAGCGCCGAGGACATCAAGCGCCTGTTCAGCCCCGAGTTCCGTAATCGTCTGGATGCCCTGGTTCACTTTAAGGCGCTCGACGACAAAACCATTGCGCACGTGGTTGACAAGTTTGTGCTCGAGCTCGAGGCCCAGCTTGACGATAAGCACGTCAGCGTCGAACTCGATCTGGCCGCGCGCGAGTGGCTGGGCAAGCATGGCCACGATCCGGCTATGGGCGCGCGCCCGATGGCGCGACTCATTCAGGAGAAGATCAAGAAACCGCTTGCGGAAGAGCTGCTCTTCGGAAAACTGGCCAATGGCGGCCATGTGAAGGTCACGGCGAACGAAAGCGGCCTGTCTTTCACCATTGAGCCGGCGACGCCCAAGGTTCCGGCGCGTGCCGAGGACAGTATGGAAAACGAGTAACGGTCAGCGGGCGCGGAAGGTAATCCGGCCTTTGGTGAGATCGTATGGGGTGAGTTGAACGGTGACACGGTCGCCGGTCAGGATGCGGATATAGTTTTTGCGCATTTTGCCCGAGATATGGGCGGTGACTACGTGACCGTTGTCGAGCTTCACCCGGAACAGGGTGTTGGGGAGGGTCTCCAGGATGGTCCCTTCCATTTCAATATGTTCTTCTTTCGCCACACCTTTCCTCAGTTTTAATAAAGCCATCGCCGGGCGGACCCGGCGTTTCGGCTGCGTATCATGCCGTAGTACGGCACAGTCGTAAAGCATTAGCTGCATTCAATGGGACGGGTCAGGCGCCGGGAAGCCGGCGCACGCGTCAAAGAACTTACAGCGCCATCGGACGTGGCGGCTGGAGGCTGTGTTTGATGAGGTTGGCGCTGGCGACGTGTGGGTGCATGATCTCAGGGCTGATGATGATTTCCATCATCAAAAAGCGTGAAATTTCCTCGTGACTCTTCATGGCGGGCAGGGATTCAAGTAGTTTCCGGTAGTGCAGGCGGTTCAGGTAGATGAGGTTTGGATGCATGCTGTGCTCGCGTTGAAACGTTTCCACCAGTCGATAGAGAAAGCTGAGCACTCTGGGACCCTCCTGCAGGCGTTCGATGGAGGAACACCGTGCAACGCCCGTGCCAGTCAGCTCGTTTTGCGTGCGGTTAGTGTGGTCTTGGCAGGGCGCGATCAGTCTTCGAGCAGGGCCCAGCGGCCATCGCGGTAGGCTTCGAGAGGGCGGTAATTCGCCTTGTACGACATCTTCGGGCATTCCTGGATCAGATAGCCGAGGTAAAGCCAGGGCAGGTCGCGGCGTCTGGCTTCTTCAATCTCCCACAGAACCGCATACACACCCAGGGCCCGCTGTTTTTCGTCGGGATCGAAGAAGGTGTATACCGCCGAGAGTCCGTCGGGCAGTACATCGACAACCGCCACACCCAGCAACTGATCCTGGCGGCGAAATTCGCAGAACATCGAGTCGATGTGCTTGGAAGTCAGGAAGTGATTGTACTTCTGCGGATCAGGGTCATCCATGCCGCCGCCCGGATGACGTTGCGCCTGATAGCGCTGGTAGAGCTGAAAATGTTCTTCGTCGAAGCCCGGTTGTTTCGGGACCACCGTAATATCCTGATTACGTTGCCACACACGCCGTTGCCCGCGGTTGGGACGGAAGAGATTAGCGGGAACGCGCACCGGGATGCAGGCATTGCAGCCGTGGCAATGTGGACGATAAATGAGATCGCCGCTGCGCCGGAAACCCAGTTGCATGAAACCGGCGTACCCAAGACTGTCGAGCGGATGGTGCGGATCGATGAACAGCGAAGACGCCATCCGTCCGGGCAGGTAGCTGCACGGATGCGGCATGGAGAGATATATCTCTGGCGTTTTCTGATGACGGGTCATGAGTCGTAATCCCGGTCGAATTTTAGCAGGTGGCGTAAAAACCCCCGTAACGCCCACCCGCTAACTATGCAAGCGCCGCACCAGCCCCGCGCGATGCATGATGGTGGTGGTGATTTCTTCGATCGACATGGTGCTGGTGTTGATCATGGGAATCTCCTCCCGTTGGCAGAGTGTCTCCGCCTGGTGGACTTCAAGCTGACATTGATCCAGCGTGGCGTAGCGGCCATCGGGCCGCCGCTCATGGCGGATTTGCTGCAGGCGTTCGGGCTGGATCGTGAGGCCGTAGAGTTTCTGGCGATGAGCCGCGAGTGGGGCCGGCAGATCGGCAGAGGTGAAATCTTCTTCGGTCAAAGGATAGTTGGCCGCGAGAATCCCGTACTGCAATGCAAAATACAAACAGGTCGGCGTTTTGCCGGTACGGGAAACACCGATGAGAATGATATCAGCGTCAGGGTAATGACGCGTGGTGGCCCCATCGTCGTTGGCCAGCGCAAAAT
>JBGPBL010000018.1:0-43026 GCA_041481225.1 Sulfurifustaceae bacterium | reverse complement strand
GGCCAGGATGTGGTTCAGATAGTTGAGCGACTTGATACGCGGGTCAAGCGCGTCGGACGCAATCCGGCGTGTGGCGGCGACTACGACACGTGCGCCCTCACTACGCATGCGCTCGCTGATCATCGAAAGTTCATCGGCGATAATAAAAACGTTCGGTTTCGTGCATGATGTGGGATCAATACCAAGCTTCCCCTCACCGCGCGTCACGACGAGGCGCAGGTAACCCGCAGGAGCGCCAAACGCCGCCATCGTGTCTCTCACGGCCGTGGCCAGTGTCGCGTCGTCCTGAGGGATTGTCAGGCGAATGGCGGAGGCCGAACGGTAGAGCCGGTTTAAATGTCGCGCCAGCCTGAAAGCTCGGCCGTGATAGAAACGAACACCCTCAAATACCCCGTCGCCATACAACAGGCCATGGTCGCGGATCGGTACACGCGCCTCCTTTGCTGGCATGAGTTCGCCATTGAGCCAGCACATGGCGTTACTCATGCGCATTTCCCCAGCCGTTCTCGGCTGCGCGAGCAACGGGTCTGATCAGTGGCGTACGCACCGTTGGCAATAGCATCGATGTCGCCGCGCGCAAGACCGATATCCTTGAGTTCGCGTGTTGAAAGGACCGACAGTTGCTGCCGTGTGAACTGGTCTTCCATCTTTTTCTTGATATACCCCCAGACACGCCAGCCACAGCGCGCAATGCAGGAGAGGGCCACGCGTAGGAAATCACCGCGCTCAACGCGCGCGCAGCGATGGTAATAGTCGGTATCAATCGCCCCGCTCGCCGTGCGGCGGATATCGGCTTGTGAACTGTCATGCGGACTGTTGCTGTGCATATCGTCGCCTCCGGTGTTTGACAAGGAATAGCGTAGGTCCGATACTCATAGCGGTACAGATGCAAACATATGTAATGTGAAGCGATACAGTTATCTATTATTAAACAACTGTACTCCTAGGAATGAACGGCAACTGTTATGGCAACAGAGACGAAGCGCAAACAACGCATAGAGCCCATGGACACACCTGAGAGCATGCTTTACGAACAGGTGGCGCAAAAACTGCGTGAGCAAGTCATAAGCGGCGTATACCGCCAGGGCGAACGCGTGCCCTCGGTGCGGCGCCTGAGCGACCAACTCGAGGTCAGTATTTCGACCGTGGTCGAAGCCTATCGACGGCTCGAATCGCAGGGCGTGATCGAAGCGCGTCCGCAGTCGGGATACTACGTGCGTGCACGTTTGTGGCAACCGCCGGCGCAACCGGAAGTCTCCAAACCGCATTCCTCCCCCACGGACGTGAGCGTGAGTGCGTACGCCCTCAAGGTGTTGCGAGCCTCGCGCGACCCGGATGTGCTGCAACTCGGTGTGGCCACGCCACACTCCGACCTGCTGCCGACCAAGGCGTTGAACGGCATCCTCGCGCGGATAGCGCGTCGCGACGAGGGGCGCGGCACCAGTTATGATTTTCCGCCTGGCTGTCCGGAGTTGCGCCGCCAGATCGCACGGCGCGCACTTGATGCCGGCTGCACACTCTCCCCCGACGATATCGTCACCACCAGCGGTTGCCAGGAGGCCCTGAACCTGTGCCTGCGCGCGGTGACGAAACCGGGCGACACGGTTGCCATTGAATCGCCGGCGTTTTACGGCACGCTCCAGACCATCGAACAGCTGGGATTAAAAGCAATTGAGATTCCGACCTGCCCGCGCAAGGGCGTCTCGATCGAAGCGCTCAGGCTCGCGCTCGACCGCTGGAAGATCAAGGCCTGCCTGCTCGTGCCCAACTTCAGCAACCCGACCGGTGCAGTGATGCCAGAGGATCGCAAGAAGCGCCTGGTGCTGCTGCTCGCCGAACACGACGTGCCGCTCATCGAAGATGATATCTATGGCGATCTCGCACATAGCACCTCACGCCCGAAGGCAGCCAAGAGTTACGATCGCAAGGGACTGGTGATGCTGTGCTCGTCATTCTCCAAGACGCTCGCGCCGGGTTATCGCGTCGGCTGGGTGGTGCCCGGGCGCTGGCGTGAGCAGATCGAACACCTGAAGTACGTCAATACCATGGCCACGGCCACGTTGCCGCAGCTTGCCATCGCTGAGTTTCTCGAACATGGCGGCTATGACCACTACCTGCGCAAGACGCGTGTGCTGTACGCGCAGGGGATCGAACGCATGACGCACGCCGTGGCGCGCTACTTTCCGGACGGTACCCGGGTCACGCAACCTACGGGGGGCTTCGTGCTGTGGATCGAACTACCGGAAAAAGTGGATGCCTTCGAACTGCACCGCCGCGCGCTCGCCCGGAAAATCTCGATCGCGCCGGGCCCGTTGTTCTCGCCCAAACAGGCATACCGCAACTGTATCCGCCTCACCTGCGCACTTCCCTGGACTGAGACGCTTGAGCGCGCGTTGGTTACTCTGGGACGGCTGGCCGAAGAACTGGCTTGAAGGGTGACAAGTACTAGAAGCCGATGCTGCTCAATTGTAATTAGGGGGACTGGCCCGCACTGTCTCTCTCCACAAGGACCTCTTTGGCTGCAAAGATGCCATTTAATGCGGCGGGAAGCCCCACATACACTGCCATTTGGATCATGATTTCCCCTATTTCTGCCTTGTACCGCCGACATTCAACGCAGCGTGAATATGAACGTTGAGTGTGGTTGTGCATTACCCAGGGCAGCCAACGCCGCGGCAGGGCTGTCTTGTCTCTGGGCCTTATTGCCGGGGTCCGTTGGTGTCAAATCCCCAGGTACCGCGCAACAATTTCCCCAGGCCTGCGTACTCTTCTTTGCTTGCCGGTTCGAAATTTTCTATTTTGAATTCTTGACGCATTCTTTGCGTCGCGGCCTGGCCTTCGGGTGACAATAAAGCCTTGGCAATTTTTTCTCTCATTACGGGTGAAACCCGCGGACTCGCCGTGAAGGCCTGATTAGAGATGGGTTTGGAGGTGAAGATAATTTGGGTGCCGCCCAGTTCCGCCGCCAGTTGCTCGTAGTTTTTTTTCGGGAGTATTCCCGCGGAGCATTTTCCACTGAGGACACCTTTGTAGGCCTCTGAAAAATTTTGTGCCTCGACAATCAGTGGCTGCCGTACGGGGTTATCGAATTCGTAGAGCACCGTCACTGTCGCGATGTTCGGTGGAGGAAAAGCGCAAATGGTGTGGCCCGTAAGTTCTTTGAGCGTCTGAATTTTGTTCTGGTCCTTCTTCGCTACGACCACGAAGATCAATTTTCCCGGTAGCTTCACCAGCGGAACATGCCCCTGTTTGTCCTGGCGCCAGCCGACAAAGGCCGGTCCGTCAAAAACGATGTCATACACGCCTTTTTGCATATCGCGCTGGTAGAGCAACCAGTTATCCGGGTACTGATAGGCGACCTTCTGGCCGGTGACCTTGGATAAATAATCCGCGACCGGCTGATAAACCTCGACACCCTTGGCGCGGGATTCGCGCGGTGGAGATGTAAAGATCAGATCAGCGACAGCAGGCACCGCGATAAACAGGAAAAACCATGACAAGCAGGCGAGGAATTTTCGTGTCAGCATCGGTAGCGTCCGGTTAAGCAAGAAAGTGTCACTTTAGAATCGTAGCCTTATGCATCATAAAGACACCATTTCCATCCTCGCGTTGAAGTCGGAGACAAGTTGACAAGTGTTGAGGTGGCTTCGTTACGCGCTTTACGCGAGTTCACTTCGTTCTTAACCGGACACTACTGAGTCAGCATAAATTCTCTGCCGGAAATGAAATCCGAATTACTTTTGATTATTAACCTATAGTCGCGCTGCCCCTTTCAGACAAGCCTTATTCCTAGGGCGACCAATTTTTATATCTTGTATTTTTTATGCCATTAAGAATCAGATACTTCCAGCCCATGCCCGCACCCTAATTTCCTGCAACATAATTTTTAAGTGCACACCAAGATCAGTTTCAGAGTGGCGCATGCGGCATTGCTGCGTCTTGTGGCAATGCCCGGCGTCGTTCTATCCCCGACACCGCTCCCTTGATTCGCAACAGGTCGCCATCGAGCGCCGGTTGGCCGTTCCACCACTGGTAATCCGGCGACTGATGCCCGACACCGAGACGCACATTGTGTCCGTGTATTTGCATCCCGCCAAACAACGCATCGAGTGCGCGCTGCTCTTCGGTAGGTAGTGTATTCCGGTAACGGGTTATCAACTCGCGTGCCTCGCGCAACTTCATACGTGCGATATCCATCATGCGCAAGCCCGTCTCCGTCTGTTCAGCGACGTAGCGTGGCGCGTGGCACTCGCCGCACACCGGCTGCCGTTGACCCAGCGTTGCCGTACGCGCGGATTCATCTCCCGCTTGGAAGGGATCCCAGGGCATTACCGAAAGCCGCGTGTTGTGTTCGCCCGCGTGCAGGTGGCAGTAGGCGCAGCCCGGCGCGCGGTAGTTCCCGCGCGCGAGCGGACGCGACCAGTCCCAACGGTCTTCCTCGAGTTTGAGGATGATTGCGTGTTTCGAGGTGGCGTAACTGTGCGTGACCGTGCGATTTAATTTTTCGTGGCAATCCATGCAGGCGCTATCACGCCGGGCGCGAGTGAGGCTGCCCCTGTGCTCCGGGCCGTGGCAGGTAACGCAACCGGCCTTGGCGGCGGTGCGCGCGTGACTGCTGGCGCGCCAGGCGGCGACAAGCTGTGCGTCACGGTTGGTGTGGCAATTCACGCATTCGTTGTTGGCGAACTTACCCGCGGGCAGTTGGCCCGCGGCCGCGAATGCGGGCAAAAGCGTGAGCAGAAGCAGCCACCACCCGCGCATCAATTGTGTTCCCGGTTGTAGTCGGTGTACTCGCCTTCGAGCCACAGGCGACCCGGATCGGCGCGGCGGCCGTGCGCCTTTTTCTCGGCCTCACCCTGGGCGCTCAGCGCGGCGGCCTGGGTGTCGATGCCGGTGAGCGCGTGGTCGAGTACCTTGTGCCAACTGCCCACGCCCGCACTGTCACCGTGGGCCGCCGCCTTGTAGGCGCCGAGATTGGCGAAGTACCACATCTCGAAATAATCGCGTTCGATTACTGAGACGTTATAGAACGCCGAGGCTTGGCCGTCGTAATAACCGATGCGCGCGTGCGGGAAAAACTTTTCCATCGCATCCATCGGGTAGGGCGGGCGTTCCGTTGCGCCCGGGTGCAGCAGGTTTTTGCTGCGCAGGTCCTTGAGGGCGTTCTCCGCTTTGTAGAGTTTGGCCCACGCCTGCCGGCGCTCGTGGTCGAGCTCCTTCAGTTTTGTTTCCGACCACGCGGCGTCATGGCAGTCGCTGCACACCTTGACCCAGGCGGCGCGACGCACTTCATTGCTGGAGATGTTCGGATTCACTTCGAGCAGCCCGAACTTCCAGATGGTCTTGTCGGCGACTTGATGCAAGCCACCGCTCATGTGGCAGTAGGCGCAGGTGGGTGTGGTGTAGTTGCCTTTGGTGAGCGGCTTGCTCCAGTCCTGTTTCGCGCCCTCCGCGAGATATTTCTTGCCGTGGGCGGAGGCGAAATAGGTGTCGTCGTCCGGATGCGGCGGACCCGAATGACAGGTGACACAGGCCTCGGGCCGGCGGGCCTCGGCGGCGCTGAAGCGGTGGCGGGTGTGGCAGGAGTCACACTTGACGGCGACCGAGTGGCATTGCAGACAGGACGCGACCTCGGCCTTGGGTTTGTCGGCGAAGTGTTTGGCGTCCACGGCGCGTTCCATGGCGAGCGCGTGGCTTGGAAAACCGTAGCGTTTTTCATCCATGAACTGCGCCACGCGGTTCTCGTGGCACTGCGCGCATATCTTGGGCGTGGGCATGTGCAGCGCCTGGTGATTGGAGCCGTGGCACGCCAGGCAGAATACCGGCTCTTTACCGTTGCCCGGCTTGGCATGACGGCTCGCGCGCCAGTCGTTGACAATGCCCGGCGTAATGGCGGTGTGACACGCGATGCACTCTTCTCCCTTGAACTCGCCCTGGACGGTTTGTACCGGTTTGTAGAAATGATCGGGGTCCCAGTAGGCCTGGACCGGGTCAGGCTGCCACTCACGCGAGTAGAGTCCCGCGCCCGGCCCGCTCTTGTTCCAGTACACATAGGCATAACCCACCGGGATGGTGAGCAGCGCAATGATCAACGTGGCCCAGACGTAGCGGCGGTGCATGACTCAGTCCTGCGCGTTTTTATTTTTGTCTTGCCGGCGACGATAACCCCAGCGCAACACGCCGAACGTGGCAAGCAAGCCGAATGGACCAAGCGCCAGCCACGATGCACTATCATTTTCGTTCTGCGCCACACTTGCCGCTGCTGGTACCGGTGACAAAGGGGCTCCCAATATATGGTCTTTGGTGTGGTGCGCATTGACGGGCACAGCCAACCCGAGCAGAAGGACAAATGTCGCGATGCGACTATTCATTGCCGCAGCGTGGCTGCCACGGGTTCGGCTTGCGCCGGTGTGGTCAGGCGGTGCAGCGCTGTCTTGGCGCGTGCCACCAACCGGAAACTTTCGATAATGCCGCGCGCCGCCTGGCGGCCGTCGGCCATGGCGGTGACCACCAGATCCGGGCCGCGCGCATTGTCGCCACCGGCGTAAATCTTGGGATGGCTCGTGCGCCCCTGCGCGTCGACGCGGATGCGCCCCTGCGCGTCGGTTTCGACGCCGAATCCTGCGAGCCACGCGGGTGGCTGGGCGATGAAACCGAAGGCGAGAATAACCGCATCGCAGGTTTGTTCGCGCGCGCCGCCGGGCGTCTGGAATCGCACCGCTTCCACCTTCTCGTGGCCAAGGATGGCGAGCGGCAGATGCCGGAACTGGAGCGCCACGCCCTCCTCCTGCGCGACCTTCGCTTCGCGCGGCGAGGCACGCAGGTTTTCTTCGGCGGCGCGTGTGCTGATCGTGACCTCCGCGCCCGCGCGCCGTGCCGTGCGCGCGCAGTCCATGGCCGTGTCCCCACCGCCGAGTACGAGCACGCGTTTGCCGGTGAGTGACGGTTTGTCACGAAGGTAATCGAGGGCGGAATAAACTTCCGGGAGCGTGCGCCCTGGCAGTGATGATGCACGCGGCGTCTGGGCACCGGTGGCGAGAAACACCGCGTCGTGTCCGTCCACGATCTGACGCAGCCGCGCGCCATCCACGTCGGTACCCAGCCTGAATTCGATTCCGCCGGCTTCGAGCAGTTCGCGCCGCATCGCGAGTACGGACTGCTCGAGCTTGAACGGCGGCACGCCCTGCGCAAGCAGGCCGCCGATGTCACCGTGCCGATCGAAGACGGTCACGGCGCAGCCATCGCGGTTCAGAAAATCCGCACAAGAAAGGCCGGCCGGTCCCGCGCCGATCACGGCGATGTGCCGGCCGTTACGCGCCTTCGGTGCCGCCGGTTTCCAGCCGCGCTCCAGCGCCAGCTCCATCACGTGCTGTTCAATTGCACCGATGGTTACCGCGCCGTCCTGTTTGGCGTGCGTGCAAGCGCCTTCGCACAGACGGTGTTGCGGACACAGGCGGCCACAAACCTCGGGCAGCGCGCTGGTGCTATGCGCGATTTCGGCGGCCGTCATAAACTCGCCGCGCGCCGCGGCGCGCATCCAGTCGGGGATACGGTTGGCAAGTGGGCAGGCACTGCGGCAGCCGGGCACGCCGCAGTCGAGGCAACGCGCCGCCTGTTTCTGGATATCGGCCAGCGCCGGGCGCAGATAAATCTCGCGCATGTCGCCCACGCGTTCCGGCGCCGGGCGTGCCGCTGGCTCCATGCGCGGTGCCGGTGCGGGCGCCACTTTCTTTAGAAGATGGCTGCCGTTCTGCACGAGGTTGGGACGAAACAGGTTGCGCACGTCGCGGATTTCGAGCGCGTCAGTCGGACAGGACACGACGCAGCGTCCGCAGCCCATGCAGTCCTCGATGCCGGTGATACGCCCGAACTGTTTCCCCTGCTCCCACACCGGGATGCCCATGTCACAGACTTGCTCACAGCGGCGGCAGTCGTTGCATTTGTCCTTGTCCAGACGGATGTCATAGAAACCGGCGTGATTGAGCAGGCCGAAGGTGGCACCGTAGGGACAGAGGAAACGGCAGTAGAAGCGGTTGCCCGTGAGCGGCGCGACGAAGAAGGTGCCGAAGTAGGTGAGCGCAATGATCAGGTAGAACAGTCCCACGAAGCTCACCGTCCAGCTGTTCGGCGGATATTGTGTGACCACCATCACGCCGACATAGAACACAAAGAAGAACCACTTGCTGTGCCGCAACCGCCACGCCCATTTGCCGCGCACGGTGCGGTCGCGGAAAGCAAAGCCCACGGTCTCGCGAATGCCGACACAGGGACAGTTCCAACCGCAGATGACGCGTCGTCCGAACAGAAACACCGCCGCGAGCACCAGAAAGAAGGTGATGGTGCCGGGGACATGGACCGACGGAAACACGGGCTGACTCCAGAGATAACCGACGTAAGGCTCGAACGTCGGCCACAGCCACGGGCTCAGCCACCAGAACAGGGTGACCATGACCACCAGCACGGTCAGGCGCTTGCGGGTATAGGCGTTTTGCTCGGCATGAATGCGCCAGAGACCGAAGGCGAGAATGATCGCGTACTCAGTGTAGCGATTGAGCCATACCGGGTTATCGAACAGGAACAGCCAGGTCTCGTTGAACCAGCCGATGAAAGCGAGGGTGAAGGCGGCGAAGCTCAGGGTCTGAACAGCGATCGGATACTTGCGCGGCAGCGAATCCTGCGCGCCCGCCTCGCTTTCGCGCGGTACGTGGGTGATCGGAATGACCGGATAAACTCTGGCAGCGTTCGCAGATTCGCGACTTGCCACCTGCATCGGGTTTACAGTTTTGGCGATTGAGTTCATTGGACCGTTGTTTTTCGATCAGTTTCGGTTATGTCAGCATGCTGCTGGTGCATTATTCCCGCCCGCGCACCGGTTCCATGGGTTTACCGAGACTCCGTTTCGTCAACGTCGAGATCGCCAGGGTGAGTACGATCCAAAAGAGCCACACGTGCATCGCGCCGCCCCACCACCAGCCATGATTACTCATGTCATTCCCCATCGTTGCCTCCTTCACCGGCTGCGCAGTCGCAATCTAAAAGGTCAGGTTCATGTCGGCCGGGATGACTACTTCCTTGTAGTACTTCACCGGATCGGCTGGCTTGACGCCATCCACCAGGTCCTTCGGCGTCATGCCGAAGAGCGACAGGTTGAGCGGACAGGCGAGCACGGTCGCGCCCTCCGCGATCAGCATGACGAACAGGTCCTCGATCAGCGGCAGGCCCATCTCGTCCATCTTGGCCATCACCGCATCGCCGATCTCCTTGGGCTCATCCGGCAGGCAGGTCAGCGTCTTCATCTTGTCGCGGTGCACGGCGTTAATGCCGCGCGAGCCGAAGAAGAGCGTGACCTTTGATCCCTCGCGCAGCAGACTCAGCGCCGTCATCAGGGCGTTGAACACCTGGCACAGCTCGTCGTGGAAACACATCACGGATACTTTTTTCATGGCGACACTCCATTCTTGAGCGACGCCGGCCGCCCGATATCGGACACAATGGGCTTGGTGCGCGGCAGGTCGCTGTCGGGCGCCATGACGCGCGGGTGGGTAATGAACTGTGCGATCTGCCGCCCGGCGCGGAAGACGCGCAGTTCACCGGGTTCAAAGGCAAGCCAGCCCGAGCCTTCGGTCAACGGCTCGGTCGCGATGACCGCCATCTCGGCCGCGGCATCGAACCGCAAGGCGGTGCGCGCGTCGGCAAGGCTGTGCAGCCGGTCGTGCCCGTAGGCAATGAGGTGCATGCCGTCTGACATCAGGAAATTGAAGCGGCCGTGGGAGGCAAGCATCTCGGCCGCCCGCGCGAGCGCATCGAACCAACCATGGCCTTGCGCCGCGTCCGATGAGGAGAAAGCCGCCGCGATGCGGTCCAGCACCACGCAGAAGGCGTACTCGGAATCCGTGTCGCCCGACAGCGCACACAGGGGCATCGTGTTCGGTAGGTCGAGCCCGGCCGCGTCGGGAAGTATGCCGTTATGCGCGAACACCCATTCACGCCCGCAACAGGCGCGGCGAAACGGGTGGGTGTTCGCGAGCACCAGCGCAGTGGGCGGGTTGGCCTTGCGCACATGCCCGCACAGTTGCCGGAAGCGGGTGCTGCGGGCCGCGGCGATCGGCTCTTTCGTCAGGCGAAACGCGCCGTCCTCAAGCGTGGCGAGACCCCAGCCGTCGGGATTGTCGGCGGTGTCACCGCCGCGCGCGCTGAAGTGGCAAAGCAACTCCTCCGGTTGCACCGGTCGATTGCTGCTGAGCCCAAACAATTCACACATACTCGTATCCTCAGAAGGTCAAAACGATATCGCTTTCCTTCACCCAGCCCGCGAGCGCCGTCATTGAGCCGGTTTGCACGCCGGAGATGAGGTCGCGTTCGTCGAGCCTGCACTCGTTCATCGCCATGGCACAGGCGCGCACCTCCAGTCCGCACTCCATGAGTTCGGTGAGCAGTTTTTCGAGGTCCACGGCGCCATCCGGCACCTGGTGGCTGTGCCGTGCGAGCACCGCGCCATCATCGAGCAGGTGGACGCGTACTTTCATGTCCTCGGCCAGCGCCGCGCCGGCGAAGCGCAGCGCGTGCCAGGCCTTGTTGTTGCCCTGGTAGGGCGCATTCTGGATGATGATGGTGACGGCCTTGCCGGTGCCGGCGCTGACGCTCCCCGGAATCGGCATCGCAGCACAGGTGTTTTCCTGCCCAGCGGGCATGGGCCGACCTTGCTGGCGTTGCCAGCCGACCATGCCGTCGTTCACGAGCAACGGTTGTGTGAAGCCCGACGCCCGCAGCAGCTCGACGGCCTTCCCGGACATGCGGTTGGTGCGGCAGATCACGGCGATGGGCAGTTCCCGCCGCGTCTCGAGTTCGGACAATCGTTTGGGCAGTTCATCGAGCGGGATATTGACCGACCCGGAGATATGTCCGAGTTCGCCGGTATAATCCTTGACGGAACGGACATCGAGCACGGCGATGTCGTCATGCCGATCGAGCCGCTGCCTGAGTTCAACGCTGGAAAGTTTCCCGACCTTGTCCGCGCCACGCAGGTGCTTCACAAGACGCGGCAGAAACGCCACCACGCTGAGCAGGGCGAGGGCGACCAGCCCCTTCTGGATCAGACCTTGGCCACCCGCGGCCGCCTCGCGCCCCACGTAACCGAGATAGGTGTAAGCGAGTGCGCCGGGGAGCATGAAGATATAGGAGCCGGCGATATAGGCAATGACGCCGATGCGGGTGAGCCCGAGCGCATAGTTGAGCAGATTGAACGGGAAGAGCGGCACCAGTCGCACGAAGGCGACGAAGCGCCAGCCTTCTTTCTCTACGCCATCAATGAGCTGTTTCGCCCAGCCACCCGACTTGTTATGCACCCAGTCGGAGGCAAGGTAACGCGCGATGAGAAAGGCAACCGTGGCGCCTGCGGTGGCGCCAGTCAAGCTGTAGAGTGTGCCCCACACCGGGCCGAATAGCGCGCCGCCGGCAAGTGTGATGACCGAGCCCGGCAGGAACAGCACCGTGGCCACGGCGTAGATCGCCATGTACAGCAGCGGGCCAAGCGCGCCGGCATTCTTCACCCATTGTTCGAGTGCGGCGCCATCCAGGCGGTCACGGTATAGATAGGCGATGGCGACCGCCGCCACGAGTGCAGCGAATAGAGTAAGCCGTGACAGGATTTTGCGGTTCATGGGCGACGTTTCCATTCGCGGCGATTGATGGCATAGCCGGTGATGCGCCCCAGAAATGGCAGGATCAGCATCCCTGGCAGATCCGTGGCGAGTTTTGGCTCTCGATAGTCGCGGATGCCGATGGTCATGGCGTCATGGCCGGCGTCCGGCTGATCCTTATAGGTGCCGAACAACCGGTCCCACCATGGCAGGTTAAAACCGAAGTTGCTGTTCGTTTCGTGATCCTCTATCGAATGATGCACGCGGTGCATGTCGGGTGTGACAATGAACATGCGCAGTACGTGATCGAACGCGAGCGGCAACCGCAGATTGCCGTGATTGAACATGGCCGTGGCGTTGAGCAACACCTCGAAGATCACCACGGCCACGGCTGGCGCCCCGAGGACAGCAATGGCTGCGAATTTGATTAGCATCGACAGCAGGATTTCGATCGGGTGAAAGCGCGCGCCGGTAGTGACATCGAAATCGAGATCGGCGTGGTGCATGCGATGCAGCCGCCAGAGCAGCGGCACGGCATGGAACATGACGTGCTGGAAATAGATTGCCAGGTCGAGCAGTACCACGGAACCGATAACAGCTGCCCAGACCGGGACCTCGAAGTTATTGAACAAACCCCAGCCATGTTGCGTCGCTAATACGGCAAAGCCGGCGGCCGTGATGGGTACGATCAGGCGGACGAAGGCGCTGTTGAGGAACACGATACCGAGGTTGCTGGTCCAGCGCCGGGCTTTGGAAACCGTGAGCGGGCGACGGGGAAGCAGGAATTCCGCTATGGCAACGGCTCCGAGCACGCCGAAAAAGGCGCTCAGCCGGATCGTCATTTCGTGTTGCAGTATCGTTTGCAACATGTCTGTCTCCTGTTTTTTATTTTAACTACTTGAAATAATTCGCAGGATTGCTAGTATTCAAGTATTCTATTGAATATATACACGGTATCAAACCATGTCAAGAGTGGACCTGAAACAGCGGCTTTACAGTCAAATCGCCCGGATCGGCAAGGCGGTAGGCCACGGCCACCGGCTGGAACTGCTCGAATACCTGGCGCAGGGAGAGCGCACCGTGGAAACACTCTCCAAACTCACCGGCCTCTCGGTGGCGAATACCTCGCAGCATCTGCGGGCCATGCGTCAGTCCGGGATTGTCGAGGCGCGAAAGCAAGGTTTGTACGTTTACTACCGACTGGCCGATGACGAGGTGGTCCGGCTCCTGGACAGCATGCGCAAACTCGCCGAGACGCATCTTGCCGACGTAGAGCGTCTGGTTCGCAGCTTTCTGACTGTGAAGGATGGACTCGAACCGGTGCCACGGCTTGAGTTGCTGGAGCGCGTCCGGCAGGGTATCGTGACGGTGCTCGACGTCCGACCGCCGGAGGAGTACGCGTCGGGCCACATCTCCGGGGCGGTCAATGTGCCACTGAAAGATCTCGAACAGCGGCTTAAGGAACTGCCGCAGAATCAGGAGATCGTCGCCTACTGCCGCGGGCCGCATTGCGTGCTCGCCTACGAGGCGGTCGCGAAGCTGCGGGAAAAGGGGTTCAGCGCACGGCGCCTGGAAGACGGTTTTCCCGAATGGCGTCAGGCCGGGCTTCCGGTAGAGGGTCAGGGAGAATCACCGGCTGCGGCGCCCACCCGGAAGTAGACGCGGAAAGCACGTGTTCGTACGCAGCCATGGTTACCGTATCGTGCTCTTGATTCACCGGAATCTCATCGGGACACTGTGGCCATGGCTGGCGCAATGAAAGACCCCTCGACCTACGAAGCGTGGTATCACACCCCGCGCGGCTCCTGGATTGGTGACGTGGAATTCCAGTTGATGATGCAACTGTTGCGACCTGCATCAGGCGCGACGTTGCTGGATGTCGGCAGCGGCACCGGCTATTTCAGCCGGCGTTTTGTCGCAGCCGGATTGCGGGTGACCGGCGTCGATCCCGACCAGTCAGTGACAGATTACGCACGCCGCCTGGATTCCGCCGTGACATACATTGAAGGAACAGCGATTGACCTGCCCTTCCGTGACCGTGCGTTCGATTATGTGACGGCGGTTACGAGTCTGTGTTTCATCGACGATCCGCATCGCGCCGTGGCTGAGATGTGGCGTGTGAGCCGCCGGGCAGTCGTTCTGGGTCTGCTTAACCGGCACAGTTTGTTGTTTCTTCAGAAGCGCGGGCAAGGCGGCTATCGCGACGCGCGCTGGGACACGGTGAGCGTGGTACCTTCCTGGTGGAAGGATATGCATCCCGTGCCGCGGGTGGCCATACGAAGCGCGGTATTCTGCCCCAGCGCCAGCGCCTTGGCGCAAGGTGCTGAAAGACTTTTGCCGAATACTCTGCCGTGGGGCGCCTTTCTCGCCATTGCCCTCTATAAACCGTGTTAAAACTTGCGCGTAGGTTCAAAAACGGCGCCTGTGCAAACCGCATTTTTAATGGCGCCCGGCACCAGCCAATTCCAGCGGTAACCGGAAAACGGCGCTTGTTTCAGAAGCTGTAGCGCAGTTCAGAAAATACACCCTGATTGCGCTTGAGCTGGCCGAAAAATGTCCCGTCCGGACCGCGATAAAACTCACCACCGAACGTCGCCTTCATGTGATCCGTGAACGCGTACGTCACCAGGGGACGGAGATAGGAGTTGGTGTGATCGAAATTAACAAATACCAGAAGCTCGGCTTCCAGTGTGTCGTTGAGCCACTTATTACTCAACCGTGAAGTCATGCCATAGCTCGCACGGCTTTGTTGCCCGTAGACAATGGCGTTCTCGATAGCGATGGCACGCAGCGCGGGGTCGGCGACGGCCTGGGGATCGCTGTAGTGCTGCACCCAACGGCCAACCAGCTGCAGATTGAGATTGAGGTTATCCAGAAAGGTACGGTCGATCCCCGCCACCGCGTACAGATACGGGTTGATCGCCACCGGATCCCGCCCGTGGCTGTCCTCGGTCTGGAAATAAGCGACTTCGGCGCGCATGCCGTAGCGCCCGAAATTGCGCGCCATGTCGGCGCCCACCACGTCGATCTCGGGGTAATGCAGTTCCAGCCCCGGCGCGGCCGGAAGCGGACGGATTTCCGGCAGCAGGCCGTAGCCATGAAAATAGCTCACGGACCAGTCGAGGGAACCGCCGGTTTTGTTGAACTTGATGGCGGCCTCGCTGTGGTCGAGCGTGCGCGCCGGCCGGTTGTCATGAAAACTCATGCCAGGAGCGAGCGGAAACTTTGACGGTTCGAAAAACGGTGTGGTGAAAAACGTCAGGGTATGTTCCGTGGATAAATACCAATCGAGTTTCAGTGCCGTGGTGCCGAAACGCTGGTCGTCTTCGAAAGGCAACAAAACGGTGTAGTCGTGCGGCGTAAGGTTGTCGGTAGGATTGATGCCGTCGGCCCGACCCCAGGCCACGATCTGCCGGCCGACACGCAGATCGGCGTTGTCGAAATGTGCCGTCGCATAACCTTCGAGCAACCGGCTACGGGTGTCACCGCCGTCGCCGATGTCCGGGTTGGTTAGCCGCGCTTCGATTTTGCCGTCCAGGGATTTATTGAGCGTCGGCAGCATCTTGACCTGGGCCGTGCTGCCGATGAAATCGGTCTGGTCATCCAGGTTCTTGGAGGAACGGAAATAATCGAACCGCAGCGAACCACCCAGACCCTGATCGCGCAGCGTCGACCATGGGCTTCGATCCGTGGCACCGGCAACCGCCGGTTCGGTGGCTTGAACTGCCTCCTGACCCCAAACCGGTACGGACGCGGACAAGAACAGCAGCCACAGCCCCGCGCGCGGGGTCATTCGCGTTCGATGCTACGCGCCGTAAACTCGGCATCGGCCACGGGAATACCGGGTTCGATCTTGTCGAACGTAATGACGGTTTTGTGCCCAGTCTGGTGGTTCACCATCTCGCGTCGCAGGGCGAGCCAACGTTTGGTGTCGGGCTCGATCAGCTTGTGCTCCGTGGCGGTCTGGGTCTTGTACAACCGTCCGCTCACATCGTAATACTCGACCTTGGATTCCAGGAAATTGTCTTTGCGGATCCAGGAAAACTTCTTGCTGTAGCCCATGTTGCGCTTCACGGTGTCGTCCATAGGAACCGACTCGATCACGTAGCAGTCGTGGCCGTCCACGTTCTCCGAGCGCAGGAGCGTGTGTTTGTAGGTGTCTACCTTGGGCAGCAGGATGTCGCCGTAGGCGAAATCTGAGCCCACGAAGCTGTCTTTCTTGTTGTTGGCCACGAGCCGCCGGCTTTTCTTGAGAGCCGGCAGATAGATCCACTGGTCATCGTCGGTGCCGCTGTGCTCGATCTGCAAAAACCCCGTACCCTTGATATCCGCCGGGGTGAGGAATTTCACCACCAGACTCGAATCAACGCCGTTCGCTTGCAGTTTGGCAAGCGTGGTGCTTTTGCGTTCGCGCGTCTGACCTTTGTCATTCACGAGGATCATGGTCGAATCGCTTTTCAGCGTCTTGATCTTGGTAACGTAGAAATTTTTTTCCATGATGTCACGCGCGCTCAGGTCGCGCGGCGCGGCGAGTACCGAGACCGCCAACCCGGCCAACAAGGCCAACAAGGCCGCGAGACTTCCCAGGATAACGCCGATTTTCCTATTCATTTGCTGGCTCCTTCCTTCAAGGGTTTGGGGTTAAACCACCGCTCCTGGTTCTTGCCGAATACGAACCGCGGCTTGAACAGCATCATCATCGCGCGCAGGAACACCAGCGCGGACACGGCGCTGACCAGCATGGTGGTGATGACCATGACGGCAAGCCGGATGTAGAAACCGAAATCGGAGAACAGCAGCACGGAATAACCACCCGCAACCGACAGCGCCACAAACACGATGGCCTTGCCGGAGGTCAACAGGGAGTTGCGCGTGGCGGCGGAGAGGTCGCCGGTCCGCATCAATTCCTCGCGGAAACGGAACAGCAGATACAGTTCATAATCGGCGCCGATACCGATAGCCATGGCGGCGGTCATGGCCGTGCCCATATCGAGCGGCACGCCCAGCCAGCCCATGAGACCGAAGTTCGCCAGAATGATGAGCAACAGCGGCGTGACCACAAACAAGCCGCCGACCAGCGAGCGCAGCACCATTGCCGATAGCACGAACACCACGAGCGCCATCTGCGCCATGTTTTCGAATTTGCCGCGCGTCAGACTGCTGTTGACGGCGATGACGTTCGGCAACTCGCCGCCGATACGCACGGTCACGTTCGGCGGAAAGCGTTGCTGAATGATGGACTGGGCGCGTTGGTAGAGCGCTTCGGCATACGCCGTGCTGTCGTCCTTGAGGTAAACCCAGATCACCGCTTTCTGGTAGTCGTTGTCCACCACGTTGTCGAAATCCTGTGGATCGCCCGAGATCGAATAGAGGAACAGGTACTGGGCCAGCAAATCGCGCCTGTCCGGTACCACGTAGTAGGCGGGGTCGTCGTTGTGCATCGCCTGGTTCATGCGCTTGACCAGATCGGCCAGCGATTGGGTCTTGCCCACCTGTGGCTGGCTTTCCAGAAATTCCTGAAGCGCCGCCATGCCTTGCAGAACCTTCGGGTCCTTGATGCTGTCTTGCCCCTGGCCTTCTATCAGGAAAATGATTGACCCGGTGCCGGCGAAATGTTCGTTGAGCGCAGCATCGTCCCGGCGTACCTCGCTGTGTTCCGAGTTGTAGCGCTTCAGGCTGTTGTCGGCACGCAGCATCAACACGCCCGCGAAGGCCGCCGCGACGAAGATCAATCCGGTACCAAGCAGCCACAGGGCGCGGCCTCCGGCGAGCATGTCCGCGAGCCACGCCAGCGCACGATCCAGCACGCCCTTGCGGCGTTCGCGTTCCGCCTCGCGCACCTTGGGCGCCGGCAGATACGAGCGCACCACCGGGATCAGGGTCATTTCCAGAATCAGCGCACCCAGAATGCCCGAACCCGCGAACATGCCGAAGTGACGCACCACGGAAATTTCGGCGGTGATCAGGGAATAAAACGTAACCACGGCGATCAATCCGGCGGTCAGCATCACCGGTCCGACCTGGGACAGGGATTCGACAATGGCGGCGCGGCTAAGGTCGGACGCGGCGACCCCGCGCCGTTCCATACGTAACCGGTGGTATTCCTCGTAGTAGCGCTTGAGGATTTGAATCGCGTGCCCGGCCGCGACGGCCATGATGAGAATGGGCGTGGTGGTGTTCATGCCATCCATGTGGATACCGAACAATCCCATCAGACCCAAACCCCAGATCACGCTAAGGAGCGCGGTCGCGATGGGTAGCAGCATTCCCTGGAAGCTGCGGAAAGACCAATATTGAATCGCCATGATGATCAGGAGCGCGATCCCGAACAACAGCGGCATCTTCGCCATGTGAAATTCAAACCAGGCGAGCGCGACCGGTCCGCCACCCAGATACACGTCGACCTGACTGTCGCGTTCCGGGTCCACGATCTTGCGGATGGATTCGTAAAGCGGTGTGTAGCGCGGATCGTCCTTGGAAATGTTGAAATCGGCAATCACGGCCGCGGACTTGCCATCGGCAGAAACCAGCGTGTTCAGGTACATCGGACTATCGGCAACCGCCGCCTTCAGGTGCGCCATCGCCTGCGGTGTTTGCGGGATGGTGTCCATCAGCGGGCGCACTTCCATGCCTTCGCGCGTGCCCTTGATGTACTTTATCTTGCGCGCCGCCAGGCTCAAGATATTGTGGCGGATCGCCTCGGGCATGGCCTCGATGCCTTCCTGGATATGCTGGATTTTCGCCAGTATCTCTGGCCGGTAAATGTCGCCCGTCTTCGGAACGATGCCGATGACCGTGATGTTACGCCCACCGAAAATCTGTTCGATAGCCTTGGTTGTTTGGAAGTAGGGATGCGCTTGTGGCGACCAGATATCCGGATCCATGTCGATCTTAAG
The DNA here is from genome assembly GCA_041481225.1 of Sulfurifustaceae bacterium. Classification (GTDB taxonomy): domain Bacteria; phylum Pseudomonadota; class Gammaproteobacteria; order Acidiferrobacterales; family Sulfurifustaceae; genus Sulfuricaulis. The sequence goes on along the minus strand of JBGPBL010000018.1, from coordinate 24,491 downwards.
GCTCATCACGCGCGAGGCCAGAAATACCGTGACGGCCAGAATCGCGAGCATCACCCCCAAGCGATGGCGGATGACAAATTCGGTGTAGCAGCGCAAAAGATCATTTATTTTTTTCATGACTGTTTTCTGTTCCCGGTGTAAACGTTGTTATTGTTTGGCAACGATTGTCCGACGCTTTGGAAGCATCATGAAACATGAATTCACTGGATTCAGGAGATCATACCGAACCGGGATGAAACTAGTCGATACGCCTGGATTCACCTTCGAGGGTAACATGGCCAGCACGGCGATTGTCATGGTGGGCAGGGGCCGCGTTCGGGTTGATGTGCAGGACGCGGCGGAAGAAACCCCGAATGAGTCCCCGGCGCAGTGACGGGATCAACAAGACCAAGCCGACCATATCGGAGATAAACCCCGGAACGATGAACAAGAACCCGGCCACCAGTAAAGCCAGCCCTTCGAGCATGCCGAGCGCCGGTGATTGCCCCTGCTCCAGCATGGCCTGGACGCGCGTGGCGGTAGCGAGTCCCTGGGCACGGACCAGCCGAGCACCGAACACCGCGCTGGCGAGCAGCAATAACAGGGTCCAGCCGGCGCCGATCAGACCGCCAACCAGAATGAGCAGCCAGATCTCGGCCAGCACCGCGCCCAGCGCAAGGAGGAGAAAAATCATAAAATGCGGCAATCCGGGAAGGTTCTCGAAAGCGCAGCATAACCGGTTGGCGCGCGCCTGGCATCCGGACATAGACATCAAACATTCGCTACAATACATGGCAATAGATGAGCCTCCCAAAATGCCAGATCGTCCTGACCACCTGCCCTGACAACGCGGCAGCCGAGCGTATCGCCAAAGCCCTTGTCGCCGAACGCCTCGCCGCCTGCGTCAACATCCTGCCCATCACGCAGTCGATCTATTTGTGGAAGGGCCAAGTGGAGTCGGCGGCGGAACAATTACTCCTCATCAAATCCCTGACGCGCACCTTCCGCAAGATCGAAAAACGCATTCTCGAGTTGCATCCCTACGAACTTCCTGAGGTAATCGCGGTCCCTATCACAAGCGGTTTCAAGGACTACCTCGCGTGGGTCCGTGACCCGGATAAAACATGACAAGAAAATCCCTCACAGCACTGCTGTTTCTACTGCTCCCCGCCGCGCAGGCGTCACAGACCGGAGATGATCTGCTTGAGGCGGATCAGGCCTTTCGTCTGTCCACCCGTGTTGTCAGCCCCACCACGCTCGAGGCTAGCTGGAAGATCGCGCCCGGATACTTTCTGTATCGGGACAAATTCAAATTTGAAGTACTCGACGGCACCGTGGCGCTCAAAGACCCCATTTTCCCGGTCGGCAAGAAAAAACAGGATCCACTGTTTGGAACGGTCGAAACCTACTTCAAGCCGGTAAAAGTGCGGCTGCCGTTCGAGCGCAAAGAGGGTGCACTAACCACGCGGCTGCGCATCACCGCCCAGGGCTGCAACGAGCCTGTCGGCGTGTGCTATCCACCGATTACCAAGGACGTGGATTTCACGTTACCGCCGACCAAAATAAGTGCGGCAACGCGCTTGCCCGTCGTGCCACCGGTGACGGAATTCAAATCTTTCAAGGATCTCACCCGTTCCAGCGCGTCAGCGGTGAGCCCCGATGAGCCTGTCGATCCAGAAACGGCTTTCACCGTAAACGTCAGTGCCTCCGACAAAAACGCCCTGCTGGCACGCATCGATATCGGTGAGTGCTGTTACCTCTACCGCGACAAGACCAGCTTTGAACTGAAGCGCAGCGATGGCGGCGCACTGCCGGAAGGGGTGCGCCTGGGCAACTACATCCTGCCCGCCGGCAAAATCAAGACCGACGAGTTCATCGGCAAAACCGAGGTGTACCACCAGGGCTTCGAGGTGTGGCTGCCGGTGGAAGGTGTTTCCACCCAAAACCTCGATTTAACGCTCAACGTGAGTTATCAGGGTTGCGCGGAAAAAGGCGTGGCGATCTGTTACCCACCCAACACCAAAAAATTTCACGTGACCGCAGCGGCTGGCGCGTTGGCCGTGACCGCCATCGCGAACACCCCCGTACCGTCCTTGGCCGACACCAGCACAAGCACGCACGACAACAACAAATTATTTCTCGCCATGCTCGCTGCCTTCGGCGCGGGCCTGTTACTTACGTTCACGCCCTGTGTGTTGCCGATGGTGCCAATTCTCTCCGGCGTGATCGTGGGCCAGGGCGATACGCATATCAGCAAACTGCGGGGCGGGCTGCTTTCGTACAGTTATGTCCTCGGCATGGCCACCACCTATGCCATCGCCGGTGTCATCGCCGGTCTGAGTGGCGAACAACTTCAAGCCTATTTCCAGAGCCCCTGGGCCGTCGGCACATTCAGCACGGTCCTTGTATTGCTGTCGCTCTCGCTATTCGGCCTCTACGACCTTCAGATGCCAGCCTTCATCCAGTCGCACCTGCATCACCGCACCCACCACCTGCGGGGCGGCTCCTTTGTCGGTATTTTCTTCCTTGGGCTCGTGTCGGCGCTGATTGTCGGCGCCTGTGTGTCACCCGTGCTCATTTCCGCCCTGGGCGCGGCCATTGCCGCCAAGGATCCGGTACTCGGTGGCGCCATCATGTTTTCGATGGCCCACGGGCAGGGCATGATTCTGATTGCCATCGGCATCGGCGCCGGGTTCCTCCTGCCCAGATTCGGTAAATGGATGGACAGTGTGAAACACCTCTTCGGCGTACTTCTGCTCGCCGTCGCCATCTATCTCCTTAGCTTCCTGCCGCAGGTGCCGGTGCTGTTCCTGTGGGCGGCGTTGCTCATCGTTTCCGCGGTTTATCTCAGCGCGACCCAAGGTCTGCCCGCGGACGCAAGTGGCTGGCGCTACCTGTGGAAAGGCGCCGGTACGCTCTTGCTCGTCTGGGGTGTGGCGGCGCTGTTCGGAGGCTTTGCCGGTAACCGCGATATCCTGCATCCGCTGTCTTTGCCTGGTCCCGGCATTGTCGCTAGCACGGCCATCGGCACCGACGGTACGCGGGCCGCTGCCAGTGAGCACCCGTTTGACCGCGTCCGCACATTGCGCGACATCGAAGACCGGCTCGCGGCCGCCAAGGCGTCCGGAAAACCAGCGATCCTGGATTATTACGCCGACTGGTGCACCGACTGTGTGCGCATGGAAAAAGGCACTCTTGCCGATCCGCGTGTGCGCGAGGCGCTCAAGTCTTTTGTTCTCATACAAGCCGACGTGACGAAGACAGACGACACCAGCCGCGCGGTCAAAAGGAAATTCAGCGTGTACGGCCCGCCGGCCATGCTGCTCTTTGCCCCGAATGGCGAGGAACGCCAGGCGTTGCGCACCTACGGCTACCGCACGGCGGATGAATTTCTCGCCGTGCTGAAAAAACTCTAATCTCCCGGCCGGTGTCGATCCTGTTTCATGCCCCCATCGCTTAAAAACCTGCTCCTGCTGGCGGCGGCCTTTCTCGCCCTGATCGGGGGTTATTGGTTCGCCCAGTTGCTGCGCACCCCGGAACCAGTCACCAAACCGACCTATGCTGGCGGCACGATGGTCGAATTCACCCTGCCCGACCTGGACGGGAAAAGCCGCCGTCTGAGCGAGTGGCGGGGCAAGGTCATCGTACTTAATTTCTGGGCCACCTGGTGCCCGCCCTGCCGCGAGGAGATTCCGCTATTTATCGACTTGCAAAAAAGACATGCTGCCGAAGGCTTACAAATGATCGGGTTGGCCATCGACAACAAAGAAGCGGTAGCGGCCTACCAGAAGTCCGCAGGCATGAATTACCCGCTGCTCGTTGGCGGTGAAGATGCCGGGATGGAGTTAATTGGCCGCTATGGCAACCGCATGGGCTCGCTGCCCTTTACCGCGATCATCGACCGGAATGGCACCATCGTGGCCCGCAAGCTCGGGGCCTTCGATCGTGTTGAACTTGAATCCCTGATTGCCCCCCTGGTAGCACCGAAACAGGCTTCTCCTACGCTTCCCCGATAGGAATTTGCATCTATCTTCGGCTAATTTCCGCCGATCCTGCATAACGACTGGACATATATATCGTTAGCATGCACAATTTCAATACGCGAAGATAACGGCAAATCAATGCATAAGCATGGAAAATTCACGATAAAGATGGCATGGAACCGATTTTCCCAGATTTTACGAGTACCCTTCGGTCGGTATTCTGACCATGGCTGAGATTCTGGTGCTGAATGGGCCGAACCTGAACCTGCTCGGCACACGCGAGCCGGAACATTACGGCACAACGACGCTTGAAAGCATCAACGAGCGTCTGGCCAGACTGGCCGAGGCGGCCGGACATCGGCTGCGCTTTTTTCAGAGCAACGCCGAGCATGAACTGGTGGGACAGGTGCAACAGGCGATGAAGGACAAGGTGGCGTTTGTGATCCTGAACCCCGCTGCCTTTACCCATACCAGCGTGGCATTGCGCGATGCGCTGGCAGCCACGCATATCCCGTTTATCGAGGTGCACCTTTCCAACGTGCACGCGCGCGAGGCATTCCGGAAACATTCGTATTTCTCCGACCTTGCCGTGGGCGTGATCAGCGGTCTGGGCGCACAGGGTTATGAGCTGGCACTGGCCGCCGCCATTGAACGATTGAAAAAATAGGGTAGCTCATCATGGACATACGCAAAGTAAAGAAACTCATCGAAATGCTGGAGGAATCGAGTCTGGCGGAAATCGAAATCCGCGAAGGCGAGGAAGCCATCCGCATCAGCCGCGCAAGCACTATCCCGACCCATCACGTGTCTGCCGCCCCGCCCCCGGTGATGCATCACGCCGCCCCGCCCCCGGCGGCCCCGTCCCAACCGGCGCCAGCCACCTTGCCTGCAGGCCATGCGGTCACATCGCCCATGGTCGGCACGTTCTACCGTTCGCCTACACCCGGCGCCAAGTCATTCGTGGAGATTGGCAGCCAGGTCAACGTCGGCGACACCCTCTGCATCATAGAAGCCATGAAGATGCTGAATGAAATCGACTCCGACAAGGCCGGCATCGTCAAAGCCATCCTCAAAGAAAACGGCCAGCCGGTGGAATACGGCGAAACCCTGTTCGTCATCGAGTAACCCATGATCGAGAAAGTCGTCATCGCCAACCGCGGTGAGATTGCGCTGCGTGTTCAGCGTGCCTGCCGCATGCTCGGCATCAAAACGGTCGCCGTGCATTCGACCGCCGATCGCGATGCCAAATACGTCAAACTCGCGGACGAATCCGTGTGCATCGGCCCACCGCGCGCCGCCGAAAGCTACCTGAACATCCCGGCCGTCATCAGCGCCGCCGAAGTAACGGACGCCCAGGCCATCCATCCGGGCTACGGCTTCCTCTCGGAAAACGCCGATTTCGCCGAGCGCGTAGAACAAAGCGGCTTCATCTTCATCGGCCCGCGCCCCGAGACCATCCGTCTCATGGGCGACAAGATCTCGGCCATCAGGGCCATGAAAAAGGCGGGCGTGCCCTGCGTGCCCGGCTCCGACGGTCCACTCGGCGACAACGAAAATGAAATTTTGAGGATGGCCGGACATATCGGTTATCCGGTGCTGATCAAGGCCGCGGCCGGCGGTGGCGGCAAGGGCATGCGCGTGGTGCACACCGAAGCCGCGCTCCTGAGCGCCATTTCGCTCACCCGTGGCGAGGCCAAGGCCGCCTTCGGCAACGAAACGGTTTACCTTGAAAAATACCTCGGCAATCCGCGCCACGTCGAATTCCAGGTGCTCGCGGACGAGCACGGCAACGCAATTCATCTGGGCGAGCGCGACTGCTCGTTGCAACGGCGACACCAGAAGGTGGTGGAGGAATCCCCCGCGCCGGGCATCCCCGAGAAACTGCGCAACAAGATCGGCGAGCGCTGCGCCGAGGCCTGCCGCAAGATCGGTTACCGCGGCGCCGGCACGTTCGAATTCCTGTATCAGGACGGCGAATTCTATTTCATCGAGATGAACACGCGCGTGCAGGTCGAGCATCCGGTAACGGAGATGGTGACCGGCGTCGACATCGTCAAAGAACAGCTGCTGATCGCCGCCGGTCAGAAACTCTCCTACCGGCAGAAGGACATCACTTGGCGCGGCCATGCCATGGAATGCCGCATCAATGCCGAAGACCCGAAAACCTTCGTCCCTTCGCCCGGGCGCATCACCCAGTATCACCCGCCCGGCGGGCCCGGCATCCGGGTAGACACGCATATCTACAACAACTACGTGGTGCCACCCTATTACGATTCCATGATCGCAAAACTTATCGCTTACGGGGATACCCGCGCCATGGCCATGGCACGCATGCGTGTTGCCTTGTCGGAGATGGTCGTCGATGGCATCAAGACCAACATCGCACTGCATCAGGACATCATGAACGACGCCGCCTTCATCAAGGGTGGCGTGAACATTCATTACCTGCAGAAGAAGCTCGGGCTGTAATTACCCGTGAAGGTCGCGATGGCATGCGGCGATGATTCCTAACCTTTCGTCTCGCTCCTGACTCGTTATGCCTTGGGTAAAACTCACAGTGCGCACAGAACAGAAACACGCCGAGGCGTTCGCCGAGGCGTTCGAGGAACGGGGTGCGATCTCGGTCACGATGCAGGACGCCGGCGATGAGCCGGTGTTCGAGGTGCATTGGGAGGACAGCCCGCTGTGGTCGCAGGTGCAGGTCACTGGCCTTTTTCCGGAACACGCGGACACGGACGAAATTCTCGCGCGCACATGCGAGCATCTGGGCCTTGCGGAAAAACCACCGCATGCAATAGACCGGCTCGGTGACGAGGATTGGGCACGTTCGTGGATGACGCACTACAAGCCACTCAAGGTCGGGCTCCGCCTGTGGGTGGTGCCAAGCTGGTGTACGCCACCTGAGCCCGATGCCGTCAACATCATTCTCGATCCTGGGCTCGCCTTCGGTACCGGCGATCACCCGACCACGGCGCTGTGCCTCGAATGGCTCTCGGAGCAGGCGCTCGCCGGGAAAATCTTTCTCGACTACGGCTGCGGCTCGGGCATCCTTTCCGTCGCCGCGCTCAAGCTCGGCGCGGCCCAGGCCTATGCCGTCGACATTGACCCGCAGTCGCTCGACGTGACGCGGGGTAACGCGGCGCGCAACGGCATCCACACCGACCTGCACGTCATGCTCCCTCAAGAACTGCCCCCGGGCTTCCAGGCCGATATTGTGGTCGCCAATATCCTCTTCGGCACGCTGATCGAGCTGGCGCCCGAAATCAAATCGCGCGTGCGCCCTGGCGGGCGGCTCGCGCTTTCGGGGCTGTTGGGGAGCGACCAGGCCGCGGAAGTACGGCCATACTACGAACCACCCTTTGCCTTCACCGCACGGGAACGGCAGAAGTGGGTGCTGCTCGCCAGCCACACGGGCGGCTGAGTCGGCTACGCTAGTATCATGTACACCCGCTGCCCCGAATGCCATACCACGTTCAAGGTCACCCCCGCGCAGCTGAATGCCCACGAGGGGCTCGTGCGTTGTGGCATCTGCTCGCACACGTTTCACGCCGATCAGGGCCTTTTCGAGACCTTCCCGGAAGAAGACAACGAGAATTCTCCAACGGAGGACGAAGCACCCTCGTTGAAAAAACCGAAACGCAAGCGCGTCAAAAAGAAAAAAGCGGCGGCACCTGCCAAACATCATAAAAAAAAGAAAGACGGCAACAGCCCCGAAATTTCAGGATTACCGTGGCAAAAAAATCGCGGATCGAGAGTGAAAATTTCCCTGTGGACGCTGGGCAACATGCTGCTGCTTCTGCTCCTCGCCGGGCAATACACCTTTTTCTACCGCGATGCCCTGGCGCGTGTTCCCCAGTGGAATCCGCTCGTGCACAAATTCTGCCACCTGGCCCATTGCGAAATAGAGCCACCGCACAACATCAAGCAGGTTGAACTCCTCCAGACCACTATCGCGCCGCATCCCGAATATGAAAATGCGCTGCGCCTGCGCGCCACGCTCGTAAACCGCGCCGAGTTCGACCAGGAGTATCCGGACATGGAGGTGAGTCTCACCGACAGCGCGGGACTCGTCGTGGCCCGCCAGGTATTCTCGGCAGACCAGTACCTGGAAACGCCAGCCGCGGCCAATGATCCCATGTTTCAGAACGTGGCCATGGCGGCCAGGCTGGACGTCACCAATCCGGACGGAAAAGCCGTGGGTTACGAAATTCGGCTTGTCAATCCCTGAGGCGAGAGACCTCCGCACTTGGCGCAAGATTTTATCGTTTGTCTTCACCTGCTTACCGTCGGCGTGTGCCGTCTGACGGGCTTGCGATTTCCTCAACCCATTTTCATTTTTAAATTTATCCTGCCAGCAAAATAAATCCTCCATGGCCGTTTATCGCATCCCTCTTCCCTCTATGCAGATTTTCTGGTTAAGATGCTGCCCTTTCCCTGCGTCCGGGTCGAAAAACCGATATGAAAATCGGGCCCTATAAACTTAAAAATAATCTGTTCCTTGCGCCCATGGCCGGTGTCACCGACAGGCCATTCCGCCAACTGTGCCGCAAACTCGGCGCGGGCATGGCCGTGTCCGAAATGGTGGCCTCGAACTCGCTCCTGTGGGGCAGCGAAAAGACCAAACGCCGCGCCGATCATACCGGCGAGGACGACCCACGCTCCGTGCAGATCGTCGGCAGCGATCCTTCGATGATGGCGCAGGCGGCGCGGGTTAACGTCGAGCGCGGCGCACAGATCATCGATATCAACATGGGTTGCCCGGCAAAAAAAATCTGCAACGTGTACGCCGGTTCGGCGTTGCTACAAAACGAACAACTCGTGGCCGACATTCTCGAGGCTGTGGTCAACAGCGTGAACGTTCCCGTGACGCTTAAGATTCGCACCGGCTGGGACCGTGCCAATAAAAATGGTGTAGCCATTGCCCGCCTCGCCGAAGCCTCCGGCATCCAGTCACTGGCAGTGCACGGGCGCACGCGCGCCGACGCCTACCAGGGCGAGGCCGAATACGACACCATCACCGCCATCAAGTCCGCGGTAAAAATCCCCGTGATTGCGAACGGCGACATCACAAGCCCGGAGAAGGCCGCGCAGGTGCTTCGACATACCGGTGCCGACGGCGTCATGGTCGGCCGTGCGGCCCAGGGAAACCCCTGGATTTTCCGAGAAATTTCCCACTTTCTGGCGACCGGCGAGAAACTCGCGCCGCCGCTCGTGACGGAAGTGCGCGATACCCTGCTTGCGCACCTCGATAACCTGTATGCGTTCTACGGCGAATACACCGGTGTGCGCATGGCACGCAAACACATCTCCTGGTACAGCAAGGGGCTCGTCGGTGGCGCGGCCTTCCGCCACGGCGTCAACCGCGTCGAGTCGACGCTGGAACAGATCGTCATGGTCCGTGAATTCTTCAATGGACAAGGATCGGTAACGGCCACACCTGCGCCCTCGGCATTCTTACTTCCCTGTACGGCCGCGGCATGACCAAGGATCGAAAAGGCCCGGTTGCGGCGTGCGTCAAGAGCGCGCTCGAGCGCTACTTCCACGACCTGAACGGAGAAAAAACGTCCGGGGTCTATGAAATGGTGATTGCCGAAGTAGAGAAGCCGTTGCTCGAGATCGTGATGCGCCACGTCAAGAGCAACCAGTGCAAGGCGGCGGAAATTCTTGGCATCAACCGCAATACCCTGCGCAAAAAGCTCAAACTCTACAAATTAAATTAGGCGTTCACGGACAAAGGGACCCTGCGCCAGCGCATTTCCCCTCTATCGTTGCCACCCGTTCCGGTTTTTAACGTTTCAGCCCTGAAAGGATAATGAAGCGGACATGTCTACCATCAAACGTGCGCTGATCAGCGTCTCCGACAAAAACGGCGTGGTTGAATTTGCGCGCGGTCTGCGTGAACTCAACGTCGAGATCCTGTCCACCGGCGGCACCGCCAAGCTGCTGGCCGATAACGGCATCCCGGTGATCGAGGTATCGGACTACACCGGCTTCCCGGAAATGCTCGACGGCCGCGTGAAGACGCTGCACCCGAAAATCCACGGCGGCATTCTGGGACGGCGTGACCGCGACAGCCACGTGAGCACCATGCGCGAACAAAATATTCCTCCGATCGATCTCGTCGCTGTCAATCTCTACCCCTTCGAGGAAACAGTCGCACGTAAGGATTGCGACCTCACGCAGGCGATTGAGAATATCGACGTCGGCGGCCCGACGATGTTGCGCGCCGCCGCCAAGAATTACAACGCGGTTACGGTAGTGGTCGATAACGGCGACTACCCCGCCGTGCTCGACGAAATGAAAAAGAACCGCGGCGCGGTCGGGGCGGACCTGCGTTTTCGTCTGGCAACCAAGGCCTTCGAACACACAGCGCGTTACGACGGCACGATTGCCAACTACCTCGGTAGCCTGCAACAGGATGGCGCCCGCGTGCATTTCCCGCACACGTACAACCAGCAGTTCGTCCACGCCATGGAACTGCGCTACGGCGAGAACCCGCACCAGCGCGCCGCCTTTTACGTCGAGCACCACCCGGCCGAGGCCTGCGTGGCCACGGCGCGGCTGCTTCAAGGGAAGGAACTGTCATTCAACAACATCGCCGATGCCGATGCCGCGCTCGAATGCGTGAAGTCCTTTGACGAGACCGCGTGCGTCATCGTCAAACACGCCAACCCCTGCGGCGTGGCCATCGCCGACTCACCGCTCGACGCCTACAAACACGCCTACATCACCGATTCGACCTCAGCCTTCGGCGGCATCATCGCCTTTAATCGCCCCCTCGACGCGGCCACCGCCAAGGCCATTCTCGAACGCCAGTTTGTGGAAGTGATTATCGCGCCTTCGATCAACGAAGACGCCAAGCCGATCCTCGTCGCCAAACCCAACGTGCGCGTGCTCGAATCCGGCGCTTGGAGCAACACCCGGCCCGCAGGCCTCGATTTCAAACGCGTGAGCGGCGGCCTGCTGGTGCAGGATCGCGACAACGGCATGGTCACCGAGGCCGAACTCAAGGTCGTCACCCGGCGTGCACCCAACAAACAGGAGATACGCGACCTGCTGTTTGCCTGGAAAGTGGTGAAGTTCGTGAAATCCAACGCCATCGTCTACTGCAAGGACGGCCGCACCATCGGTGTGGGTGCGGGCCAGATGAGCCGCGTCTACAGCGCGCGCATCGCTTCGATCAAGGCCACCGATGCCGGGCTTGAGGTCCGTGGCTCGGCCATGGCCTCGGACGCTTTCTTCCCGTTCCGCGACGGCATCGACCAGGCAGCCGAAGTGGGCGTGACGGCCGTGATCCAGCCGGGCGGCTCCATGCGCGACCAGGAAGTGATCGACGCCGCCAACCAGCATGGCATCGCCATGGTTCTCACCGGCATGCGGCACTTCCGGCATTAAGACTTTTCCAACCGCAGATGAAAATTCTCATCATCGGCGGTGGTGGACGCGAACATGCGCTCGCGTGGAAGGCCGCGCAATCCCCCCGGGTTGAAAAAATATTCGTTGCACCCGGCAATGCCGGCACCGCACTCGAGGCTAAGTGCGAAAACATCGCCGTCGCCGCGGACGACATCGATGGTCTGCTCCAGTTCGCCCAATCCAACAAAATTTCCCTGACTATCGTCGGCCCCGAAGCACCGCTGGTGCTCGGTGTGGTCGACCGCTTCCAGGCCGCGCGGCTGCGTTGCTTCGGCCCGATGCAGGCGGCCGCACAACTCGAGGGCTCGAAGGCCTTCACCAAGGATTTTCTCGCGCGCCACCACATCCCGACTGCTGCCTATGGCAACTTCACGGACGTGACCGCCGCCGAGGCCTACATCCGGAAAGTGGGCGCGCCCATCGTGGTCAAGGCCGACGGACTCGCCGCCGGCAAGGGTGTGATCATTGCCCAGACGGTGGATGAGGCGATCACTGCCGTGTGCGACATGCTTGCCGGCAACGCCTTCGGCGAGGCCGGACATCGCGTGGTCGTGGAGGAATTTCTCACCGGCGAGGAGGCGAGCTTCATCGTTATGGCCGACGGCCACCACATCCTGCCGCTCGCGACCTCGCAGGACCACAAGCGCGTCGGCGACGGCGACACCGGACCGAACACCGGCGGCATGGGCGCCTACTCGCCCGCCCCGGTGGTCACGCCCGAGATTCACGCTCGCGTCATGCGCGAGGTGATCGAGCCCACGGCGCGCGGCATGCGCGCCGAAGGCCATCCGTACACCGGCTTCCTGTACGCCGGGCTCATGATCAGTCCGGACGGAACCTGCAAGGTGCTTGAATACAACTGCCGCTTCGGCGATCCCGAAACCCAACCGGTCATGATGCGGCTGCAGTCCGACCTCATCGACCTCATCGACGCCGCGCTCGATGGCAAACTGGATCGTGTGCAGGCGCAATGGGACACGCGGCCTGCCCTTGGCGTGGTCATGGCCGCGGGTGGTTATCCCGGCACTTACAAGAAAGACGATGTCATCACCGGCCTGCCCGAAAAAGCGGCACTCGACTGTAAGGTATTTCACGCGGGCACGGCGCAGAAAGACGGCACGGTGGTCACGAGCGGCGGCCGGGTGTTGTGCGTCACGGCGCTGGGCGCTACAGTGAGCGCGGCCCAGAAACGCGCCTATGAAGTGATCAAGCAGATTCGCTGGCAGGGTGCACAGTACCGTACCGACATTGGCTACCGGGCGATTGCGCGGGAGCTGAAAAAATAAGATCGCTTACCGCAAAGGCGCAAATTCATTAGGGAAACAAGATGACCAAACCATTCGTCGCCATCCTGATGGGTTCGGACTCGGACCTCGACACCATGCAGTCCACGATTGAAGTGCTCACCAAACTCGGCATCGCCCGCGAGGTCCGGGTGCTGTCGGCGCACCGCACCCCGGATGCCACCCACGCCTTTGTGAAAGATGCCGATGCGCGCGGCTGCGCCGTGTTCATCGCCGCCGCCGGCATGGCGGCGCATCTCGCCGGCACGGTCGCGGCGCTTACCCTGAAACCCGTAATCGGCGTGCCGATGGAAGGCGGACCGCTCAAGGGTCAGGACGCACTGCTTTCCACCGTCATGATGCCAGGCGGCATCCCGGTGGCGACGGTGGCCATCGGCAAGGCCGGCGCTAAGAACGCCGGGTTGCTGGCGGCGCAGATCCTGGCGCTGTCCGATAAGGAACTCGCCAAACGCCTCGCCGACGAACGCAAGGCCAGCGCCGCCGAGGTGGCGGCCAAGGACAAGGCCGTGCGCGAGAAGTTCGGAAACTAGGCGCGCTTGGTTACCGGCGAGCTGATCCGGGCGGCGCGCCTCATCCAAGCTGGCGGTGTCATCGCCTACGCCACCGAATATTGCTTCGGCCTCGGCTGCGACCCCATGAATCGCGCCGCAGTGCTGCGGCTGCTGCGCATCAAGCGCCGCTCCCCCGCCAAGGGCCTGATCCTCATCGCCGCCGACACTGCCCAGCTCGCTCCCTATGTTGAACATATCCCGCCGCCGGTCGCGGCCACCTGGCCTGGCCCAAACACCTGGCTGCTTCCGCCGCGCGCGGGCACACCCCGCTGGATCAATGGCAACCGCGCGCGGATTGCCGTGCGCGTCACCGCGCACGCGCAGGCGGCCGCCCTGTGCAAGACCGCCGGCATGGCCATCGTTTCCACCAGCGCCAACCGTGCAGGAGGTGCGCCGGTTCGCAGTTATCGCGAAGCCCTGCGCCGCTTCAAGGGCGCGGTGGATTACGTGCTGCCGGGTCTTGTGGGCGATGCTCCCACACCGACACCGATCCGCGACGCCGTCTCCGGCGAGATCGTGCGGCCGGGTTAACAGCCTCTGCCACAAAAACGCAAAGAGCGCAAAGAATGGCGGAAACAAACATTAATGCGGTAAAGGCCTACCTTCTCGACCTGCAAGATCGCATCTGCATAGCGCTCGCACAGGAAGACGGAAAAGAGAAATTCCGCGAAGATGCGTGGGATCGCCCGGAAGGTGGCGGCGGGAAATCCCGCGTGCTCGCCGAAGGCGCTGTGTTCGAACAGGCCGGCGTCAACTTCTCGCATGTGCACGGAAAAAACCTGCCGCCGTCGGCCTCGGCGCACCGCCCGGAACTCGCCGGCCGGTCTTTTCAGGCGCTGGGCGTGTCACTCGTCATCCACCCGCGCAATCCCTACGTCCCGACCTCGCACTGCAACGTGCGTTTCTTCATCGCGGAAAAACCGGACGCCGAGCCGGTGTGGTGGTTTGGCGGCGGTTTCGACCTCACGCCGTATTACGGCTTCGAAGAGGACGCGATTCATTGGCATCGGATCGCAAAGGTAGCCTGTGACCCGTTTGGTGCGGATTACTACGCGCGCTTCAAGAAATGGTGCGACGAGTATTTCTTTCTGAAGCACCGCAACGAGCCGCGTGGTGTGGGCGGCCTCTTCTTCGACGACCTGAATGAAAAGGGTTTCGAACACAGCTTCGGCTTCATGCAAAGCGTGGGCGATCATTATCTGTCCGCCTACCTGCCCATCGTACAGAAACGCAAGGTGACTCCTCACGGCGAGCGCGAGCGCGATTTCCAGTTATACCGGCGCGGACGTTACGTCGAATTCAATCTGGTCTACGACCGTGGCACACTGTTCGGGTTGCAGTCCGGCGGACGCACCGAATCCATTCTGATGTCGCTGCCGCCGCTGGTGAAATGGCGCTACAACTGGAAGCCGCAAGCCGGATCGCCGGAGGCGCGGCTGTATGAGCTGTTTCTCAAACCGCGCGACTGGCTCGCGCCCTGATCCCACGGAGACCCCATGACCGCCGAAGCCACAGCACTCCCCGACAAACACGCCACGCTGCGGCTGGTGCCCATGCCCAGGGACACCAACGCCGGCGGCGATATCTTCGGCGGCTGGATCATGTCGCAGGTGGACATCGCCGGCTCTATCGCTGCCAGCCGCCGCGCCAAGGGGCGCGTGGTCACGGTGGCGGTCAACGCCTTTCACTTCGTCGCGCCGGCATTCGTCAACGACCTGGTGAGTTTCTACGCCGACGTCATCAAGGTAGGCACCACCTCGCTCACCGTGAAGGTCGAAGTCTATGTCGAGCGCGGGCTGCGTTCGCCCAAGCCGGGCGAGGTGATCAAGATTACTGAGGCGGTGCTGACTTACGTGGCGGTGGACGAGAACCGGCTGAAACGTCCCGTGCCACCACAATGATCGTTGGCGGCTCGGGGTGGGCGCCGCGATTTCAGCTCATTGAAGAACCGAGGGTGATCCGCGAAGGCCAACGCTGGAAACCGATCACCCCATTCAGGGAATTCCCAACCTCATCGTGCAGACAGGCACCGCACTGCCGAATGTCGAAGGCTGCTCCACCTCCCTCGAACTTGGCTTTTCCACCGACACCACCTCCATTGACACCTGGATAGTGCGGTAGGCAGCGCCCCGCCGCTTGCGGCGAAACTCCTTCGCCCCGGGACCGCGGCCGCTACTTCTTTTTCGCCATCTCCAGAAACGGCGTGATCAGGTCCATCGGCAGCGGGAATACGATCGTGGAGTTCTTGTCGGCGGCGATCACCGTCAGCGTTTCGAGATAACGCAGCTGGATCGCCTGCGGCTGCTGGGACAACACCGCTGCCGCCTGCTGCAGTTTCTCCGCCGCCTGCAGCTCGCCCTCGGCATGGATCACCTTGGCGCGCCGTTCGCGCTCGGCTTCGGCCTGGCGCGCAATGGCGCGCACCATGGTGGGGTCGATATCCACGTGCTTGATCTCGACCATGGTGACCTTGATGCCCCAGGCGTCGGTCGCCGCATCGAGTATTTTCTGGATGTCGACATTGAGCCTGTCGCGCTCCGAGAGCATCTCGTCAAGCTCGTGCTTGCCGAGCACGGAACGCAACGTGGTCTGGGCGAGCTGGTTGGTGGCGGAATAGTAGTCCTCCACCTGAATGATCGCGCGCTGCGGGTCAATGACGCGGAAGAACACCACAGCGTTGACCTTGACCGAAACGTTGTCACGCGAGATCACGTCCTGCGGCGGCACGTCCATCACGATGATGCGCAGGTCCACCTTCACCATGGTCTGAACGCCGGGAAGGATGATGACCAGACCCGGTCCTTTGACCTTCCAGAAGCGGCCGAGCATGAATACCACGCTGCGTTCGTATTCCCGCAGGATGCGGAAGGCCGAGAACAGCAGCATGGCGATAACAGCCAGAATAAAACCCAATGGTATGAATTCCATGTTAATTACCCTCCGATGTGTTTGGCTCCACAGTCAGCATCAGCCCTTCGATGCCAACGACTTTAATCCTTTGCCCGCGCTTGAGCGGCATGCCACAACGCGCCTGCCATTCCTCGCTGTGCACGCGCACGCGGCCGATATCTGAAAAATCCTCCAGCACCTCGCCCACGGCGCCGACCATTTCTTCGCGTCCACTCACTACCCGGCGCTTACGCGCCTTGAGCGCCATCATCACAACGCCAATGAAAAACGCCGCGCTTAATGCCACCACGGCGGCGATCAGCGGCCAGGCGATGGTATAGCCCTCCACGTCGGTATCCATGAGGATGATCGAGCCTACGGCAAACGCGATGACACCGCCAATGCCCAGCGCGCCGAAGCTCGGCATGAACGCCTCGGCCACCATGAAAACGATGCCGAGCAGGATCAACCCCAGCCCGGCATAGTTGATGGGCAGCACCTGGAAGGCGTAGAGCGCAAGCAAGAGGCAAATCCCGCCGATGACCCCCGGCAACACGTAGCCGGGGTTCCACAACTCGAAAAAGAGCCCGTAGATGCCCAGCAGCATGAAGATGTAGGCCACATTCGGATCGGTGATGACCGACAGCAGTCGGCTGCGCCAGTCGGGATCAAAGACCTTGATCTCGAGGCCTTTGGTTTTGAGGACGAGCTCACGGCCATCCAGGGTAAGCCGGCGCCCGTCGAGTTTTTTCAGCAGGTCGGCCATGTCCGTGGCGATGAGATCGGCAACCTGGATTTTCACAGCCTCCTCGGCGGAAATACTGGCCGCCTCGCGTACCGCCTTTTCCGCCCATTCCACATTGCGCCCGCGCATCTGCGCGAGGCCGCGGATATAGGCGATGGCGTCGTTCAACGTCTTTTCCTCCATGCCGGGCTTGGCCGGTTCGGCTTTTTTGTTTTTGGAATCTTTTTTGTCTTCCTTCGCGGGCGGGGCCGAACCACCGGGATTGGGCACACCGCCGATCTGCACCGGGGTAGCTGCGCCGACATTGGTCGCGGGTGCCATGGCGGCCACATGCGAGGCGAGCAGGATATAGGCGCCGGCACTCGCGGCGCGCGCGCCGGAGGGGCTGACGAAGGTCACGACCGGAACGGGTGAGGCGATGATGTCCTGAATGATGCGACGCATGGCGGTGTCGAGTCCGCCGGGGGTATCCATGCGCAGAATCACGAGCGCGGCGTTGGCATCCTTCGCTTTCTCCAGCCCGCGATGCACATAGTCGCTTGTCGCCGGCCCGATCGCGCCGCTCACATTAAGCAACACCACTTGGCCGCGGGCGGCGGCTTCATCGGCAAAGAGCTGCCACGGCCAGAGGGCCAGCAGCACAACCAGGATGCGCAAGCGTCTCATACGGATACACCATACCAGAGAATGCGGACGGGATAGAACAATAACCCGATAATATGGAGTGCCTCAGCGGCGCGCGGCGCGCGCCAGGTAATCGAGGATGAATTCCAGAATTTCGAAGCGGTTGTAGGCTTCCTGCAGGCTCGCACCCCACACCGTAGTGCCATGCGAGCGCACCAGCAGTGCTGTCACGTCCGGAGAAGTTTTGCGGAAGCGCTTGCGGATTTCCTCGGCGATTTTCGCCACATCCAGAATGTTCTCGAACAACGGCAGCTCCACCTTCGGGTTCTGCTTCCAGATGTCGAAGCCCTTGACCATCTCGATCGGCGGCAGACGCAGCGATTTGGCCTTTGGCCTGGCGCGGTCGGACACGAGTGCGGCGTTGACGCTATGGCCATGCAGACAAGCACGCGTTTCGGGAAACCGTCCGTAGAGCACACGATGGACCGAAGTTTCGGCGGAAGGTCGGTTGTCCGCATTCGTCTTTTCCACGACCGCGCCATCGCTCACGCGCACCAGCAGAAAATCGTTTTCATCGAGCCGACCCTTGGGCTTGCCGCTCGCCGTGATCCAGAAATGATCGGCGTCCTCGCGCGCGGAGAGATTGCCCGCCGTGCCCTGCATCCAACCGCGTGCGTGAAAATCGCGTGCGATTTCAACAAGCGTCGCGCGCGGCGGGAGATCGTCGAGGGTTTGAATCATTTTCAATTAGCTGCTTGCATAGTTCTTGCATCAGACGTCATTATTGGCATGTTAAAAGGCGTCATTTTCAATGTCTACTTCATTGTTGGTCAGCGCGCAACGCCTGTATCGTACCAAAGAAAAGAACATCGCCAGCATGCACATCGAGGTTGTCATACCGGATGCCGGGAATAAGCATTCGCCGCGTTCCCATCCAACAGAACGCGGCCCGTGAGACTGAATAAATACATCAGTGAAACTGGGATCTGCTCGCGCCGCGAGGCGGATGCTTGGATCGCCAGCGGCCGGGTGACCATCAACGGCCAGCGGGCCGAGCTCGGCACACAGGTCAACGAGGGCGATGAAGTTCGTGTGGACAAACGCGTGGTCGGTGCGAAGAAGCAACAAGTCTATCTCTGCCTAAATAAACCTGTCGGCATCACCTGCACCACCGAGCGGCATATCGAAGGCAATATCGTCGATTTCATCAATCATCCCGCGCGGATTTTTCCCATCGGGCGGCTGGACAAGGATTCCGAGGGATTGATTCTGCTTACGAACAACGGCGATATCGTGAATGTGATTCTACGCGCGGAGAACAATCACGAAAAAGAATACGTCGTTACCGTCGACAAGCCGGTAACGGAAACCTTCCTCGCTGGTATGGCCGGTGGCGTGAATATCCTTGACGTGCGCACGAAGCCCTGCAAGGTCAGCCGCGTCGATAAATACGTGTTCCGCATTATCCTGACACAGGGACTCAACCGGCAGATCCGGCGCATGTGTGAGGTGTTCGGGTACCACGTGCGCCGGCTGCAACGCATCCGCATCATGAACATTAGGCTCGGCAATCTGAAGCCCGGCCAGTGGCGCGACCTGACAGCCGCAGAGCTTCGCGGGTTGTTGCCTGACCGGGAAAGTGGCGGCGAGGGTCGCCGTCCGGCGCCTCGGCGTTAACGGTGTTTTCGGGGAAAATAGCAAGGGACGCGATGCGCTAACCCTCCTTGCTTGAACGACGCCCCCGCTGCCCTGCTGATCCGTTTCTTATACAGCAGCCAGGGTGGCGGCTTTCACCATCTCGCGTTCGCGCCCGGTGTAATGCGGCGTCCAGCCGGTGGTATCGATGAAGTAACGCGCGGCCTTGATACGCTTGGAGTCACGCATCTCAAACCAATGCTCGGCGTTGGCCGGCACGTTGATGTAATCGCCGGCGTTCACCTCGAGTAAATACTGCGTGCCATCCGGCTCGACGAAGCCGAAATAGCCGCGGCCGGCGAGGATGTAGCGCACCTCGTCGTCGGCGTGGGTGTGGATCTTGTCGAACTTGGCGAGCATGTCGGGAAGCCCGGGCATGTCTTCGTGGATCACCACCAGGTCGCGCGTGGTATAGCCCTTCTCCCGCTTCAGTTCATCGAAGCGGTTCTGGATATAGGCCAGCAGTTCTTCCTTTTCGACATCCTTCAGGCTCTTCTGCTCGAGCAATTCCCGGGGGCGCTCGTTCGTCGGCGCGGGCCAGCGGCGCAGGACAATGCCTAATTGTCCCAGGCGTTGTTGGACTCTGGAAAGCTCCGTGACTTCCTTGCCGTCAGAAAAAATGATCTTGGCCATGGTTGTTCTCCTCCAGATTATCTGGTCGTGACTTTATGTCTTGCTTATCCAATCACCGGCTTGTCGCCGCCGCGGCGCGGGAGCAGGCGCGCGACGGCTTTGGGAACCGGTGGTGTAACCGTTTTCGCTGGTTCCGGGGCGGCCGGTTTTTGCGTCGGCGGCTCCGGCCGTTTCGCTTCGGCGGGACGCCGTGCGGGACGGTCCCGCGCACCGCGCTCGGGGCGGCCGCCGCGCCCGCGATGCTCTCCGCCGTGACGGCCGTGGCGATCCCCCTCGCGCGGGCGGCGCTCCTGGTACGGCGGGGGTATCAACGGTGGCAACATCTCCGGCGTGATGGGCGCCACCGGAAGTTTGTGCCCGAGATACTCCTCGATCTCAGGCAACGAAAAGACATATTTCTCACAGGCGAAACTCACGGCATCGCCACTGGCCCCGGCGCGCGCCGTGCGGCCGATACGATGCACGTAGTCTTCGGCATTCTGCGGCAGATCGAAATTGAACACGTGGCTGACATCGGGAATGTGCAGCCCGCGTGCGGCCACGTCGGTCGCCACCATGATCGGCAAGCGGCCTTCCGTGAAATCGGCCAGCAACTGCTGTCGCAGGGTTTGTGGCACATCGCCCGACAGTACCGCGGCATTGAACCCGTTGACCTTGAGCCAGGCCGCGATGCGCTCCGCCATGTCCTTGGTGTTGATGAACACGAGACTGCGTGCCGGATCCATGTGTCGCAACAGATGGACCAGCAATGGAATCTTTTCATCCATGGCCGTGTGATACAGCGTCTGGGTGACCTTATCGGCGGTGCGCTTGTCCGGCTCGATGCGTACAAATTGGGGGTGGTTCATGTGCTCGTAGGCGAGCTCGGTCACACGGTAGGAAAGCGTGGCCGAGAACAGCATGCTCAGACGGCAGGCGGGCTCCGGCATGCGCCGCAGTAGGAAGCGGATGTCCTTGATGAAACCGAGATCGAACATGCGGTCGGCCTCATCCAGCACCATGGCCTGGATCGCCTGCAGGTCGAACACATGCTGTTTGAAATAATCGATGATGCGACCGGGCGTACCGATCAGCACATCTACACCCTCTTCCAGCGTCTTGCGCTGGGAGTCATAGCCCGTGCCGCCGTACACCAGCGCGAAACGCAGGCCGCTGTGGGCGCCCAACACCATGGCGTCCTTATGGATCTGCACCGCGAGTTCGCGCGTGGGCGCAAGCATGATGGCACGCGGCTGGTTCGGGCGGCGGTCCTCGGCCGGATGCCTGATTAAATGATTCAAGGCGGCGAGCAGAAATGCCGCCGTCTTCCCGGTTCCGGTCTGCGCCTGGCCAGCCACGTCCTGCCCGGTCAGCGCAATCGGCAGGGTTTCGGCCTGGATCGGGGTACAGAACTCAAAGCCGGCCTCGTGCACGCCTTTCAGCAGCACTTCCGGCAGGCCCAGACTGGCAAAGGATATTTCGGTGAGATGGCTGTGGTCGGTCATATAAGTAGCAAGAGAATATCAGGATTTACCCTCCGCTTGCATTAGACCCGTGTTTTTGCTCAAACTACGTCCTGCAAACCCTGTATTTCAGCATCCGTCCCTGGTCCGCTGGGTCGCGGCCAACCCCCGATAATCGAAGTGGAGGCAATTCTGTATGAGTCAAGGAATCGTCAATATTACTGACGACAATTTTGAGCAGGAAGTACTCAAGGCCGACGGCCCTGTGTTGGTGGACTATTGGGCGGAGTGGTGCGGCCCGTGCAAGATGATTGCGCCGGTGCTCGAAGAAGTTGCCAGGGAATATAACGGAAAGCTCAAGGTCGCCAAACTTAACATCGACGAGAACCCGCAGACTCCGCCGAAATATGGCATCCGCGGCATCCCGACCCTGATGCTGTTCAAGAATGGCAGCGTCGAAGCCACCAAGGTTGGTGCCGTCTCCAAGTCGCAACTGTCTGCGTTCATCGACGGCAACCTCTGACAATATTATGACAAACCAAACGGCCCTCATGGACTGGACGAGGGCCGCAACTGGTGCTAGAGTTTAACTCGGAAGTATAAAAATCCTAAGTCGTTCCTGCTTTTAAACACATCCAGCTTTTCCACATTCCCCGGGCTTCAACGGTGGACAAATTCCGTCCCCTTGCATGTCCGGAACCGGTGACCACATGAATGCAAACCTGATGAACCTCACTGAACTCAAACGCAAGCCCGCCGCCGAACTGGCGGAAATGGCCGCGGCCCTTGACCTCGAAGGCGGCGGACGACTGCGCAAACAAGACCTGATCTTCGCGATCCTCAAGGCCCAGGCCAAAAAGGGCGAGGACATCATCGGCGAAGGCGTGGTCGAAATCCTGCAGGACGGGTTCGGGTTCCTGCGCTCGGCCGACGCCTCTTATCTGGCCGGCCCGGACGATATCTATGTTTCGCCCTCCCAGATCCGCCGCTTCAATCTGCGCACCGGGGACACCGTCAAGGGCAATATCCGCCCACCGAAGGAATCGGAACGCTACTTCGCCCTGCTCAAGGTCGAAGAGATTAATTTCCAGTCGCCGGATGAAGCCAAAAACAAGGTTCTGTTCGAGAATTTAACGCCGCTGCACCCGAATGTGCACATGACGCTCGAGCGCGACAACGCCTCGAGCGAAAATCTTACGTCCCGCGTCATCGACCTGGTGGCGCCCATCGGCAAGGGCCAGCGCGGACTGATCGTTTCGCCGCCCAAGGCCGGCAAGACCGTCATGTTGCAGAACATCGCCCATGCCATCACCACCAATCAACCCGAATGTGTGCTCATCGTGCTGCTCATCGACGAGCGTCCGGAGGAAGTGACGGAAATGCAGCGTTCGGTCAGGGGCGAGGTGATCTCGTCCACCTTCGACGAACCTGCCTCACGCCACGTACAGGTCGCGGAGATGGTGATCGAAAAGGCGAAACGCCTGGTCGAGCACAAGAAAGATGTCATCATCCTGCTTGACTCGATAACGCGTCTGGCACGCGCCTACAACACCGTGGTCCCGGCCTCGGGCAAGGTGCTGACAGGTGGCGTCGATGCCAACGCGCTGCAAAGACCGAAACGATTTTTCGGCGCCGCGCGTAATATCGAAGAAGGCGGTAGCCTGACGATCCTGGCCACGGCCCTGATCGAAACCGGCTCCAAGATGGACGACGTGATTTACGAAGAATTTAAGGGCACCGGCAACATGGAAATCCACCTCGACCGGCGCTTGGCAGAAAAACGCAGCTATCCCTCGATCAACATTAACCGCTCCGGTACGCGCCGCGAGGAACTCCTGCTCGCGCCGGACGATTTGCAGAAGATATGGATCCTGCGCAAGCTGCTGCACCAGATGGACGAGCTCGAGGCCTCCGAATTCCTGCTGGAAAAGCTCAAGGCCACCAAAAATAACGGGGAATTCTTCGATTCCATGAAGCGCTAGGGCGCCCTTTCGCCGGACTTGCTCAGCTAACTGATTTTGCTTAGACTACGCGCCCTTTGAGCGTCTGCGGTCGGAAATCGCGGAAAATTCCCTTTGAGGTCAATGACATGAAAGCCGGCATCCATCCTGAGTACAAGGAAATCAAGGTTACCTGCAGCTGCGGTAACGCCTTCACCACCCGCTCCACGCTGGAGCACGACATGAGCGTGGAAGTCTGTTCCGCGTGCCATCCGTTCTACACCGGCAAACAGAAGCTCGTGGACACCGGCGGTCGCGTGGAGAAATTCCGCCAGAAGTACGGCATGAAAAAATAGTACGTCGTTCGGTGCCATTCACCGGATTAAGAAAAGCGCTCTTAACGAGCGCTTTTCTGTTTTGCGTCCTCTTCGTCCCCACGATTCCCAATTGCCGAGGTCAGGCATGTCACCGATGACCGCTACGGACGTCTGCAGGAGGCACGGGCGGGGACAGAGACCGGCATCTGGAACGAACCCACCTACCAACCGGTCCCGGCCGAACGGCTGACGCCAAATAACACAGGTTTCTATCTCATCGAAGGCAATATCCAGGCATAGCGCCGGCGGCAGTACGTCATCTACTTCGAGCTTGCGTCCGATGTCGCTGGTCGTGCCGGACGAGGACTGGAAAATACTTTGCCGGGAAAACCGGGTGACCTCCCCGGACGGCGGGTGATGGCGCGTGGCTGGCTGACGGAATACAAAGACAGCTTGCACATGCGGGTGACGCATCCGGCCATGCTAACATTGTTAATGGAATTAGAAACTCTCTGAGCCTACGATGAAAAAAGACCTGAAACAGGCGGCGCTCGACTACCACGCGCTACCCAAGCCCGGAAAAACCGCGGTGGTGCCGACCAAGCCCTGCGACACCCAATATGATCTGTCGCTGGCCTATTCGCCCGGCGTGGCCGAACCGGTGCGCGAAATCGCCGCCAACCCCGATGCGGCCTACCGCTACACCAACAAGGGCAACCTGGTCGCGGTCGTCAGCAACGGTTCGGCCATCCTGGGGTTGGGGAACCATGGCTCGCTCGCCAGCAAGCCGGTGCTCGAAGGCAAGGCCGTGTTGTTCAAGCGCTTCGCCGACATCGACGTGTTTGACATTGAAATCGATGCGCCGTCGCGCGATGCATTCATCGACACCGTGGCCCACATTGCGCCGACCTTTGGCGGCATCAACCTCGAAGACATCGCCGCGCCCGATTGTTTTGCCATCGAAGAAATACTG
>JBGPBL010000017.1:0-43368 GCA_041481225.1 Sulfurifustaceae bacterium | reverse complement strand
GCATGTCCACCCGTTCCACCCTCGCCGTCATCGTCCTCGCGGAACTGTTTGGCACCTCCCTGTGGTTCAGCGCCAACGCTGTCGCTGATGCGTTGCACCTTGCCTGGGGTCTGACGCCGGTCGAGATTGGCCACCTTACCAGCGCCGTGCAGTTCGGCTTCATCAGCGGCACGCTCGGCATCGGCCTGTCGGGGCTTGCAGACCGTTACTCCGCCAGCCGCATTTTCGCGATATGTGCTGTCCTCGGCGCCATCGCCAATGCGGCGTTCGCCCTCGCCGGCGGGTTCTCGAACGCCTTGTTCTTCCGCTTCGTCACCGGCCTCGCCCTGGCCGGGGTGTATCCGATCGGCATGAAGCTGGTGGTGACTTGGGCGCCTGAGAAGGCCGGCAACGTGCTCGGCTGGTTAGTCGGCATGCTGGTGTTCGGTAGCGGCCTGCCGCATTTCGTGCGCGGGCTGGATGTGTCGGCCACGTGGCAGGGCGTGATCTACATCTCATCCATGCTGGCCTTGGTCGCGGCCGCGATGGTCTGGTGGCTGGGCGATGGCCCACACCATGGGATGGCGCGCCGGCTGCAATGGGGCGGTGTGTTGCAGTCGTATCGCCTTCCGGCTTTTCGTGCGGCGTCCTTTGGTTACTTCGGGCACATGTGGGAACTGTACGCGTTCTGGGCGGTGGCGCCGCTGTTGATCGCGCACCTGGGACGGGACACGGACATGCATCACGTGTACCTCGCGACGGCCGGCGTATTCGCCGCCGGCGGCATCGGCTGCATCGCCGGCGGGTCAATCAGCCATCGCTGGGGCAGCGGCAAGGTGGCGATCACGGCACTCACCGGCTCGGCACTCTGTTGTCTCGTCTATCCACTGGTACAAGGCTTGCCCGAATTTTTTATTATGGCGCTGCTCATCGCCTGGGGTTTTTTCGTCGTCGCCGATTCGCCGCAGTTCTCCGCGCTGGCGTCCAGGGCCTGTCCGCCCGAGCGCGTCGGCAGCGCGCTCGCCTTCATGAACAGCGTCGGTTTCGCCATCACCATCGCTTCCATCGAACTCGTCACCGCGTTGTGGGGAACGATGACGGAACGCGTCGCCTGGCTCCTGCTCCCCGGCCCGGTGCTGGGCCTGATCGCGATGCGGCGGCTGTGGCGTGTGCCCGTGTCAGCGGGGTCAGAGTGATATAATTTTCAGCACCATCCCCGCTCTCACGGAGCGATGGAACGCCCAAGGCCCTGCACATGCTGGGCCTTTTTATCTGGCCTCACGCCCCGAGCTGCCTTACATGATCCCCTGCAAATAAGGTAATGTTTACTTTCTCCATCGGCAAAGAATGTGGTTTGATCCCATTACGAACTGCAATGGAAGGAGAAGAAGCATGGATGCAAAAGAAATAGTTCTGGAACGGAATCCGGGAAGGATGAGTTCGTCATTTCACGTGTCTTCGATGTGCCGCGCGAGTGTATGTCCAAGGTGTGGACCGAGGGGAACAGCGTTCGACGATCTTGTAGACGAACATATCGCGGAGGAGAAATGATCATGGCACACACCACCAAGAAGTCCGCAACTCGAGAGCAAGCGCCCATCGCTCGCACAAAGCGAGCCCCACGCCGACGCTCGGCGCGCCGGGTGCTGGTACTCGTCGCCACGCGCAAGGGCGCGTGGCTGTTTCACGGCGATACGACACGAAGGACGTGGCGGATCGACGGACCGCATTTTCTCGGCCATATCGTCAATCATCTTGTGCTCGACCCGCGCGACGGGCGAACGCTTCTGGCGGCGGCGAAAACCGGTCACCTCGGTCCCACCATTTTTCGCTCCACCAATTTCGGCCGTACCTGGAAGGAAGCTACCCGACCGCCCGCGTTCGCCAAGGCGCCCGACGACGAGAAGGGTCGTACAGTCGATCACACGTTTTGGCTCACGCCATGCCACGCGAACGAGCCGAACGCGTGGTATGCGGGGACCTCGCCGCAAGGCCTCTTCCGCTCCGAGGATGGCGGCGACACGTGGAAGCCTTTTTCTTATATCAATGAAGACTCCCAGTACCGCACGTGGATGGGTAGCGTGCAAGACGGCACGCCGGATGGGCCGAAAATGCATTCGATCATCATCGACCCGCGCGATCCGGCCCACCTATATTTCGCGATGTCGGGCGGTGGCGTGCACGAATCGCTGGACCGTGGCCGAACCTGGACTCCCCTCGTAAAAGGGATGGAGGTGGTCGAGGGGTTCGACGCCGCCAATATCGCCTTCCACGATCCCCATTGTGTCCAGCTCTGCCCGAGTAACCCGGACCGGCTGTACCAGCAGAATCACTGTGGTATCTACCGGCTCGATCGGCCGTCCAGCGAGTGGGTGCGCATCGGCAAGCACATGCCGAAGCGAGTCGGTGACATCGGCTTTCCGATGGTGGTGCACCCGCGCGACGCGGACATCGCCTGGGTGTTCCCCATGGATGGTACGACCGTTTGGCCGCGCACCAGCCCGGAAGGGAAACCTTCCGCTTATGTCACACGTAATGGCGGAAAGAGTTGGCAACGTCTCGATTCCGGCCTGCCCAAGAGTCAGGCATGGTGGACGGTAAAGCGCCAGGCCATGACGGCGGACGCACAGGATCCCGTCGGCTTATACCTTGGAACAACGAGTGGAGAGCTGTGGATGAGTCGCGACGAAGGCAAACGCTGGACCTGCCTCGCGCGGCATCTTCCCGAAATCTACGCGGTGGAAGCCGCCGAGGTGTGGTGACACTGCCGTTTCTGTGGTGGCGAATGTCTTCGAATCGAGGTTAGGTCAATGAAGGTGCTGATTCCCAGTTCGCTGCTCTCTTATACTCAAGAGCGGGAGGTCGAAGCCACCGGCGCGACACTCACCGAACTGCTCGCCGACCTCGACCGTCAATATCCCGGCCTGCGATTCCGTGTGGTTGACGAACAAGGCAAGATGCGTGGGCACATGCGTTTTTTCGTCAACGGCGAGCAGGTGTTCGATTTGACACGCTCGCTTCGTCCAACCGATGCGGTGTATCTCTTGCAGGCGTTGAGCGGCGGGTAAGACTCGGTCGGTTCGGCAGCTCGGTCAGGATAACTGCGCTTCGGGCGATTCCTGGACAATCCTGCTGAAGCAGATGATCGCGCCTGCCGACGTCCGCATCGCGCGTCGTCTGCGCGTTGCGCAAGACCCCCGATGACGGGTGTTTATCAGGAGATCATCGAAACCGAACGGCTCATCTTTATCAGCGCTGCGCTGGACACAAAGCCTCGAACGCCTTGAGGCGCTCGTGGTGACGGCTTAAGTCGCAGGCCCTTGGTGGGGCCGTTATTGTTTGCACCGAATCTAGTTAGTTTGATGTGGCAATCACCTCAGGCAGCCGCAACAAACAGGGTAACCATGCATGCAGTTCCGCCGAACCAGACCAGCGAGCGCAACGTCCCAAGGTTCGCGATGTAGGCCAGCGCATGCGCGATGCGAAAGCCGACAAAGGCCAGGGCGAGGTTGTTGATATTGCTTTGTGGCACGTTGAGCAGACTGGCGATGATAACGGCGGCGGCAAAGGGAGCAACGGCTTCCAGTGCATTAAGGTGCGCCCAGTAGGCACGTTGCTGAAAGCCGGTGTAGGACTCGGCCTTGATCCGCGGCTTCAGGTTGTTCTCTAGCGAGAAGGAGGGTATTTCCGCTGTCATGGCCCAGAGATAAGGCATCAGTATGACGGCGAGTACGCACCAATATGCGGTGTTCATCATGTTTTTCTCCATTTATTGTAAATCAGAAATAGGGAGTAGGGCAGGCGGGTGTGAGTACCAAAACACCCAGCCATGCCCCTTTGCGATTTGGAATGCCGCTTCACGAAATGAAATAGGCGGTACGTGCCTTGAGTGCCACGCCGTACATGGCGGCGATGCCGCAAACATCCACCGGCACGACCCACTCGTCGGCGTCGAATCCCATCAGGCCCAATGACGGGGCGCACACCTGGAAGTGGATGCCGGACTCTTTCGCGAGTTCGATCTGTTCTTCGAGCGTGGACATCTCGCCTTTCATAACGTAATTGAAAAACTTCCGGCCGATACCGCCGAACGACATCTTGGACGGGGCAAGATCCTTGCTGCTGCCCGGCAGCATCAGATTGATCAGCTTGTGGGTGAATTTCTTGCCCTTGAGCTTTCTGCCCTTCTTGATGGCGCTACAACCCCAGAAGGTGAAGAACATCGACACCTCCATGCCCATGGCCACGGCGCCGTTGGCCATCATGAACGCAGCCATGGCCTTGTCGAAGTCGCCGGACAAAAGAATGATCGACACCTTGTTTTCCGGTGTGCGCGCTTTTACTTCTTCCAGTTTCGATTCGAGCGCGAAGATACGCGAGGCAAGATCGTTGATGGGCAGTCTCTGTAATTCAGCAGCTGTCGACATGATGTCTCCTTATTGATTTGACGTAAGGTTCAGGGCAATGATCACGGCGCCTCCCGCACAGCCTGTTGCATGGGTTCGGCAGTCGGCGCCGATTGATATGCGGATTGGCATCACATATAGTCAATCAGCATATTCTGAAATAATTAAATATGCCGGGCCGACGCAGCACAAATCAGAAAATTTAATTAGTTTCGCTAACAAACAAGATCAGGGAACGCGGCGTGGAAAATCTGGATGTGTTGAGGCTACTCAAGGCAGCGCAGACGCTGGAAAGGAGTATGTCCATCTCGTTGATGTACTCGGGCCTGCGCGTGCCCCAGTACCGGCTTCTCGATTTGCTCGGAGGCATGGGGCAGGCCACCGTCACGGAAATGAGCGAGAAGCTGAAAGTTCGGCGCGCCACTGCCAGCATCTTGATCAACGAGCTTATCAAGTCAGGGATTGTGGAAGTGACCGAAAACGCCTCCGATCGGCGTTCCTTTCACATACGCCTTACCCAGATGGGTGCGAACAAGCTCGAAGCGGCGAGAAAGGATATTTCCGTGTTGCGCGAAAAGCTGTCGAGAAATTTTTCACCGGAAACAATCCGGATGCTGAACGAGTTTTCCGAGCAGGTGGATTAGCGGGTTAAGGCCCATCCCGGACCACTAAAGCTATACTGCGGTAATGACCAATTGGCAGGACAGTTAAATCCCATGACATTATCAAAACGTTTATACGCAGCGCGCGGTTCCCGAATAATGAGCGTCGCCTGTATTTTTTCCTTCGTGTGCAGCGTCGGCATCGGACCGGTCCTGGCCGACAACGACGAGGTTCAGGACGGCGTCAAAAAAACCAGCCAAGGATTCGGCGAGCTGCTTAAGGGTATGGGTCAGGAGCTGAAGAAAGCCGGCGGATCGCTCATCGACTCGGAAAAGCAGGACGACAAGAAAAACAAAAAAGAAAATAAAACCAAGGGCGATAAAGCCAAAGCAAATTCGGAAAACGCCAAATAAATTTACCCACGTCGAGCTCATCACGGTTTTACAAATAAAAACGGCCCCTGATGGGGCCGTTTTGTTTACATCGAAACTTGGTTACTCCGTCTTGCCGTGCGCGGACTTGCCGATAGCTTCCATCACCGCTTCGGAATTATGGAACAGCGCCCACACCAGCCACACCGCGGTGGCGAGGATGCCGAGGATAAACGTCCAGTCGAGCATGGTGCGGATGCCATGGCCGAGGAACGGCGCGCTGAACTTGATAAGCACCATGTAGGTGCTGGCTGTAACGATCAGTGTAATAAGCGCGAGCGCCGGATCGGCGAGCCGGGCCGTGCCGCCGCCCGTGGCGCGGAGTTGCTGCGCCAGCCGCTGGCTGAGCATCAACAGCAGGATCAGCGCGCTGGCGTGGGCGAAGAACTGCACCAGCGAGCCCGCGGTGAGCGCCGGCGTGCCAAGCGTGGTGCTCTTGAACAACGCGAGGTTGCCCAGGACTTCGCCGAGCACCAGCGCGGCGGCGATGACGATGAGAAATTTTACGATCCAGATCCAGTTCGTGTTCATGGGGTGCCTGATTGTGTGAGGGTCTGCCTAAAGTGTAGCCAAGTCTAAAGGGCGTCCGGGCGCCTGCCAAGGCCACCGGTCAGCGCCGGTGTGGCATTGATCCCCTTGGACGCGGGGTGATCTGTATAATTGGGGGGCTAGGTCCCTTAATCTCTGGCTTCGACAAAATGCCCTTTCGGGCGCTTTGTTTATCAGGCGTCGTATGGTCCGCCAATCGAAGTCGCCACAACGATCATTCGTTATGCAGCAGCAAGGAAAAACCCCATAATATGGGCACTGGCGCGGTAACACGCTACTAAAGGATCTCTTGAGTGGAACGTAAGTGTGCAACATCGATGGCATTGGCCGTTGGGCTTTTGCTGAGGTTCCTGTCGGGTGTCGGACCGGCACAGGCGACGGAGACGCTGACGCTGGACCAATACTATGACGCGGCGTTGAAGCGCAGCGAAGTGGTGGCCACCCAGGGTGAACTGATTCACCAGGCGGAAGAACATTCCAACCAGGCGAACTCGGCGCTGTACCCCACCGTGAACGGTGTCGCGGCGTACACACGACAGGACCCCATCCCGTCAGGGGATCTCAGTACTTCGACTTCACCGAATCGGCAGGCGCTCGCCAAAGTGACGGCGACACAGCCCCTGTTCCGTGGGTTCCGCGAGTTCGCCGGCCTGCGGCAAACGCAAGCCCTGCTCGGGGCGCAGAACGATGATTATCGGAATGCGTGTGTGCTGCTTTTCAAAGACGTGGTGCAGAATTTCTACACCGTGCTGTCGGTCGAGCAGGATCTGAAAAATCTCGACGAAGAAATCAATCAGGCGCTCGATCGCGAGAAAGAGCTCAACGGCCGGGTGCGCATTGGCCGCTCGCGCGTCAGCGAAGTATTGACGGTACAAACCACCATCAGCACCTTGCGCGCCCAGGTCGAGCAGTTGCAAGGACAATTGAGGACGGCGCGCGAGGTGTTTGCGTTTCTCAGCGGACTTGAGTCCATGACGCCGCTACGTGACACCGAGGCGTTGCCCGCCAACGTGGAGCCGCTCGATGAGTATCTTGCCCGGCTGGCGTTGCGCCCGGACGTGAAGGCAAGCCGGCAGCGTCTGACCGCCGCGCAAGAGAACGTGTCGGTGGCAAGAGGGGCGAACCTTCCCTCCGTCGATTTAAACGCCAACCGTTACCTGGAACGGACGGGCAGCCTCAAGGACGTCACGTGGGATGTCCAGGTGGCGCTGACGATACCGATCTACGCCGGCGGTCTCCTGCAATCTAAAGTGAGCGAAGCCGTATCGCAGAGCACCCAGACGGAGCTGAGCGTCAGCCAGGTGAGCCGCCAGGCCGAGCAGGAAATCCGCTCAACCTATCAAAGCGTCGTGTTTGATAGGTCCCAGCTGGAGGCGCTGGAAAAGGCTACGGAGGCCGCCCGGAAAAACTACGAAGCCCAGCGCCGCGATTATCGTCTGGGTCTTGTCACCAACCTGGATGTACTGCTGGCATTGACCACCTTCCAGGAAAACCAACGGGCGCTGGATCGCGCGCGTTACACCGCGAAAATTGATTTTTTCTGGTTGCAGGCGGCCGCGGTACGCCGCCCGGCGTTGCCTGAGGGGGCCGCGCCATGAATCTTCCCGAGATAGCCGTCCGCCGTCCCGTCTTCGCCTGGATGATGATGGCCGCCTTGATTATCTTCGGCCTCCTCTCCGGATCGCGCATGGGCATCAGCCAATTGCCGGACGTCGACTTCCCGGTGGTGTCGGTTTCCATCAATTATCAGGGCGCCGCGCCCGAGATTATCGAGACGAACGTCATCGATGTGCTGGAAGACGCGGTGATGACGGTGGAAGGCGTGCGCAACGTCTCTTCGACCTCGAGCTATGGCCAGGCAACCATCACGATTGAATTTGAACTTAGCCGCGATATCGCGCAGGCGGTGCAGGACGTTCAAAACAAGGTGGCGGCCGCGCAACGCACGCTGCCCAAGGACATGGATCCGCCGGTCGTCAGCAAGACCAACCCCGAAGACCAGCCGATCATCTGGCTCACACTGAGCAGCGACCGACACAAGCCGGCCGAGATCATGAAGTACGTGAAGGACGTCCTGAAGGACAAATTCTCTTCGCTCGGCGGCGTGGGCGAAATCCTGCTTGGCGGCTACATCGATCCCAATCTGCGCGTGTGGGTCTCGGGCCGCGCATTAAACAAGTATGAACTGGCCGTCACCGACGTCCTGGACACGATTCAGAACGAACACTCGGAGCTCCCGGCGGGCCAGATCTCGAGCGGCAAAAAGGAATACGACGTCCGCACACTGGGCGAGGCGAAGACGCCTGAAGAATTTGCGAACCTCGTTATCAATCTGCGCGGCAGCCAACCCGTCTATACGCGCATTGCGCTGAATCAGGTGGCGACCATCGAGGACGGGCTCAATGACATTCGCCGCATCTCACGCGCCAACGGCTCCCCGGCAGTCGGGTTGGGGATCCGCAAACAACGGGGCTCCAACGCCGTTGCGGTGGCGCAGGCCGTCAAGAAAAAAATGCTGGAAGTGCAGACACAATTGCCGGAAGGCATGAAGCTCGCCCTGAACTTCGATACCACCAAATACATCGAAGACTCGGTACATGAATTCTATTTTACCCTCGTTCTGTCCGCGCTGATTACTTCCCTGGTGGTCTGGCTGTTCCTCGGCAGCTGGACGGCGACGCTGAATATCATTCTGGCAATCCCGACCTCGATCATCGGCACGTTCATCGCGCTCTACTTTTTCGGTTTTACGCTCAACACCTTTACGTTGCTGGGCCTGAGTCTCGCCATCGGCATCGTCGTGGATGATGCAATCATGGTACTGGAAAACATCGTGCGCCACCGTGAAATGGGCGAAAACCGGGTAGAGGCGTCGCTCAAGGGAACGCGCCAGATCACCTTTGCCGCCCTGGCCGCCACGCTCGCGGTGGTCGCGATCTTCCTGCCCGTGGCGTTCATGCGTGGCGTCATCGGCCGGTTTTTCTTCCAGTTTGGCATCACCATGACCGTCGCCGTGCTGCTGTCGCTGTTCGAGGCGCTGACACTGACGCCGATGCGCGCCTCGCAGTTTGTCCAAGCCGGCGCCCGCACGACGCGCGTCGGACGAGCTGCCGATTTCGTCTTCCACCGTACCGCCGCGCTTTATCACAAACTGTTGGACATCGCCCTGCGGCATCGCTGGAAAGTCATCATCGGCTCGTTGGTGTTCTTTGCCTTGTCGGTGGCGGCGATAAACCCCCTGAACAAGGAGTTCATGCCGGCGCAGGACCAGGGAACATTCCTGATCCGCCTGCAAACACCCGTCGATTCCTCGATGGAGTACACCAATTCCAAATTTCTCGAAGCCGAGAAATTTTTCAAGGGGCGGGCGGACGTGGAACGTTATTTTACCGCCGTCGGCGGCTTTGGTCAGGGCGGTGTCGTCAATAACGGAATTCTTTTCATCAGCATGAAGCCCAAGGGCCAGCGCGGCGTAGACCCCCAAGTGGGTCACGAACTCAGCCAGCAGGAGCTGATGGACGTGACGCGCAAGGCCATGCAGCAGGTCGGCGACGTGAAGGTGTCGATACAGGATTTGTCGTTACGTGGGTTTACGGCCGCGCGTGGTTTTCCGGTCGAGTTTTCGGTGCAGGGGCCGAGCTGGAACACGCTTGCGGAGTATTCGCAGATGATCATCGAGAAACTCAATGCCACGGGCCTGGTCACCGATACCGACAGCGACTATCTGGAAGGCAAACCCGAAATTCAGATCATCCCCGACCGCGCCAAGGCGGCGGCGCGTGGCGTGAGTATTAACGGAATCTCGCTGGTCGTGAATGCGACCGTGGGGGGTGTCGTCGCCGGCCAGTATTCGTCCGGCGGACATCGCTACGATATACGGGTGCGGCTGCAAGAGCAGGAGCGTGACCGCGCGGAGCAAATCAAGCACCTGTACGTGCGCAACAATCGCGGCGAGTTGATTCCACTCTCGGAGGTGGTTGAGCTGCGGGAAAAACCAAGCCTAGCGCAGATCAACCGCTACAACCGCGAGCGCGCGATCAAGATATTTGCCAACGTGGGCACGGGAAAATCCCAAGAGCAGGCGTTGGCGGCGGCCCAGAAAATCACCAAGGAGGTTTTGCCCAGCGGTTATCACGCGGTGTATGTCGGCGGCTCGCAATCGTTCAAGGAATCGTTCAGCGATTTGTGGTTCGCGCTCGGGCTGGGGCTGGTGGTGTCATATATGGTACTGGCGTCGCAATTCAACAGCTTCATTCATCCCGTGACCGTGCTCATGGCGTTGCCGTTTAGTGTGTCCGGGGCCTTCCTGACGCTGCTCATTTCCCATCAATCGCTCAATGTCTACAGTTTCATCGGCCTGATATTGCTCATGGGTATCGTCAAGAAGAACTCGATTCTACTCGTGGATTTCACCAATCAAGTGCGCGATCGCGGAGAGGCCTCCGTGCGCTCGGCGTTACTCGAAGCCTGCCCCGTTCGCTTGCGTCCGATCCTGATGACGTCCCTGGCCACGGTCGCCGCCGCCTTGCCGCTGGCGCTGGCGCTTGGCCCCGGCGCGGAAACACGCGTGCCGCTGGCGCTGGCCGTGATCGGCGGTGTCGTCGTCTCGACGCTGTTGACGCTCTTTGTCGTACCCTGTGTGTACGAGGTCCTGTCAAGGTTCGAGGGCAACCGGACGGCCGTGGTGACGCGGGCCAAAGAAATTGCCCAAGCTACCAAAGAGCTGATCTGAGTCATTAGCAGGATCAATGCGCTGGCAGGTATCGCTCGCCTAGCAGCATGTGGAATAATGCCGCCTGGTCGAGCACTGGGTGAAGCAAATGAACCCGCTACTCCTGATTCGTGCCTGGGCGCAGCAACAACGGACGCGCCTGCGCCGCCAGCCGGGTGTTGAGCGGCGCCGCAACATCGCCCTACGCGAGGCGATCGACATGGTGGTGGCCGGTACCGACCCGCGCATCCGCGCGGTGATCAGCTACGGTCGCAAGCTCAAGCCCGCGGTCGAGCGGATGCTGGCGTATCTCGACAGCTGCGGCGGCTGGTTTGCCGCGCCGAGCGAGATCAGCGCCCATGCCTGGGGCACCGATCCGCTGGTGCACGCGCTGTTTGCCAATGCCGCTGAGTTGCAGGGGCTGTTCAGCAACGATCAAGAACTCCGCGCCTTCTTCCGCGACCATCCCGAGTGCCAGGAGGCGTTCGTCGGGCTGGGGGTCACGCGCCACGAGCACCACACGCTTGGCATGGCACTCAACGGCGACCTGCTGCAACGCGAAGTGGCGCAGACGGTGCTCAATTTCACCGATTACCATGTGTTCGGCGCGTGTGGCAGCGAATCGGAGCTGCGCGCCAACGTGGAGCGGCGCGGTTTCGGTTTTCTCGTCGGCGAGGCGCTTGAGAGCATCGTTGAGCGGAGCCGGCACCGGCGCGGCCTGGAGGAACAGCAACACCTCCTTCATCTCGAACTGAAGGCACTGGAGCACAAGCGTGGTGCGGTCGACATGCTGTCCGACGCTGCCGGTTCCCTGGACGGGCGCATCGCGCAGCTGCGTGCACAGGTGTTGCAGGGTCAGCAGGCCATCGGCCAGGAGCGCGAGCACCGCACGACGCTCGAGGATTGCATCGCTTGCATCAACGAGGTGCTGGGCCATCCGGAAGATCATCTGATGCAAAAGCAGATCAGCCTTCGCGTCAACCGCATGGGCATCAAGGTTGACTCGCCATCCGAGTCCGGCGATCAACTGCGGCTCACCGAGATTACGATCGGCCAGCGCACGCCGCGCGTGGTGCTGCTGGGGCGCTTCCCGCGCGCCGATCTGTTGCCCGAGCGCGATCCGCTCGACGAGGCCCGGCGGCTGCTCGGACCGTAGGCGAGAAGCCGTGGGTGGTTCACGTCGGGCCGGCCGGAACGATAAATAGTCAAACGCGGGCCGCCGGTGTAGCCTGTGCGGCCAGCCGGAACTTTCGGGAGCCGTGGCGTTCAAAAAAGGCCTGAAAAAGAAATCGACCGTGCTGGTGTCATGGAGATTTACCGAAAACCCGATGTTATTATTCAGATAGCCATAGTGAGGAGTTGCAAATGAAATATCCGTTACATCTTGTGCTGGTGGCCGGCGTATTCCTGACCGGTTGTGTATCGTCCTCTACCTTTGAACAAAAACAGGCCGACCTCGACACCACGAAAAAGGCACTCGCGGCCTGCGAGACGCGCGTGAAGAGCGAGATGGAGGCGTGCACCAGCGCGCGCAATGAACTCGATACTAAGCTCGCGGCGGCGAACCTGGAGCTTGGTGTGTTCCGCCAGGCGGCGGAAGCCAAGCAGCAAAAACTCGATGAGTTGCAGAAACAGGAAGAGCATCTGCGCGAGCGCCTGAGCCAGGAGTTGACGGACAAGAACGTCGAGATCTCGCAGCTCAAGGGCCAGCTCACGGTACGCATGCTGGACAAGATCGTGTTTCGCTCCGGCAGTGCCGATATTCTGCCTGAGGGCATGGCGGTGCTCGACAAGCTGGCGGAGGCGGTTAAGGACAGCACCGACACCATCCGCGTCGAGGGCCACACGGACGACACGCCGATCAGCGACAAGCTCAAGGTGAAGTATCCCACGAACTGGGAGTTATCGGCCGCGCGCGCGGCCAGTGTCGCGCGCTATTTCGAAACCAAGCACTTTATCAATCCGAAACGCCTGGAATCCCTGGGTTTTTCGATGTATCACCCACTGGCGCCTAATGATTCGCAGGATAACAAGCAGCGCAACCGCCGGGTCGAGATCGTGCTGAAACCGTCGACCGAGCCGGAATCCGCGATGGTACCGGCGCCCGTGGCACCGGTGGTGGCCCCCGTCGCCCCCGA
Source organism: Sulfurifustaceae bacterium (assembly GCA_041481225.1). Lineage (GTDB taxonomy): Bacteria > Pseudomonadota > Gammaproteobacteria > Acidiferrobacterales > Sulfurifustaceae > Sulfuricaulis. The sequence continues at coordinate 30,551 of JBGPBL010000017.1, read as the reverse complement.
GAAGAAACCCTAAAGCACGGGTCTGCCACCGGTGGGTGGCAGACCCTTTTTATTGGGCGCGCGGAGATTGGCCGCAAGGAGTAAAATAGCCGTCCACGACATCCGAAATACCCACCTACAGGAGGCGCAACCTTGGCAAAACCAAACTATCAGTTTCAAAAGCGCCAAAAAGAATTGCAGAAGAAGAAAAAGATGGAAGAGAAACGCCAGCGCAAGCTGGAAAAGGGCAGCAGCCAGCCCGGTGAAAATCCGGAGCAGTCCCCGGATCAGAACGAGACCACCGGTAAGGACGGGTAGTTTCGGGTGGGCGCGGTGATATCCAGCCCGCAGGGCGGAGGATGATGATCCGCACGGCACCCGCGCCGATGCCAGCCAAACCGACCCGCCTCGCCATGGACGACCAGCCACTCCAGATCCTCCGCACCGTCTTCGGCTACGAACACTTTCGCGCGCCGCAGGAAGAGGTCATCCGCACACTTGTGGCGGGTGGTGATGCGCTGGTGCTCATGCCCACTGGCGGCGGCAAGTCGCTGTGCTTCCAGATTCCTTCCATCGTGCGGCCCGGCACGGGCATCGTGGTCTCGCCACTGATCGCGCTCATGCAGGATCAGGTGGCGGCGCTCAAACAGGCCGGGGTCCGCGCCGCCTATCTCAACTCTACGCTCACGGCCGACGCCGCGCGTGCCATCGAACAACAGCTACTGAACGGCGAACTCGATCTGCTGTATGTTTCCCCCGAGCGTCTTATGCTTGAGCGCACGCTTGACCTGCTGGCGCGCGCCCGGCTCGCGCTGTTCGCCATCGACGAGGCGCATTGCGTCTCGCAATGGGGCCATGATTTTCGTCCCGAGTACATGCAGCTCTCGGTGCTGCATGAACGCTTCCCGGATACCCCGCGCATTGCCCTCACTGCCACGGCCGACGAGCCCACGCGCCGTGAGATCATCGCGCGCCTTGGGCTCGAGAACGCGCGCGTGTTCATCAGCGGTTTCGACCGTCCCAACATCCGCTACCGCATCTCGCAAGGCGGCAGCAGCGCGCGCGAACAGTTGCTGCACTTCATCCGCGCCGAGTACCCGAAGGATGCCGGCATCGTCTACTGCCTCTCACGCAAGCGCGTGGACGAGATCGCCGCATGGCTCAAGGACCAGGGCCTCGACGCGCTGCCCTATCACGCCGGGCTGACGGCCGAGGTGCGCAGCCGCCACCAGTCACGCTTCCTCTACGAGGAAGGCGTCATCATCGTCGCCACCATCGCCTTTGGCATGGGCATCGACAAGTCCAACGTGCGCTTTGTCGCGCACTTGAACCTGCCGAAGAGCATCGAGGCCTACTATCAGGAAACCGGGCGCGCCGGGCGCGATGGCCTGCCAGCGGATGCGTGGATGATCTATGGCCTGCAGGATGTCATTACCCTGCGCCAGATGCTGGAAAGCTCCGAGGCCGACGACGCGCACAAGCGCGTCGAGCGCCACAAGCTCGATGCCATGCTGGGTCTGTGCGAACTCACCACATGCCGCCGCCAGGCGCTGCTGGCCTATTTTGCAGAGCCTTTGCACAAGCCCTGTGGCAACTGCGACAGCTGCCTCAACCCGCCCGAAACTTGGGACGCCACCGAACCCGCACGGAAGGCGCTTTCCTGCGTGCATCGCACCGGGCAGCGGTTCGGGGTGAACTATTTGATGGACGTGCTCATGGGCAAGGAAGACGAACGCATCCGGCGTTTCGGCCATGACAAAACGAGCACCTTCGGTATCGGCAAGGAGCACAGCGCCAGCGAATGGCGCGGTGTCTTCCGCCAACTCATTGCCCGCGGCCTGATCGACGTGGACCTCGAAGGCCACGGCGCGTTGCGCCTCACCGATGCCTGCCGTTCCGTCCTACGCGGCGAAACGCGCCTCATGTTCAGGCGCGAAACCAGAAAACCCGCTACCGCCAGGACCAAGGGCAAAGCCGCGGGACGCGGCATCACCTTCACCCGCGCCACCGATGTCACGCTCTGGGAGGCTCTGCGCGCGCGCCGCCGCGAGATCGCCCTTGAGCAGGGTATGCCGCCCTACGTCGTCTTCCACGACGCCACGCTCACGCAGATGGTCGAACGCCGCCCGCGGACGTTGCAGGAGTTCGCGCACATCTCCGGCGTCGGCGAGCGTAAGCTCGCTGCCTACGGCGAGGATTTTCTCGAGGTCATCCGCGCCTATGCGCCAGAGGCCGATGGGGTCGCGGCTGTCACCGACGCCGTGGCTGAAAGATGATTTTGGTTCCATACCACCCCCGTTAACCGTGCCGAGCGCACAGGGAGTGCCCCATGATCAAAGCCTACGCCGTCCGAAAACCCAAAGGCCGCCTCGAACGCATCGAGTACGATCCCGGTGCGCTCGGGCCCGGTCAGGTCGAGATCGCGGTCATCGCCTGCGGCCTGTGCCACTCCGACCTGTCCATGATCAACAACGAGTGGGGCGACAGCGACTATCCGCTGGTCCCTGGCCATGAGATCGTTGGGAGAATTACTCAGTTCGGCACGAACGTAAAACACCTGAAGGTTGACGACACCGTCGGGCTCGGCTGGTTCAGCGGCAGTTGCATGATCTGTCACCAATGCCTGAGCGGGAACCACAACCTGTGTGCCACCGGCGAGCAGACCATCGTTGGCCGTCACGGTGGCTTCGCCGACAAGGTGCGCTGTCATGCCGAGTGGGCGCTGCCTCTGCCCGCGGGGCTCGACGTCAAAAAGGCTGGGCCGCTCTTCTGCGGCGGCATTACGGTGTTTAATTCCCTCGTGCAGTTCGACGTGCGGCCCACGCATCGCGTTGGCGTGATCGGCATCGGTGGTTTGGGGCATCTGGCGCTGCAATTCCTCAGCAAGTGGGGTTGCGAAGTGACGGCGTTCACGTCCACGGACGCTAAACACGACGAGATTCTGCGCCTGGGCGCGCACCACGTAGTTAACTCGCATCATGCGTCGCAACTGAAAAAGATGGCCGGCTCACTGGATTTCATCCTATCCACCGTTGCCGCCGATCTCGACTGGGACGCCTACCTCGCCGCGCTTGCGCCCAAGGGCCGGTTACATATCGTCGGCATTGTTCCCGCGCCCATGTCGGTGCCCGCATTTGCGCTGATCGGCGGCCAGCACAGCCTCTCCGGTTCGCCGACGGGCGCGCCCGCGACGTTGCGCACCATGCTCGATTTCTGCGCGCGCCACCGCATCGAGCCTGTGATTGAGACCTTCCCCATGAGCCGCGTCAACGAAGCCCTGGCCCACCTCGCGGCCGGCAAGGCGCGCTACCGTGTCGTGCTCGAAAACGATCTGGCCTGAGGTTTTGAACCCAGCCATGATCTTTTCGATTATTCCCTGGCCAGGGATCGTTGGCACTATTTTAATGGGTTGAGGCTCAATTCCACTGAGCCACCGTCAGATGACAGATAGACGGCGGTATCCTGAATGCTACATTGCAATTGCATGTTGCGTTGCGCCAAGGCCGCCATGGAAGTTTCAGATTTGATTTCTATGGAGGTCACACTCAGGTTATCAAATCGATCTAATTTTTCTTTTATTTGTTGCCACCACGGCTTGGCGTTGCGGGCTTGGTAGGTGTAAATCACAACCTGGTCGGCCTTGCCGCAGGCTTTTCGAATCCGTTTTTCATCCACCTGGCCCAGATCAATCCATAGCTTCACGCGGTCGGTCAAGTCTTTTTTCCAGAGGTCGGGTTCATTCTCGGCGCTGAGTCCACTGGCAAAAGATAATTCGTCATCCGCATGCAAGGCAAAGGCAAGCAGCCGGATCATCAGGCGTTCATTTGTTTCCGAGGGGTGTTGCGCCAATGTCAGGCGATGGTTTTGGTAATACTGGCGATTCATGTCAGCAATTTGAACGTCGGCTTTAATGATGGTCGCTTTCGTAGCCATAAATGATTATCAAACGCTAATGTCTGACAATTCCTGTGCGGAGCAAAACTCCCTGTTTTCGCCCGAGACGGGGTCATGGAAACGGACCTGTTTGGCCAAGAGCTGAAGCGGCTGGCTGAAATCATCGTCGCTTTCCGGCTGCAGGTCAGGGTAATACTTGTCGTTAACGATTCTGAACCCCAAACCGCTCATGTGCAGCCGCAGTTGATGGGTCTTGCCGGTCATGGGCATCAAACGGAAAAGCCCCCGGTTGCCCTTCACTTCCAGCAGCTCAATCTGCGAGCGGGCATTGGCGGCACCGGGGACGGTCTTCATCCGGAACCACGGATCGCCGTGGACGATCCGGTTTTCGACCGTCCATTGGCTTTCTCGCGGCGGTGTAGGCACTTCTGCAAGCGCGTGATAGGTTTTCTCCACTTTCCCCTGCATGAAGAGACCATGGTAAAGGCCGCGGGTATTTTTGTTGACGGAGAAAATGACCACGCCCGCGGTCTCGCGGTCCAGCCGGTGAATGGGCGCAAGATCGGCGATGCCGGTTTTGGCGCGCAGGCGGTTCAATAAACATTCCTCCACATAACGGCCCCCAGGAATTACGGGCAGAAAATGCGGCTTGCAGGCCACCAGGATTTCGTCATTTTGAAACAGGATGCGCTCGGTAAAAGGAATGACCGGCTCGTTTTCGACTTCGCGGAAATAAAATATCCGTTTGGAGGGTGCGTATGCCGTCTGCGCGGTGATCGGGTGGCCCGACTCGTCCAGCACCTTGCCTTCGAGCAGGCGACGTTCCCATTGCTGTCGCGAGATGTTCGGGAACGCCCGGAGCAGAAACTCCACCATCGACGGATAGGGTTTGGCCGCTGGCGGCAGCGTGACGACGGAAGGGCGCTTGGCAATCCGCATGATTATTGCAGTTCGATAACCCCGCTCACGGTTACGGTCAGGGTGCTGGTGCCGGCCTCGACCGCGGGCGGCGCGACCGATTTCGCTTCCATAGCGAAAGCGAGTCGTATTGGCACAGGTTGTCCGCCCGTGTTGATGGCGGCATCCACGATGCGGTAGCTCTTAGCCGCGAGTTGTTTGCGCACGAGTTCGGCGCGCTGCTTGAAGGTGTCGAGCGCCTGCGCGATCAATTCATCCTCGACCGCCGCCCGTCGCGTGGGCGAGACCGAAAAATTGATGGACGTGACCTGCAGGCGTTCCTGCAGTTGTCCGATCAGGCTACCCAGTTCCGCGAAGTCCGTTCCCTCCAGCACCAGTTCCTGCGTGGCGCGCCAGCGCCGGATCTTGTCCTTGTCGTAGACCGGGTAGGTGCGGTAGCCACCGCTGCGGGCCTCGACCTTGGCCCGTGCCTTCGCGGTCTTGAGTGCCCAGTCCATGGTGCGGTTGGTCTGGTCGGCGAGCCGCGCGGCGTTGTCGTCTTCGGCGGTGATGCTGAGCGCGGCTTGCATGCAGTCGTTATCGACCGGGCGGCTGCGCTCGACTTGAAAGTGAATCTGGTTGTAGCGCGGTGCTTCGTCGGCGGCCGTGGCTAAGTTCGCGGCCAGACCGAAGAGGAGCGCGGTAATTAACAGGCGTAGGGACAGTTTCATGGAAGACCCGCTAGCGATGTCAGTGGGACGAGTGTAGCACCCCAGCCAGACGCGTTAGCCGTGATGCTTGGGTCCGTGGGGTTGGCGATCTCGGCAATCTGTTCGACCTTGCCGGCGCGCAACATTTGCCCGGCATGGGTTAAAAACTACATGTATGTCAATGGGTTACAAATAATTTCTGTTCAGTCGGGGTTCAGCTTCGAGTGTGTAATCTTGGTTCAGAAGTAAACGTAACCCTTAAACGCAACTGAAGGAGGAAACCATGAACCGCAAGACATTGAGCACCGCTGTCCTGGCCTTGGCCGCCACGCTTTCCGTGCCGCTCGCGCAGGCGGGGCATCATGACGATGACGATTATCGCGAGGTGCATGTGCAGAACAATTATTACTACCCGGATCATCCCGGTCAGCACCGTGGTTGGTACGAGCACAGACATTACGAACGTCGTGATTATCACGAGCATGAGGCGTACTACCCAGCGCCGCGCGGTTACCGGGAAGAGTATCCGGTGGAGCGTTCGTCCTCGCCCGTTCCCATCATCGCTGGCAGCGTGATCGGTGGTGTGGTGGGGCACGACATCGGCCGCGGCGATCCGCGTGACACCGCCCTTGGCGCAGTGGTCGGCACCATTATCGGCTACGAGGTAGTCCGTCACCGCTAGCCGTACCGCGGATGCTTCACTGCCGTGGGTCGGATAAGATGTGCAGTCGATGACAACGATCCAGACACAGGGCAGGGGCAGCGATCGATGCGGCGTGTGAAATGCATGACGTGCCTGCTTGCGGCCCTGCTGATGTCGGCCGCCCTGGCCCCGGCGGAGGCGCGGCGCGATGCGCGTTCGGATCGCCTCGAGACCCCGCGTCAGGAGGGCATCTCGCTCGATGAAGCGGTCGCGCGGGTGCGGCGTGAAACCGGTGGGCATGTGTTGTCCGCGCAGGCGCGCGAGGAGCGTGGCGGCACTACTTACCGCATCAAGGTGTTGCTGCCTAACGGTACGATGCGCGTGATCAGCGTCGATGCCGCCAGTGGCGAAACCAATTAACACCCACCGCCATGCGTCTCCTGGTCATCGAAGACGAGCCGCCGCTGCGTGAACAGTTGTGCAGCCAGTTGCGCGGTGCGGGCTATGCCGTGGACAGCGCCGCCAACGGCAGGGACGGCCTACTGCACGGGCGCGAATATCCCATCGATCTTGCTGTGGTCGATCTCGGCCTGCCGGACATGAACGGCATCGAGGTGATCCGCGCCTGGCGCAAGAACGACCGGCGCTTCCCGGTGCTGATCCTGACTGCGCAGGGCCGCTGGCAGAGCAAGGTCGAGGGCCTCGAGGCCGGCGCCGACGACTATCTGGTCAAACCGTTTCAATTTGAAGAATTGCTCGCGCGCGTCAAGGCGCTGTTACGCCGCGCCGCCGGGCTGGCGCAGCCCGTCGTCACCTGTGGGCCGATCGTGCTCGACACCGCCGCGCAGCAAGTGCGCGTCGGCAAGCAGGCGCTCGAACTCACCGCCTACGAATACAAGGTGTTGGAGTTTTTGATGCTGCATCCCGGTGAAGTGGTGTCGAAGACGACGCTTACCGAGCATGTCTACGATCAGGATTTCGACCGCGACAGCAACGTGATCGAGGTCTTTATCGGCCGCCTGCGCAAGAAACTCGACCCGGACGAGCGTCTGAACCCGATCGAAACCTTGCGCGGCCGCGGTTACCGCTTCACGCTTCCGTGCGGGCCGTCCTGATGCGTTCGCTGCGCGCGCGTCTGCTGCTGGCGTCGGCGGTGGTGCTGGCCGCGTTTCTTGGGCTCACCGGGGCTGCGCTGGATCAGGCGTTTCGCCGCAGCGCCGAAAGCGCGCTGCGCGAGCGACTGCAAGGGCATCTCTACACCCTGCTCGCCGCCTCCGACCTCAACGCCAAAAATGAACTGGAATTGCCGGCGGAAATGCCCGAGCCGGGTTTCAACCAGGTCGGCTCGGGTCTGATTGCCGAGGTGCGTGATGGACAGGACAGGACGATATGGCGTTCGCACTCGGCGGTCGGGATAACGCTCAATGAATCGCCAACACCCGCCTTGGGTGAGCGCGTGTATGCACAGCAGGCCAACGGCCAAGGTCCGGCGCGCATGCTCCTGAGTTTCACCACGCGCTGGGAGGGGAAGGATCGTCAAACGCGGCAGTATGTGTTTCATGTGGCCGAGCGGCTCGACGTGTACGAGGCACAGATTCAGCAGTTTCGCCGCAGCCTGTTCGTCTGGGTCGCCGCGTCGACATTGTTGCTGCTCGTTATCCAGGCGCTGATCCTGCGCTGGGGGTTGAGGCCGCTGCGGCGGTTGGCGCAAAACCTATCGGAAATGGAAGCCGGCCGCGCACAAACGCTGCATGGCCAGTACCCGTCCGAGATACAGCCGCTCGCGGACAACCTCAACATCCTGCTCACGAGTGCGCGCACGCACCTGCAACGCTACCGCGACGCGCTCGGCAATTTGGCGCACAGCCTGAAGACGCCACTGGCCGTACTGCACTCAAGCATTGAGTCGAGGGCGTCCCAGGACGAGCTGCGGGCTGCAGTCCAGGAACAATTGCATCGCATGAATGAAATTGTCGAACACCAATTGCAACGCGCAGCCATTGCCGGTCGCACTGCCCTCGGCGCGCCGCTGCCGGTGGCGCCGGTGGTGCAAAAAATCCTGAGTGCGCTCGACAAGGTCTATGCCGGCAAGTCGGTGCAGGTCGAGATCGACATTGCACCCGAGGCGGTGTTTCGTGGCGACGAAGGCGACCTGCTCGAAATTGTGGGTAACCTGACGGACAACGCCTACAAGTGGGCACGCACGCGGGTGCGGGTACATGCCCACAACGAAACCGCCGGACGGTCGGGGCGGGAATTTATTTTCCGCGTCGAAGACGACGGGTCCGGCATTCCGGACGATCAGATTGCGCGGGTCCGCGTGCGCGGCGTGCGCGCGGATGTCTCGACGCCGGGGCATGGTTTGGGTGTGGCCATGGTGCAGGAAATGGCTGCGCTGTACGGCGGCGAGTTGATTATTTCCCGCAGTTCCCTGGGAGGTGCTGCGGTAGAAGTACGGTTGTAATGAATCTACACTAATCCGTTCAATGAACCTGGAGGTTGTGCAATGAAACGTTTTATGGTTTTCCTCGTCATCGCGGTTTTCACCGCCGGCTGCGTGACCGATGAGTACGGCAACCGCCGCCCCATGACCGACGCCGAGAAGGACGCACTAATCGGCGCCGCCTCCGGCGCGGTCGTGGGCGCGCTGGCCAAAAAAGACAACCGCAGCAAGGGCGCGCTGATCGGCGCGGTCGGTGGCGGTATCGCCGGCGTGGCCGTCGGTTCCTACATGGACTCGCAGAAGAAGGATTTCGAAAAGGTGCTCGCTTCCGAGGTCAATGTGGGGGCGATCGAGATTCAGAAGGTGAATCAGAACAATCTGCTGATCACCATGACCTCGCACACGGCATTCGATACCAACTCCACCGAGATCAAGGCCGGTTTTGTCACCACCATGGACAAGATCGCGAACGTGGTAGTGCACTACGGTAAGACCCATCTCACCATCGTCGGACACACAGACAATGTCGGTTCGAACCAGTACAACCAGACCCTGTCCGAGCGCCGCGCCCAAGCGGTCGCTGACTATCTGCGTAACAAGGGTGTGATCACGCAGCGGCTGGAGCCCACCGGCCGGGGCGAGACCTCGCCGCGCGCCACCAATGCCACGGAGGAAGGACGGCGTCTTAACCGGCGTGTCGAAATCATCATCGAACCGATCGTCGCCGAGACCTCGAGCCAGACGCCGGGATAGGTCCGTGTCGTCTCGAAATGCGGCGCGGAATAACGGGGCCATAACGGTCCCATTATTTTTTAGTTGCAGCAGTTTCCGTGTTGCGCTGTCGACAATCGCTATCATGGTTTGCCACGTCGGCCCGGTAAGCGCCGACCCGACTTCGAATACGATTGCCGGTGTGGCGAGCCTCGTTATTCCCGGGGCGGGGCAGGCCGCCAATGGCGATTACAACGCCGCCGCAGCGCATTTTGGGATCTTTGGCATTTCCGTGTATGGCGCGCTGCATTACCAGAAAGAAAGCGACTACCTGGATGACAAAAAGCGCTACGACAAGGCCAACGACCGCGAATTCATCAACCGCACCACCCTCAAATTCGACTATGCGGCAAGACTCGCGACCGACACCGAACTCTATTCTTCCTTCGGTGCCTACCGCGATGCGCGTACCCGCGACAATTCCGGTTATCGCACGCCGCTGCCGCGCGAATCGTTGAACGATCTGGCCGTGGCCCCGTTTTCACTCAACTATCTTTCGCGTCCGACGACCTTCATTCCGCTCGCGCTTCAGGCAGTGGCAGTATTCAGCAGCAAGAACGGTTATGGCATTTACCGCCACGCCGACGTGAGTCAGGGCGATCTACACGCCTTCAATTTTGTTTCAAACGAAATGACGGCGGTGGGTGAGGAGGCGATGTTTCGCGGATTCCTGAACAATGAATTCAGCAATCGTTACGGCGACACCAATGGGCTCATGACCTCGTCCGCTATTTTCGGGCTCGCGCACACAGGCCAGGGCCAGACCGCCAATGCCCTGCAGGCGGCGGTCGCTGGACTGTATCTAGGCTGGGTGCAGCAGCGCAACGGGTTTGAGATCGGCGAAGGCGTGGCGCTGCATTACTGGATCAATGTGCTCGCGGGTGTCTCCGCGATCCGCAACGGCGGCAGCGCCGTTGTTGAATGTGCGTCTTTCATTTTAACCGGTAAAACAGGGTTTATTTAATTCCTCAGGCCGCCTGGCATAAGGTTGGCGTGACCCTCTGGAAGCGCCAAGGCGGCTATACTGAAACAATAACGAAATACAGACGGACGAGGGGTGGCCATGCCTGTTTCGCTGGACGAGATCATCAAGGACATCGATAACCTGGTTTCGTTGCCAAGCGTTGGCGCGCGCGTGAACAAGATGGTGGAAGATCCATCCGCCACCGCCGCTGATATTGGCAAGGTCATCAGCCAGGACCCGGCGCTCACGGCGCGCCTGCTGCGCGTGGCCAACAGTGCGTTCTACGGCCTTTCCTCCCAGGTCAACACGGTGTCGCGCGCGGTCGCCGTCATCGGCAGCAAGCGGGTGCGCGATCTGGTGCTCGCGACTTCCACCATCAGCGCGTTCGAAGGCATCCCGAACAAGCTGGTCTCCATGGAAAATTTCTGGCGCCACAGTTTGTATTGCGGCACGGCTGCGCAGATCCTCGCCGAACAGCGCCGTATCCACGATCCCGAGACCATGTTCATCGCCGGGTTGTTGCACGACATCGGTCAGCTGGTGATCTTCCGCAAGCTGCCAAAGGAAGCGAAGCAGGTGCTCATGCTCTCGCTCGAAGGGCCGGATGATCTTGAGTTGCACAAGGCTGAGCAGCAGGTCCTCGGTTTCGATCATGCGCAGTTGGGTGGTGCGTTGCTGCGCCAATGGCATTTTCCGGAATCCTTGATTGAATGCGCGGAGTTCCACCACGCGCCGAGCCAGGCCAAGAAATACCCAAAGGAGGCGGCGCTCATCCACATCGCCAACTGCATCGCCACCCTGGCCGAAATCGACAGCGTGACGGAATCCGATGCGCCGGCCACGGACCCGGCCGCGTGGACGACGACCGGCCTTTTCAAGGAATTGATTGAGCCGACCGTGCGCGCCTCGCAAGCGAAGTTTTTGAGCGTGCAGAGCTTGTTTGTGAAACAAGAAGGTGTTTAATCGCCAAGTGCTTTCCTTGGGTAAATAGTAAACGCCGCCGGATTTTTCCGGCAGCTTCTTTGTGTTGACACCTTTACAGGGCAGCGACAGACTGCGGCATGGTCTGGTACCTGCCGGAGATAATCACGATGGGCCATCGGGTATTCACCGCCGTTTCGATTCTGTTGTTTTCGCTCGCTGGCATGGCGGTTGCCGATGCGACGGACGTCACGGTCTACAAAAGCCCCACCTGCGGCTGCTGCAAGAAGTGGGTGCAGCACATGCGTGAAAACGGCTTCACCGTGAAAACTCAGGACATGGCGGATGTCACGCCGTACAAGGCTCGTTACGGTGTGACCCCTGAACTCGCCTCCTGCCATACGGCTGTGGTCGACGGTTACGTGATCGAAGGCCATGTGCCCGCCGCCGACATCAAACGCCTGCTCAGGGAACGGCCCAAGATCGCCGGCCTTGCTGCGCCAGGCATGCCGGCCAGTTCGCCGGGCATGGACACGGACCATGACCCTTACGACGTGCTTTCCTTCGACAAGGAAGGCAATGTTGCCGTGTATGCGAAGCATTAAAAGACTTGCCGTCGATGCACCGCGGGTGCACGAGTAATCCATCCCGCGACAATCCACTGCCGTTCCTTGAGCCGTTCGGCGATGCCGCACAGCCGGAAAAACTCGCAGAGCTTCTGGGTGCGCAGGCGCCGTTCAAGGATCTCTCCTGGGGCGAGCTGAAAACCCTCGCGCGTTATATGCAAGGCTTTCACGTGGCGCCGGGCAAGGTGCTTTTTCGTGAAGGCGATGTCGGCGATTTCCTGTGCGTGATCCTCGAAGGGCGTGTGCGCATCGTAAAGCGCGACAGCCACGACAAGGAAAAGGAGATCGCAGCGCATGGGCCGGGCAAGACATTGGGCGAGATGGCGGTGGTAGATGGCGAGCGCCGTTCCGCCACCTGTATCGCTGCCGAACCCACCGCGATCGCCATCCTCACCCGCGCCTGTTTTGATGCGCTGACTAGGGAATTTCCCGGCTTGGCCGTCGCCGTGCTCGTGCGTCTCGCGCGCATCCTGAGCCAGCGGCTGCGCCTGACGTCGGGGCAGTTGGTGGATTACCTGTAGGCCGCTGCCGGTTCCGCGCCCATTGTCGCGGGTACCGAAGCGATGATTGTTTCGACTATCGTGTCCTCAGGGAACCCCTACGCCGTTCGCCCCCCGGACCGTGGCGGGCTCAATCGTAGCCGTACAGCCAGCGCGTGGTGATATTGTGGGTATTGCGCACTGTATGCAGCGCGCCGCGCGGGATGAACAGCTCGTCGCCGGGTTCGAGCGCCCAGCTCTGTTCGCCCGTGGCCACCTCCAGCCGGCCTTCCACGACGGTGATCAGCTCGTTCGTGTCGTGCACGAAGTCGCGCCATTCCTGCCCTGGCGGGTCGGTGAAAGCGCGGCACGAGAAGCCGCGCCCGATCCAGTCGCGCGTGACGACGCCGAGGTCAACCGGCTGTGCAAATCTGTGGCGGGTGACAAATTCATCGCTGCCGGAGTCCGGCGGGATGCGTCCGGTGAGCATGCCGTACAGCCAGTCCTTGAGGCGCACGCGCTTGCGTTTGAGTTCTTCGGTGTAATCGTCGGACGGCGTCTCGATCTCGTCTTCGATGCGGTAAATCTTCTTGTCCACCGTCTGGTATTTGTCGTAGAGCTGTTTGAACTCCGGGCTCGTCAGCTTGAGTTCGTGGATGCGCTGCTTGAACTCGGGAAACTCGTGCGCCAGGTCGTGATGGTGCTCGGTGTGCATGGTGCCTCATCGTGATTACGGGCAGCTAAAAGTCTGCGCCAGTGGCGTGGCCCCGGCTTTGCTCCAGATCAAGAAACCGGGCGGCACCAGTGGCATACTGTGGGAGTCAATCCTTGACGGAGAGAATACGCACCCATGGTCGGTTTTGTATTGCGGTTGCTGGTGGTCGCGCTTGGGTTGTGGCTGGCGTCGGAGTGGGTGCCCGGTATCGAGGTAAAAGGCGTGGGGACGCTATTCGGGGCGGCGCTGCTGCTCGGGCTGGTCAACGCCGTCGTACGGCCGCTGCTCGTGATCCTCACGCTGCCCATCACGCTCCTGACGCTCGGGCTTTTCCTGCTCGTCATCAACGCGGCCATGCTGGAGCTGGTCGCGTGGATGTTCGACAGCTTCACCATCGCGGGCTTCGGCGCGGCGCTGCTGGGATCAATCGTCGTGAGCCTGACGGGATGGTTTGCCTCATACTTCATCGGCCCGCGCGGGCGGATTGAGGTCATTGTGGTACGGCGGCGATAGCGGCCAGCGACTTGAGCCGTGGCTTGCCGACGTTCAGGCTTCTGTGCCGTAGTCGTGTTTGTGAGCGGAATTCGACTACCAACCGCGGTTGGCATTACCCTACGCCATGCTCCCTGAACCACTCGTGCATCCGCTTCCACCCATCTTGCGCGGCCCCCTGACGGTAGCCGGCGCGGTAATCGGCGTGAAACCCGTGCGGTGCGTCGGGATAGATGACGATTTCCGAAGGGTTCTTTGCGACCTTGAGATCGCCCTGCATCGCCTCGACGATCTCCACCGGAATGCCCTGATCTTCGGCGCCATAGAGGCCCAGCACCGGCGCCTTGAGTGACTTGACCAGATTGAGCGGTTGTTGCGGATGCAACGCATCCACGTCACCCGTGAGCCGGCCGTACCAGGCGACGGCGGCCTTGAGGTTCGGGTTGTGTGCGGCGTACAGCCACACGATGCGACCGCCCCAGCAGAAACCGGTGATGCCAAGCTTGGCGCCGTTGCCGCTGTTCTTCGCTGCCCACGCCGCGGTCGCGTCCAGATCATTCAGCACCTGTGCATCGGGCACTTTCGCGACGACATTCTCGAGAATCTGCTGAATGTCCGTCATCTTCGAGACATCACCCTGGCGCGCGAACAACTCTGGCGCCACCGCGAGATAACCGAGCTTGCCCAGCCGCCGGCAGATATCCCGGATGTGTTCATGTACACCGAAAATTTCCTGCACGACGAGCACCGTCGGGAAATCCTTTCCTTTTTCCGGCATCGCGCGATAGGCCGGAATCTGGCCGTCGGCTACCGGGATCTTTATTTCACCTGCGATCAATCCTTTGTTGTCGGTATGAATCACGGTCTGTGCCGCAATCGGCCGCACGGCAGCGGCGAAGCCTGCCGCCAGCATGGTGACGATGAAATCACGGCGGGTGAGATCCTTCTGCAGTGCGCGACTCAGCAAGTCCTCTTTGAGGTTCATGGTTCTCCCTCCATGGACGCGTAATTGGAAAACAGGGGCCAGGCGTGAGTCATGGTACTACCGGATATGGCGGGGGAAACAGGAAAGGCGTTACGGTTAACGCCGTAGCCCGAGCGGGTCGCCCGGATCCACGCCTTCCTGGAACGGTTTCTTGCGCTCGATGTTGGTTAACTGGTAGACCTTGCCGATCCAGTTGTTGATCACGGCTTCGCCGGTGTCGTGCCAGGTATTGTCGAGACTGGCGGTGATGAGCGACTCCGGCAGATCCAGGCCGGATTTCCCCTGGGCGTACGTGGCCAGCACCTGGTCCTTGTGTTCTTCCAGGATCGCCTGGATTTTGCGCGAGAAATAATTTTCCGGGAATGGCGGGTAGTCCCTGCGTTCGCCCTTCACAAAGCGCACCACCTCGCGCTTGTATTCTTTGAGCAGGCTGACCGTGTCGTACTCCGGGTGTCCCTGAAAGAACACGAGGCGAAACCGATCCTCACTTACCGCCAGATGCACCCCGGTTTCTTCGCTTTCCACCAGCACGTGCAAGCCGGCGGCCTCGAATTGTTCGCGGTCGATCTGGTTGAAACGCGAGTGCGGCACGTCGAAGCGCGTATTCACGTCGCTGACGAGCGGATGCTTGCGGTCCACCACGCGGTGCGAATACACGCCCCAACGCTTGAAACCTAGGGCGCGGCGCTTCTGGCCGTAGCGGAACTGGAGCACGGCATGGGTGGCGAGGCATGAGCACAACGTGGACGTGATGTTTTCGTGCGCCCAGTCGATGACCTTGATGAGTGGCTTCCAGAACGGCTCGAGCGACAGGTCGGGTTGCGTCACGTTCGCCCCGGTGATGATGAGCGCATCGAGACCCTGTTCCTTCAACTGCTCGAAGGACTCGTAGTATTGGTTGACGTAGGCCGCGCCCTCGGCGCCGCGCCCGAGCTCCTTGAGCGTGAACGGATGCATGTAGAACTGGGCGATCTGGTTGCTCTCGCCCACGAGTCGGAAGAACTGGCGCTCGGTCGCCGCCAGCGCCGTATCCGGCATCATGTTGAGCAGCCCGATGTGGAGTTCGCGGATTTCCTGGTGCAGCGCGATATCGCGTGGCACCACGTTTTCGCCTTCCTGTTTCAGGCGTTCGAAGGTGGGAAGGTTTGAGCTCGCAACGAGTGGCATGGGGCAAGATCCTGGTTACTTGTCCAATAGCTTTTCCACCAGACGCAGGAAGCTGGCCTCGTCCTGTATCTGGGCGAGGTCGTCGGTGGTAACGGTGTAGCCGTACTCGTCGGCAATGGCCTGGTAGCGCGGCAGGCGCGAATAAAAGAGGCGCGGGAACATCCAGCGCACGAATTCATCCGGATCGATCTGCGCCGCGTAGGCCAGTCCCTTGTCCCGCAGGTAGACCGCCAGCTGCTCATCGAGAAACGCATCGCGATAATACAGCGGCTTCGGATCGCTCTCCGCGCGCCGGATCAGATCCTTCTCGTCCTTTGCGGTAGCCTTGATGTAGATGATCAGCGTGTGCTCCGCCAGCACCTTGAGCGTTTCCAGGTCGTCGAGTTCGCACAGGCTGCCACCGGCATCGTTGACGAAGTGGGGGTAGCCATAGATCGTGTCGGCTTTACGGATGAACTCGGGCACGTCCTTCATGGACGCGATTTCGGCCACGCGGTGCAACTCCTGGCGGTGTTTGAATTCCGTGAGACCAAGACCGCCCAGTTCCGGGTTGCCGAGCTTGCCGAGGAAGCTCGATACCGGCTTCAGGTTATCGACCGTGATGTTGTTGCGGATGTAGATGGAATCCGTGCGCAACAGCTCGCGCAGGAAGGGAATCTGCATCGCCTGACTTTTGATGTTGTCGAGGATCGGCTCGTCGAGATAGCGCGTGCCGATGCGGTAGTCGCCCGAGTAGTGAAACCAGTGGTGTTGGCGCAGGTGCACGGCCAGGCGCGTCTTGCCGACCCCGGACATCCCGAGGAGGGTGACGCACTTGTTCGGCCAGGCTTTGAATTCTTTTCCGCTCAGTCTCACGTGGTTGCTCCGGTTTCCGCCCTGCTTGGCATATTCCAGCACCAAATATACTGGATTGGCGCGGTTTGCGGCAGCTTCTCGCGCTCTTTAAGTTGCCTCGTTTTCCCGCAAGGGCGCCGCTATAATGGCGTGCTCCATAAAAGCGGTATAGACCAAAATTGCCATGAATGACGTAATCCCGATTCGGCCGTCCAGCGAGACAAAGATCACGCCCGAGAATAAGTGCACCTTCTGCAAGGGCTCGACCTGCTGTACCTACCTGACCCACCAGGTCGACACGCCGCGCTCGATGGAGGATTTCGACCTGCTGCTATGGCAGATTTCGCACCGCGAAACCCAGGTCTACAAGGATAGCGATGGCTGGTTTCTGCTGATCAACAATACCTGCCGGCACCTGCAGCCTGGTGGTCGCTGCGGCATCTACGAAAGCCGCCCGCAAGTTTGCCGCGACCACTCCAACGACGACTGTGAGTTCGAAGGCCCCTGCGGCGCGGAGGATTTCGAGCTGTTTTTCCCGGATTACGAGTCGCTGCTGACGTACAGCCGCAAGAAGTTCAAAGGCTGGGGTAACCGCTTCAAGAAAGAGGCGCACAACAAAAAACGCGCCTGAGCGATCGGCCGTTTGAATCAGTAATGCGCCTTCTCGCCCTTGGGCTGGCCGCGAAAACGCTTGTAGACCCACTGGTACTGTTCCGGCAATTCACGCACGCAGTGTTCCACCATGGCGTTGACCAGCGCGACCGAGCGTTCGAGGTCGCGGCCGTTGATGCCGGCCTGCGCCATCAGAAAGTGTACGTGATAACCCTTGCCGCGCGGCAGGCGTTCGGCATAGGTAAAGATCACCGGCGCCTGGGTTTTCATGGCCAGGCGCGACAGCAGCACCATGGTGCTCGTCGGGATGCCGAAGAAAGGCGCGTACACCGCCCCGCTGCGTGAGGCCGGTATCTGGTCTGGCAGGATCGCCACCATCTCGCCGTTCTCCAGCGCGCGGTAGAGCGCACGGATGCCGTTTTTCTCCCCCGACACGAGGCGTGCACCAAAGCGTTCGCGCGCCGTGCGCATCATATTTCCGAAGGCGCTCATGGGCGGTGTGCGGTACATCGTGGTCAGGGGATAGCGGCGGGAACAATAAAGACTCACGAGTTCCCAGGCCCCGAGGTGCGGCATCGCGAGGATCAGACCCTTGCCGTGGCGCATGGCGTTTTTTACCAATTCCTCGCCGCTGACCTTGCGCACAAGTTTGTCTAATTCCCCGGCGTTACGTGTCCACAGCACGGCGGTTTCCGTAAAGGTCTTGCCGAATTCCATGAGATGGCGGCGCGCGAGCCGGGCGCGGGTGTGTTCCTTCATCTCGGGAAAACAGAGTTTGAGGTTGATGTCGGCCGTGCGCCGCCGCTTGTTGGGAATGACAGCAAACAGCCAGCCGATGGCCGCACCCAAGGCGTGGGTCGCGCGCAGCGGCAGCCAGGAAAGGACGTGGAACAGGGATTTGAGCAGAAGAACGCGCACGCGGTGGTTCGGTCAGTGGGAAACCATATCAGGGCATGATGTCCCGGAAGCTGCGCATCGCCTGAAACTCGGCGGCGTCTTTTTCCGGCAGCCTGGAATCCGGTTTTCTCACCGCCAGCAGTTGGGCGATGCCATAACTGTGTGCCGAACGCAGCACCGGCAGGCTGTCGTCGATCAGGAGCGCCGATTCCTTGTTAAACGGCTGCAGCTTCTGCATTTTTTCCCAGAAGCCAGTGTGTTCCTTGGGCAGCCCGATATCGTGCGAGCAGACCACGGCGTCGAAGTGGCCGCCGAGCGACGTGTGGCGGAACTTGATCGTGAGCGTTTTGCCATGGGCATTGGTCACGAGCACGATGCGTTTTTGGAGTCGCCGCACGGCATCGAGAAATTCGATGACGTGGGGATGCACCGCGATCAGGTGATTCACCTCTTCCTTGAGCTGCGGGATATCGAGTTTGAGTTCCCGGCTCCAGTAATCGACGCAATACCAGTTCAGCGTGCCTTCCGCCTTTTTGTAGCGGCCGAGCACCTCGGTCTTGGCGGCCTCGAGCGTCAGGCCGTATTTTTCCGCATAGCGCGTCGGGACATGCTCAAGCCAGAAGTGGTTGTCGTAATGCAGATCGAGCAGCGTGCCGTCGAGGTCGAGCAGCAGGGTCTCGAGTTTGTTCCAGGCGATCATGCGGGGTGAGATAGAAATAGCATCAGAATAGAAATTAAAAGCTTAAGCCACAGAGGGCTCAGAGTACACAGAGATGGGAAGATTGAATCTCCCTGTGTACTCGGTGGCTGCGAAGCTTCGTTTACCCGCGAGAATCAATCGCCGTGTAGCCAGGCATTGGCCGCGTCTAGGTCCTCGAAATGTTCAATCTCGGCGTCGGTGAATGCCGCCGGCAGCCAGCCAAGCCATGTCACCCACTGGCTGTTCGTGACCACCGCGATACGCTTGAAGTCGTGGGCATGGGCCCGTGTGAACTGGATGTCCTCCCAGGCCACGTCCAGGGTAAAGCCTGCCATGTTCGTGAGGTTCAACAACAGCGTGATCTTGGGGGCCGTCTTGAGTTCATTGTTGACGGCGGCTTCAAGCTCCTGAAAGTCCGAAAGCGTCAGTTCGCTGTAGACCGTTGCCTTGAGCAGGTCTTGCTCTTCCTCAATCACGATCATTTTGGTGCCCTCGTTTTAAGCCGGAAAATTTCAGATATAGGCCTAGCATATACCTGATTCGGCAGTGACTGAAATTTCCGGTTTTTATTTGCGTGGTAACAAGGAATAATCAGGCGATCTATAACATGAGTCCCGCCCATGGGCAGCAAACCCACCATCACCCGCACCGAAATCATTGCCCGCACGCGCCTCTTTCGTGTCGAGCAGGTGGGTCTGCGTTTTGCCAACGGGCGCGAGGTGAGCTACGAGCGTCTGCGCAGCGCCTCGAGCGGGGCGGTGCTGGTGGTGCCGATGCTGGATGAGGCGACGGTACTCCTGATCCGCGAATACGCCGCCGGTGTGGATCGCTACGAGTTGGCGCTGCCCAAGGGACGGATCGAGGAGGGCGAGTCGAGCCTGGAGGCCGCCAACCGCGAAATCATGGAGGAGATCGGTTATGGCGCCAGGCGGCTTACGCCGGTGAAGACCATGACGCTCGCGCCCGGCTATTTCAGTCACGCTACCCAGATTGTGCTTGCTGAGGATCTCTATCCGCAGTGGCTCGAGGGTGATGAGCCGGAGGCGATCGAGGTCGTGCCGTGGTCGCTGCACAACCTGGCCGAGCTTTGTGAACACGAAGAATGCACCGAGGCGCGTTCGATCGCCGCGCTGTTCATGGTGCGCGATCAACTGACAGGAAAGCGCTGAGGACGACCGTGACCAGTGAAGCCAATCCCTGTGATTACCTGGAACCGGTGTGCGATATTGCCCGGGCCGCGGGGTCGCGCATCCTCGATATCTATGAGCGTGGATTCACGGTCGAGGCGAAGGCAGACAAATCGCCGCTGACCGAGGCTGACCGTGCGGCGCATGAATTGATTGTGGCGCGGTTACCGGAATTGACCGGGGGTATTCCGGTGCTGTCCGAAGAATCCGCGGCGTCGGAATATGAAAAGCGCGCGAACTGGAAACGGTTTTGGCTGGTCGACCCGCTCGATGGCACCAAGGAATTCATCAATCGCAATGGCGAGTTCACCGTCAACATCGCGCTGATTGATAACGGCCATCCGGTGCTCGGGGTGGTGTATGTCCCGGTGCTGGCGCAGACCTATTTCGCCTGCCTGGGACAGGGCGCGTTCAAGCAGAAAGGGCAAGACGCCGCGCAACCCATCCGGGTGCGGCGTTATGGCGGCAGTCGGCCCATCGTCGTCGCCAGTCGTTCGCACGCGGGCAAGGAGACCGAGGCCATGTTAAAGAGTCTGGGCGAGCACGATGTCGTCAGCATGGGCAGTTCGCTCAAATTTTGTCTGGTGGCAGAGGGGACGGCCGACATCTACCCGCGACTGGGTCCGACCATGGAATGGGACACCGCCGCGGCGCAGTGTGTGGTGGAGGCGGCCGGCGGCAAGGTGACAGATCTGGACCGGCAGCCGCTGGCCTATAACAAGCGTTCCCTGCTCAATCCCTGGTTTCTGGTCAGCGGTGCGGGTGATTACGACTGGTTCCGGCACCTGCCCACCACGGCGAAATGACGGACACCGCCCGCGAGCGGTTGTTCCTCGCGCTGGACCAGGGCGGGCACGCCAGTCGCGCCCTGGTGTTCAATCAGCGGGGCGCGCTTTTGGCCAAAACCCTGCGCGAAGTTCGTGTCTACAGTCAACCGCCAGATCGGGTCGAGCAGGATCCGGAAGAACTGGTGTCCTCCCTGCAACAGGCCGCGGCCGAGGTGGTGCAATCCCTAGGAACGCGTGCCGAGGCCATCGTCAGCGCGGGTCTGGCCACACAACGCTCAAGCATCGTCTGCTGGGATAAGTTCACGGGCGAGGCACTGTCGCCGGTCATCAGCTGGCAGGATCGGCGCGTGCAGACATGGCTCGCACTAATAACGGCTCAGACGGACGAGATTCATCGCCTCACCGGTTTGCGGCTCTCGCCGCACTATGGCGCCTCCAAATTGCGCTGGTGCCTGGATCACCTGTCGCCAGTGAAGGCGGCGCTTGACCAAGGCCGTCTGGCCATGGGACCGCTCGCGAGTTTCCTGTTGTTTCGGTTGCTCAGGGAAAAATCCCTATTTGCCGATCCGGCCAACGCCGCGCGCATGCTTTTGTGGAATCTCCACACCGTGGATTGGGATCGGCACCTGCTTTCACTTTTCAGCATCCCCGGAGAGGTACTGCCGCCCTGTGTGCCGACGCATTATTCCTTTGGCACATTGGGAGTCGGCAGGCAGGTGATTCCACTCACCATCATGACCGGCGATCAGTCGGCGGCGCTGTTTGCCCATGGCGCACCGGCACCGGACGCCGCCTATGTCAATTTGGGTACCGGAGCCTTTGTGCAGCGTACGCTCGATCGGCCACCGGATGAGGCGCAGGGTCTGCTCACCAGCATCGTTTATCGTGATGCAAGGCATACCACGTATGTGCTGGAAGGCACGGTCAATGGCGCGGGGGCGGCCTTGCGCTGGGCCGAACAGGAATTGGGATTGGCCGATATGGATGGCCGGTTGCCGGAATGGCTGGCGCGTCAGACGGAGCCGCCGCTTTTTCTCAACGGTGTTTCCGGTCTCGGTGCGCCGTTCTGGGTGGCGGCTTTCAAATCCCGTTTTATCGGGGGTGGAGAGCCATGGCAAAAAGCGGTGGCGGTGGCGGAGTCCATCGTGTTTTTGCTACAGGCGAATCTTGAAATCATGAAAAAACATTCGCCGCCACTGGCGCGGATTGTTGCCACCGGTGGTCTCGCCCTGAATGTCGGCCTGTGTCAGCGCCTCGCTGATCTTTCCGGTTTGCCCGTGTACCGCCCCGTGGAACTGGAAGCGACGGCACGCGGAACAGCGTTCCTGTCGGCGGAGTTTCCGGGTAGTTGGCCGGAAGAAGTTCCCGGCACATGGTTCAGTCCGGTGGCAAACCCGGCGTTGTGCAGGCGTTATAAGGATTGGTGGGATGAGATGACGCGCGCCGTCGCCACGCGATAGTGTGCTTCAGGGCGGTTCTAAAACTGAACGACGGTGCGGGGTATGGCTGAGCGCTATTGCACGCGCCGCATCAGCGGGGCGGATTCCACGTGGCCATTGTGACGCCGTGCGCTGCTCACGCGCCGCTCAACGCCCGTCCACGCACGCCGGCTCACGCGCCGCTCCCGACGCATACGGTAGACGCATTCGCGCACGTCGATCTGGCTGCCATTCAGGGTGGTGCGATTGAGGGCGATCATGGCCTCGAGGGCGGCATTCTCCGAAACCAGATAGACATGGCCGTAGCCGAGCGGCAGGCCACTCTCCGTGTCTTTCATGATGATGGCGTTGATGATCGTGCCGTAACCGGAAAACAGACGACGCAGGTCACCGGTCGTCACCGAACTGGCAAGGTTGCCCACAAAGATATTCATTTTTTCACCCCTATCGGCTGCCTTTGAGCCAGCGTTCTTTTGGGCATTCTGTGGAAAGAGTTTGGGGATGGCAAGCCGCGTTTTACCGCGAAATTAAAAAGGCCTTGTTTGCCAATGGGTTCGGAGATGATGTCTATCCTGTTTGCAGGCTGGATTTGAGGCATTTGCTGTCCGCCCGGCTCGTTTTGACCCTTCCTCCGGGCTATCGTTATTTTCCGGGAGTCAGCGGAAGTTGTGCGGTGTCGGCGCGCACACGACATGACGGCAGACTGTGGCGCAGCAGTGTCACGACCTTGGCGGCCGTGGCGCGGTAGCCGGTGAGTTTTCCGCCGTAAATGCTAACGAGCCGTGGCCGGCGCGGCGTGTCGGTCTGCAACCGGGTTTCACGTGCGCGATGAAAGACGCTGCGGGCGTCGTGCGGCAGCACCCGCAGCCCGGCAAAGCTGGAGAGCAGGTTGGCGTTGCGTGTGGGAAAGTAGTGAAGGAAGGCCTCGCGCAGATATTCCACTTCATTGGGCAGTGGTTGCACGGCGACCGGGTCGCCGTGGTATGGGGTTTCGGTCGTTCCGACCAGTGTGTTTCCCTTCCACGGCATGACAAACACGGCGCG
The DNA here is from genome assembly GCA_041481225.1 of Sulfurifustaceae bacterium. GTDB lineage: Bacteria > Pseudomonadota > Gammaproteobacteria > Acidiferrobacterales > Sulfurifustaceae > Sulfuricaulis. Next base: position 7,364 of record JBGPBL010000017.1, on the reverse strand, counting down.
GCCATCGCGCGGCGCCTCGACGTAGTAGACCCCGTTCCGGATTTCCCCTTCCAAGAGAATGTGCGTGCCCTGGATAAGCTCCATGAGCAGCGTGTCTGACCTTGGTGTGATCCGGTCGAGCACGGCATTGACCCAGGGGCCGGCGGCGTTGACGAGCGTTTTGCCGTGGCACAGGATTTCCTTGTCCCCTTCCAGGTAATGAATCCTGAACCCATCTCGGGTTTGTTTGGCGGACAGAAAGTTGGCTGGGCAGCAAAGCGTGGCGCCGAGCGTTTGGGCCGAGTGCATCACTGCGCGCGTGAGCTCCGCATCATCGGTTTGGGCATCCTGATAGCAAAACACCGCTTGCAACCCGTTCGTGCCCAGCCCGTCGAGCGTGCCCCAGCGTGTTCGCGGCAGTATTTCGTAGCGTGTTTCCTGGGACAGCCCGCCGAGGAGGGCATACAGGGAAAGACCGGCGCGGATCGTCCAGGGCCCGCGCCGGGTACAGGCATAGACCGGGATATAAAATGGCACGCGATGCACGAGTTCCGGCGCGAGGCGCAGCAGAATTTCACGCTCGCGCAGCGATTCGCGCACCAGCCCGAGTTGCCCGCTTTCGAGGTAACGCAGACCGCCGTGGATCAGCTTGCTCGAGCGGCTCGAGGTGCCGCTCGCGAGCCCGGAACGCTCAAGGAGTAATGTCGAATATCCGGCCGCCACCGCGGCCTGGGCCACGCCCACGCCGTGGATGCCACCACCGACAACGACGACGTCGTAGATCGGTGTGGTCATCGGGTTGTGGCGAGCCGCTCGATTTCCTGTTTCATCTCGCCGATAGCAAAGGTCTCGATAAAATCCACCCCGCGCGCGGCCAGGGCGAGTGCCAGTTCCGGATTGGTTACCTCGTACACAGCGAGTTTGGCGCCCTCGTGGCGTAGCCGGCCTTCGCGCGGCAGGCCCTCGATATCGCAGAAGAGATACTGCGGGTGGATGGCGGAAACGATCTCCTGTTCGCGTTCCTGCCATTGGTCCACGACCACACCGATCTCCGGCCAGCCCTGTTGGCGCGCCGCCAGCAGGGCCTCCAGCGAATAGGAGATGAGCACGCATTGGTTGAGAACGGGTTCAAGCTCGCGCCGCACGAGTGCGAGCATGGTATCGATGCCGAAGTGTTTGAGGCTGGCGCGTTTGAGTTCGATGAAGCCGGTAACGTTCGGGTGTTGTTGCAGCAATTGGCGCAATTCGGCAAGGGTGGTAATCGGTACGTCGCGGAACTGTTCGCCGAAGCGTTTCGGTTCGCTGGCGCGGAACTTTTGTAATTCAGAAAAAGTGTAGTCATGTACCGCACCGCCCACGCCGCACAGACGTTTGAGATCGCGGTCATGGAACAGCACCGGCACCTGGTCTTGGGTCAACTGCACGTCGATTTCGAAATAGCGCGCCCCCGCGCGGAGCGCGGCCTCAATGCCGATCAGGGTGTTTTCCGGGTAGTGCCGTGGATAGCCCCGATGCCCGACGAGCTGCGGTATCGCCATATCTCAGACTCTAGCATTCATTTGGCAAAGCCGGGTCTGGTGTTCTTTACCAACAACCTTGCCGTCGTTTACACCACATGTTCCGGGGCCAGTGCACAAGGGTGACTGGGGTCGCCCAGCTCCATCTGGATGGTGGGATGCGCAATGTGAAATCTATCATGTAACTCACGCGAGACCTGGGCCATGAAGGCATCCCCCGGGTAACTACCCGGCATGACGAGATGGACGGTGAGCGCACATTCGGTCGTGCTCATGCCCCAGATGTGAAGATCGTGCACTTCAGTCACGCCGGGAATCCCGGATAAATACGCGCGCACCATCGTCGGCTCGACCCCTTGTGGCACTGCATGCAGCGCGAGGTTTATGGAATCCCGCAGCAAACCCCAGGTGCCGACAACAATGACGATAACGAGCGCCAGGCTTACGAGGGGATCGAGCCACAACCATCCCGAGAACAGAATCCCAACGCCGGTGAGCACCACGCCGAAGGAAATGGCGGCATCGGCCGCCATGTGCACAAAGGCTCCGCGGATATTGAGATCCCGATGCCGTCCGCGCATGAAGAGCAAAGCGGTTGCCGTATTGATCAGTACGCCCAAGGTGGCGACCCCGATGATGATGTCTCCGTGAACGGGGGCGGGTTTGCTCAGGCGCTGAATCGCCTCCCAGCCGATGCCACCCATGACCAGAAGGAGCAGTGCGGCATTGAGCAGGGCCGCGAGAATCGTGGTGCTGCGAAGGCCGTATGTAAAACGCGGGGATGGCTTGCGGCTGGAAAGGATGCTTGCGCCCCAGGCGAGCAACAATGCCAGCACATCGCTTAAGTTATGCCCGGCATCTGAGAGCAGCGCCAGGGAGTGGGCCTTCAGGCCATAGACCACTTCGGCCACGACGAAGCTGAGATTGAGCGCGATACCGATGGCAAAGGCGCGCCCGTAACTAGTGGGGCCGTGATGATGTCCATGCGTGATTTCGTGATCGTGCGCCATGCCCAATTTTAAACTTATCTTCAGGCCTATGGCGAATGTGGGGGTGCGTGCCACTCTGCCGGAGTAGTTATCCTCAGAGCAGCACGTGCTCGATGCCGCCTTGTTTCGCTTGCGCGATAAAATCGCGTGCCCAGGATTCACCCAGGCGCAAACGGGCGAGCTCGACCACGATGTAGTCGGTATCGAGCCCGGTGCGGTCGGCATAGCGCGCTAAGCCCTGCTGGCAGGCGGGACACGAGGTTAGCATCTTCACGTTGCCGCCGCGCGCGCGGGTTTCGCCGGTCAGCTGCACGATACCCTGGCGAAGTTCCTCTTCCTTGCGAAAGCGCACCTGCGTGGCGATGTCCGGGCGCGCTACCGCGAAGGTGCCTGCCTCGCCGCAGCAGCGATCCGACAGCAGCACGTCCTGCCCCATCAATGACGCGGCGACCTTGATCGGCGAATAGGTTTTCATCGGCGTGTGGCAGGGGTCGTGGTAGAGGTACTGCACGCCTGGTACGCCTTCGAGCTTCACGCCTTTTTCCATCAGATACTCGTGGATGTCGAGCAGGCGGCAGCCGGGGAAAATCTTGCCGAACTGGTAGTGCAACAGCTGATCCATGCAGGTGCCGCAGGAAACGAGCACGGTCTTGATGTCGAGATAATTGAGCGTGTTGGCGACCCGGTGGAACAGCACCTGATTGTCGATCGAGATACGGTTGCCGGTCGGCTCGTCACCGCCCGCGGTCTGCGGGTAGCCGCAGCAGAGATAGCCCGGCGGCAGCACCGTCTGCGCGCCGACCTCGTAGAGCGTGGCGAGCGTGGCGAGTCCGATCTGGCTGAACAGCCGCTCCGAGCCGCAGCCGGGGAAATAAAACACCGCCTCCGAGTCGTCGTTCACCTTGCGCGGATCGCGCACAATGGCGACGTGCTTGTTGTCCTCGACCCCCAGGAACGCGCGCATGGTCTGTGAGGGCAGATCTGACGGCAGCGGGCGTTTGATGAAATTCACGACCTGTGTCGCCACCGGCGCGGCGCCGACCGTGGTGGTGGGGCGGGGCTCACGCCGCGCAAACGGTTTGCTCAGCAGGGTGTAGGCGAGACGCTGGGCGCGATAGCCCCAGCCGATCAGCACGCGGCGCATGAGCTTGATGGTCGCGGGGTCGGTGATATTCAGGAAGGCCAGCGAGACGCGTGTGCCGAGGCTCAGGCGCTTGCGCCCGTGGGCCCGCAGCAGGTTGCGCATGTGGATCGTGACGTCACCAAAGTCGATGTCCACCGGACACGGTTTTTTGCACTTGTGGCACACGGTGCAGTGGTCGGCGACGTCGTTCATCTCGTCGAAGTGGCGGATGGAGATGCCGCGGCGCGTCTGTTCCTCGTAGAGGAAGGCCTCGATGATGAGGCCGGCAGCGAGGATCTTGTTGCGCGGCGAGTACAGCAGGTTGGCGCGCGGCACATGCGTGGTGCACACCGGCTTGCACTTGCCGCAACGCAGGCAGTGCTTGATCTCGTCGTTGAGCGCGCCCAGCTCGCTGGCCTCGAGGATCAGCGCCTCCTGTTCCACCAACCGTAGCGACGGCGTATACGCCCCGTCGAGGGTCGCGCCCGGCAGCAGCTTGCCGCGGTTGAAGTGCCCGTGGGGATCGATGCCGGTCTTGTAGCGTGCAAATGCCTCGATTTCCGGAGCGGCGAGGTAGTGCAGTTTGGTGATGCCGATGCCGTGCTCGCCCGAGATCACCCCGCCGAGCGACGTCGCCAGGTGCATGACCCGGTCCACAATGCGGTGCGCCTCCTGCAGCATCTCGTAGTCGTTTGAAAACACCGGAATGTTGGTGTGTACGTTGCCATCGCCCGCGTGCATGTGCAGCGCGACAAACAGCCGGCTCGCGCGGATCTGGGTGTGGATCTCATCGAAGCGCCGGTGCACACCTTCGAGTTCGCCGCCGAGAAAGATACTTTTCAGTGGCCGTTCGACCTCGCGCCGGTAGGAGATGCGCAGGTCGCGCCGTTGCAGCAGGCGGAACAGGGTGTCGCCGGGACGCAGCGCTGCGCGTGCCGCGTCATCGAGCACGGCGGCAAACTGATGGGCATCGGCGTCGAGGTTGTCCATGATCTGGCGCCAGCGGTCACGCACCGCCGTCAGCTGCGCCCGGGCATCGCGCCGCTTCGCGTCAAGGATGGCATCGCCTTCCTGGCTCGGCGCGTAGTCGGGTGTGGCCCGAAGCTCGGGCATGTCGCCATCCAGGTAGGCGAGCACGGCCTCGATCATTCTCAGTTTGTTGTGGGTCGACTGTTCGATGTTGATGCGATCGATGCCGCTGCTGTAATCGGCCAGCCGCGGGAGCGGGATCACCACGTCTTCATTGATCTTGAACGCGTTGGTGTGGGCCGCGATCGCCGCCGTCCGGGCCCGATCGGCCCAGAAATGTGCGCGCGCCTCGGGACTGACGGCGATGAAGCCTTCGCCGTCGCGCCGGTTCGCCAGCTGCACGATGTGCGACGCGGCGCGTGCCACGGCGTCTTCGTCGTCGCCGGCGATGTCGGCGAGCAGTACCATCTTCGGTCGTTCGCGCCGCGCCGCCTTGGTGCTGTAGTTCACCGCCTTCACGTAACGCTCGTCCATGTGTTCGAGGCCCGTCAGTGAAACGTCCGGTTCGGCGTTGAGGTGGTGCTTAATCTCGACGATCGCAGCTACGGCTCGGGTCACGTCGGTGCCAAAGAACTCGAGACACACGGTACGGAGGAAGCGCGGCATGCGATGCAGCACGAACACCGCCGAGGTGATGATCCCGTCACAACCCTCCTTTTGCACGCCCGGCAGTCCGCCGAGGAACTTCGACGTGACGTCCTTGCCGAGGCCGGTCTTGCGCAGGTCGCGCCCGGGAATCCGCAGCATGGTCGACTCGCCGACGCGGGTCTTACCGTCGGCGGCATAGCGGCTGAGGCGGAACTGGACGGTGGCCTGTTCGTGGATCTTGCCGAGGTTGTGATCGAGTCGCTCGATTTCGAGCCAGTCGGCATCGGGTGTGACCATGCGCCAGGACACCAAGTTGTCGAGCGTGGTGCCCCACATCACCGCCTTCTTGCCACCGGCGTTCATGGCGATGTTGCCGCCAATGGTGGAGGCATCCTGCGAGGTGGGATCGACCGCAAATACGTAGCCCGCATTTCCCGCGATCTCGGCGACACGCCGCGTGACCACGCCGGCCTCGCAGCGGACAGTGGGCACGGGGTGCGGCACGCCGGGCAGGAGTCGTTGTTCCACCCGGCCCAGGCCCTCCAGCTTTTCGGTGTTGATGATGGCGGTGTCGGCGAAGAGCGGCACGGCGCTGCCGGTATAACCGGTGCCACCGCCGCGTGGAATGATGGTGAACCCGAGATCGATGCAGGCGCGGACAATGTGCACCAGCTCGACCTCCGTATCGGGTGTGATGACCACGAACGGCAGTTCCACGCGCCAGTCGCTCGCGTCGGTGACGTGCGCGACCCGTGCCATGCCGTCAAAGCCGATGTTGTCGCGGCGCGTGATGCCCGCGAGCCGCCGCAACGCCTTGCGGCGCAGTTCCTTCTGCGCCGGCAGCCAGGCCTCGAACTTGCGCACGGCCGCACGCGCCGCGGTTTCGAGACTGAGCGCGGACGCGTTGCCTTCGGCGCGCGCCACGATCTGATCAAGACGGTGGTGCAGGGCGTGCACGAGCGACGTCCAGCGCTTGCGGTTCTCCATGAGGTCGTCCTGGATGAACGGATTGCGGGTAATCACCCACATGTCGCCCAGGACTTCGAAAAGCATGCGCGAAGAGCGGCCGGTGCGGCGCTGCTCGCGCAGGCTGTTCAGCACGTCCCACATCTCCTCGCCGAGAAAGCGGATGACGATCTCGCGATCGGAGAAGGAGGTGTAGTTATACGGAATCTCGCGGATGCGCCGAGTGACAGGCACTGCGGTGGCGGGGAGAGCGGAATTCATGCGCACAGGATAGTACGGTTACTGCCAAGAGCGTAGGGAGATGGTTGTCGTATTTGTCTCATCTCTAGACGGAATAGGCGTTACCGGGGTTATGAGAGGAACCAAGGCGGGTTATTTTTTGCTGCCGGCAGCCTGGAATCCGGCCGGGAGTTTGCCCATGTCGCCTTCGCCGAACAGGAACCCGAGCATGTACTGCTCGATGACCTCGATGCTCCCCGGGTCGGCGGTGCTGAGTTTGTTTTCGTTGATGATCGTGGCCAAGCGTTGCAGCCACTGCTTCCAGCCTTCCTGGGAGACATTTTCGAAAATGCGCCGGCCCAACGCCCCCGGGTGCGGCGGACGCTCCAGACCTTCAGCCTCGCGTTTCAGTACTACGCAGCGAACGATGTATGCCATGCGGTTCTCTTGAGCGTGAATCGAGTTGCACATTGTATTACGGAATACCGGGTCGCAGGCCATTGCCACATGAATTGACTGTGATTAGATGGCGTTGGTTTCTTGAATTCGGATAAACCGGGTAATATTCCTTCCATTCGCATCCATTAAGAGGAGACATGCCATGTCGGCAAACGAATATTCCACCCGCATCGGCGATTCCGATATGCGGCTTACCCCGGCGGCGCAGGCCAAGTTCGCCGAAATGTTGAGAGACGCCGACGACGACGTCGCCGGCATCCGCGTGTTCGTCTCGGGTGGCGGTTGCGGTGGCATGGCCTACGGCATGACCTACGCCGACGGTACGGCAGACAGTAATTACGACAGCGTCCTCGAAGGCCCGGGTTTATTTGACGGAATTCCGGGAATGCTGTTTCATACCGATCACAGGAGGGAACATCCAGCCTGGGACTCGCTATGTTTTAATTATGGGAAGAACGAGACCATCCATTTTCTGCTTTCGAACTGTAAATATTG
>JBGPBL010000016.1:0-43652 GCA_041481225.1 Sulfurifustaceae bacterium | reverse complement strand
CTTGGCCGATTTATCGAGCCTGCCGATGGCCTGACCCGAAGTCACGGTCGCGCCAACCGGCACGGATATCTCGACGAGCACACCGCTGTCAGGCGCCGGGACTTCGAAAACGACCTTGTCGGTTTCGATTTCAGCCAGTACGTCGCCGCGTGCGACTTGCTCGCCCGGTTGCTTGCGCCACACCAGAATCTGTCCTTCGGTAACGGATTCCGGAAAAACCGGAACCGTGATTTCAGTTGCCATGACACTCCTTGTGCAAAATCATTTCATACGCTTCCCAGAGCCTGGTCAAGCAACTCATGCAGTTGCTTGATGTGAAGTTGATAGCTGCCGACCGCCGGCGCCGCCGACAGGGGACGACCCGCGTATTCGATCGCCGCATTTTTCGGGAGCACACGCCAGAGGTGGTGCTGGATTTGATACCAGGCGCCCATGTTCTGGCCCTCTTCCTGACACCAGACAAAACGTCCCGCGTTCGGGTAGCGTTGAAGTTCCCGCTTCAACTCTTCCTCCGGGAACGGATACAGTTGCTCGATGCGCAGAATCGCGACGTTGCTCCGTGCCAGTTTCTGGCGCCGTTCGATGAGGTCATAATAAATCTTGCCGCTGCACAGAACGATCTCCGTGACCTTGGCGACATCGAGCGTTTCGACTTCCGGCAACACAGCCTGGAAACGGCCCTGGGTCAGATCTTCAAGGCTGTTCACCGCCAGCCGGTGACGCAACAAACTCTTCGGTGTCATCACCACGAGCGGTTTGCGGCACAGCCACAGCATCTGGCGCCGCAGCAAATGGAAAAACTGGGCCGGCGTGGTGGGCACACACACGAACATGTTCTGCTGGGCGCAAAGCTGCAGATAACGTTCAATCCGCGCGGAGGAGTGCTCCGGCCCCTGGCCCTCGTAGCCGTGGGGCAGGAACAGCACCAGCCCGCACAGCCGGTTCCATTTCTGTTCGCCCGCACAAATGAACTGGTCGATGACCACTTGCGCGTTGTTGGCGAAATCGCCGAACTGCGCCTCCCAGATGGTAAGCGTTCGCGGATTGGCCGTGGCATAACCGTATTCGAAGGCGAGCACGGCCTCTTCCGACAGCAGTGAATTGATAACGAGAAAATGCGGTTGCTTGTCGAGCAGGTTGCGCAGCGGCACGTAGGCCGTACCGTCCTTCTGGTTGTGGATCACTGCATGGCGATGAAAGAACGTGCCGCGCCCGGAATCCTGACCGGACAAACGCACGCCGTAACCGTCCTGCAACAGCGTGGCATAGGCAAGGTTCTCGGCAAAACCCCAATCGATGGGCATGGCCCCCGCGGCCATTTTGCGGCGGGCCTCGTAGATCTTGCCTACCTGGGGGTGCAGCTCGAAACCCTCCGGAAGCTGTATCAGGCGTTCGGTAAGATTTCGGATCATCTCAAGGCTGACGCGCGTGTCGGTGTCGGGATTGCAATCGCTGGCCACGTACGGGCTCCAGTCCGTTCCAAAGGAGTAACCAGCCTCTTCTTTGGGCACGATGCGCGGCGCCACGCATTCGCCGGAATCGAGCCGATGCTGATATTCCCGGGCCATGCCACTGACCTCTCCCTCCGTGACCACCCGCGCCTCCACCAACCGGCGCGCATAGAGCGCGCACGTCGTGGGTAATTCGTGGATACGCTGATACATCTGTGGCTGCGTCACGGTCGGTTCATCGGCTTCGGAATGGCCATGACGCCGGTAACAGGTGAGGTCGATCACGACGTCCTTGTGAAACGTCATGCGATAGTCGAGTGCGATCTGGGTCACGAACAGCACGGCATCGGGATCATCGCCATTGACGTGAAAGATGGGTGCGCCGACCATCTTGGCAATGTCGGTGCAATAGAGCGTGGAACGCGCATCCTGCCACTGGCTCGTGGTAAACCCGATCTGGTTGTTGATCACGATATGCATGGCGCCCTTGGTCGAGTAGCCACGCGACTGCGACATGCTGAAGGTTTCCATCACCACCCCCTGACCCGCGAAGGCGGCATCGCCGTGGATGATGACCGGCAAAACGCGATTGCCTATTTTGTCGTGGCGTCGCTCCTGGCGGGCGCGCACCGAACCCTGAACCACGGGCCCGACAATTTCCAGATGTGAGGGATTGAAGGCGAGCGCCACGTGCATGGTGCCTCCCTCCGTGGCCACGTCTGAGGAAAATCCCATGTGGTATTTCACGTCGCCGGTGCCGCCGCTGCTTTGGGCCTTGCCCTCGAACTCGCGAAACAAATCGGCCGGGCTTTTGCCGAGAATATTTACCAATACGTTGAGGCGACCGCGATGAGCCATGCCGATGATGGCCTCTTTCGTTCCCACCGATCCGGCGCGTTGAATCAATTCATCGAGCATGAGAATAAGACTCTCTCCGCCCTCGAGCGAGAAACGTTTCTGCCCGACGTATTTGGCGTGCAGATAATGTTCAAGCCCCTCGGCCGCGGTCAGTCGTTCCAGCAGGCGACGCCGCACCTCCGGCGGATAGGTGGGTGCTCCGTGCACACTCTCAAGACTGCTCTGGATCCAGCGCTTTTCCTGGGTATCGGTGATATGCATGTATTCGACGCCCATCGTCACCGCATAGGTGGCGCGTAACACGGAAAGAATCTCCCGCAACGTGGCCTGCCTGGGGCCAGCCAGAGAACCCGTTTCGAACACGGTGTCGAGATCGGCGTCGGTCAGCCCGTGGTGGCGCAGATCGAGCTCCGGCACGCCCGGCAATTCCCTGATCCCCAGTGGGTCCAGCCTCGCGTTCTGGTGCGCGCGGAAGCGAAAGGCGTTGATGAGCTGTAGCACCTTGACCTGTTTGCGTGCCGGCTCGATGGCATCGGTAAGTGCTTGCACACTCGGCGCGGTGGATCGTGTCTGGTGCGCGCGGCGCCGAAATTCTTCGCGAATTTCGGTGTGGGAAACTTCCTGTGCGTCGCTCACCCGCGGCAAATCTTCGAAATACCGACGCCAGGTCGCCTCCACGGAGGCGGGATCATGCAAGTACTCTTCGTAGAGTCCCTCAAGATACAAGGCATCACCCGCCGCGAGCGGCGAGGAACGCCATCGGGCGCTCAGGCTGGGGTCTTTGGTGACGTCGTCCATTTCTTCTCTGTCCATGACGAAACGAGGCCATCCGCCGCGCAAGCGCAGCGAATGTCATTTTTATATTAGCAGGTAACATTGCCCCACGACTTGGCCGAGGCCCAGGGAAATTATGGGGGATTCCCGCAAACTTCGGGGGGATGGGAGGGAGCCAGGTTGGCGCCGCTGGCGGCGGACGGGAAACCTGTTTTACCGCTTTTTCTTGCGTTCCTTGGCCGCCTTGGCGATCAGCTCATTCACCAACTGAAATACCTTGTCCTCACCGCCCGCCATTGCCGGACTGGTCAGGTACTTACCGTCCACAACGATGGTGGGCACCGAGTTGATGCCGAAGTCCTGGTTGAGTTGCTTGGCCTTTTCAAGCTTCAAGCGCACACCGAAGGAATTGAAGGCCTCGCGGAATTTCTGTTTGTTGATCCCATGACCAGCGGCGAATTCAGTGATGCTGTTCTCATCGTTCAGCTCGGCCTTCTGCTCTTGCACTGCCTTGAAAAAGACATCATGCACCTTTTTCGTCACACCCAGGCTCTCAAAAGAGTAAAACGCCTGGGCATGGGTCATCCAGGACGGCGCGGTGCCGGGGGTGCGTATGAATTGCGCGTTCGACGGGATTTTCTTCAGCCACTCGGTCAGGGCCGATTCGAGAACATAGCAGTGCGGACACCCGTACCAGAAAAATTCACGTACCTCGATCCTGTTTCCGGTTTCCACCGGTTGGGAGAAAGGAACTTCCTGATAATGCTGACCCTCCACGAAGACGGCCTGCCCCAGCGCCGGAACCAGCAACACCATCCACAGCAATCCGCCAACCAATCGCTTCATTAATTTAGTCTCCACTCAGTCCGAATCGAAAGCGTAAGTAATCCGCGCTGGCAACGCAACTGGTGCCGGGGCGCTGGCTTCCGTGCCTATAGACGTTCCAGCAATCGCGCATGGATATTTCCAAAACCACCATTGCTCATGATCAACACATGGTCGTTGGGGCGCGCCTCCGCAACCAACGTCTCTAGAATCGCCTCCACCGACAGATAGGTCTGCCCGCGGCCCTTCAGCGTGGATATCACCCGGTCCAGATTCCAGTTAAGGCCCTCCGGGCGCAGCAGCAGTACTTGATCGGCCAGGCTCAACGAGCCCCCCAGTGAATCGCGGTGCACGCCCATGCGCATGGTATTCGAGCGCAGCTCGAGCACGGCAAAAATGCGGGCATCCCCCACGCGGGCACGTAGCGCCGCGAGCGTGGTGGCGATGGCGGTAGGGTGGTGCGCAAAATCATCGTACACGGTGATCCCGCGTACCTTGCCCCGCACCTCGAGGCGACGCTTCACGTTATGAAATTTTTCCAGGGCCGAAAGCGCCGTCTCGACCTTCACGCCAACGTGGCGCGCCGCCGCTACGGCGGCAAGGGCATTATCCATGTTGTGACGACCGATAAGCTCCCAGGCCACTTCGCCCTGAACGACCCCCCTGAACAACACCTGGAAACGGCTGCCCTCGGCATTGAGCGGCACCGTCGACCAGTGGTTTTCCATGGAAACCGCTGACATCTTACTCGGCTTCGCATTGAGGCTTAACGGCGCTTCACTGAAATATTCCGCCGGCGTCCAGCAGCCCATGGCCAGCATCTCGGCGAGATTTTTGTCCTGGGCGTTGACCACGAGCAGACCCGAACTCGGTACCGTGCGAATCAGGTGGTGAAACTGACGCTTGATCGCGGCCAGGTCGGGAAAGATATCGGCGTGATCGAATTCAAGGTTATTTAATATCACGGTACGTGGGCGGTAGTGCACGAATTTCGAGCGCTTGTCAAAAAAGGCGGTATCGTATTCATCGGCTTCGATCACAAAGAAGGGGGTCGCGCCCAAGCGCGCCGAAACACCGAAATTCTCTGGAACGCCGCCAATGAGAAAACCGGGGTTGAGTTCCGCCGCTTCCAGGATCCACGCGAGCATGCCGGAGGTCGTGGTCTTGCCATGCGTGCCGGCCACGGCGAGCACCCAGCGTCCCGGCAAGACATTCTCGGCAATCCACTGCGCGCCGGACGTATAAGGAATTCCGCGGTCGAGCACCGCTTCGACCAGCGCATTGCCCCGGGATAGGGCGTTACCGATAACCACAACATCGGGCTTGGCGGCATCGAGATGTTCGGCTTTATAGCCTTCCATCAGCTGGATGCCTTGCGCCTCGAGTTGCGTGCTCATCGGCGGATAGATAGCGGCATCGGAGCCGGTCACGCTATGCCCAAGATCGCGAGCGAGCAGCGCGAGACCGCCCATAAACGTCCCACCGATGCCCAAAATATGCAGACGCATCAACCCTCCGAAGAAACGGGACCCACTAGGGCGCCGGTGACGCCGATAGACAGGGTCAGGTACAAGAAACCGATGGCCACGCCAGCGGCAAAAGAGATCGAGAGCGCATGCCGCAGTACGTGACCGAAAACCACCGCGTACCACACTAGGAACGGCAACCACACCCATTCTGGCGGGATCGTCCCGCGGGACAGGCTAGTCGCCATCCACACCAACGCCGATAACACAGCCCCCGAACCCGCCAGGGCCGAGAGGGTCTGGGGTAGGCGGTTTTCCAACTGGCGCAGTCGAAGCGCCATGATGGTCGCCGCCACCAGCAACAAGGTATCCGTGACCGCCGCGATCACGGCGCTGGCCCACGACAGGGTATCGAGCACCCCGATCACGTCCGTCAGCCAATAGGCCCCCACGGCCAGTACGGTCAGAGGTGTCGACGCCGGCAGATCCTGCGGACTGGCGCGCAGCAAACAGAGATCGAAAAATATTTTCCAAAGCATATTGGGAGACCTGGCTTGACGTCAGTGGCCAACGGTCACGTGGGTAATGCGCCAATCGCCTTGCCCGTTTCTTTCGACACTCACTTGAAGCAACAATTCCTTCTCCGCCACCTTGTCCGCACCATCGGCGTAGCCGACTCGAATCGTTACGAGGCGATGGTCGTTATCCGATTTCTGCATGTCTTTCACCGAAAAATTCAAGGCCATGTCCTGCGTACGACGGGCGCGCAGAAAATCCAGTGTCACTCTGGCCGACAAACCCTCCAGGAGGTCCTCCGGCTGGCGCTCGGGTGAAAGGCGTGCAATCTCCCGCAGTTTGTCTGACTCACCCGGTGCCATCACCAACGTCTCGACAAACTCCCGGGCACGGTCCTGCGGTTCACCGAACCCGAACCGGCTGCAACCCACGACCACGCAGAAGGTGAGCAGCACGCCACCCATTTTGACCCATCTGGCGAGGACGCCCGCTCGAATCCGTGACTCAGCCATAACTTAATATAATAAACCAAATTTTCACCTTCGGTCGCCGTTTATTCTGCGGCTGGAAATACGCTATTGGGTGAACAGAAGGAAACGCCTACACTGGCGGCATGCCGGAACACCTCGTTCAAGACAACGCCTCGCTGATTGCATTGTGTGATCGTCTGCGAGGTGAGCCATGGATCGCTCTAGATACGGAATTCATGCGCACCAAGACCTATCGTGCGGGTTTGTGTCTGATCCAGGCGGCGACCCCCGGCGTTATCGCCTGCATTGATCCACTCGCCATTTCCGAGATTGGGCCGTTGCTCGATCTGATCTACTCGCCCAGCGTCCTCAAGGTATTCCATTCCGCGCGCCAGGACCTGGAGGTGCTCGCCGATCTTCGCGGCGCGCCGCCGACACCGGTGTTCGATACACAGATCGCGGCGGCGCTGGCGGGTTACGACGACCAGATCGGCTACGGCGCGCTGGTTGAATCCATCACCGGACACAAACTGCCCAAGCTGCATACGCGCGCTGACTGGGAGGCGCGCCCGCTGGCGCCGGAATTGCTGCACTACGCCGAAGACGATGTTCGTTATTTGCGCGACGTGTACCTGTTTCTCGCGCAGAAACTGGAGACGCTCGGACGCCGCGAATGGCTCACCGAAGAATGCGTCGCGCTCACCGACGCGGCGCTCTACCGCAACGATCCCCGCGAAGCCTGGCGTCGGCTGCGGCAAGGGCAGCGGTTGCCACCGAAGACCCAAGTCATATTGCGGGAGCTCACGGCCTGGCGTGAAAGCGCGGCTCAGTCGAGCAACCTTCCACGCAGTTGGGTTGTCGCCGACACCGCGCTCGTGGAAATGGCGCTCGCGGCTCCCGCAAATCTGGAACAACTCGGGTGCATCGAAGGCATCGGCGGCGGTGCGGCGCGCAAATGGGGCGACGACATCCTCGAGGCCATCCGCCGCGGCCAGGCCGCCGCGCCGGAACGCCTGTGGGAAGAACCGACACGGCCTGATCGTGCGGAACACGCGCGGTATCAACGGATACAGACGCGGGTGCAGGCCGTGGCCACGGAGCAGGGGATCAAGCCGACGATGCTCGCCACGCGCAAGGACATTCAAAGGCTGCTCGAAGAGCCCCCGAGCGGCCCGCTGACAAGCGGCTGGCGCCAGCGGCTGTTCGGCGATGAACTACTACAGATGCGTGCGGTTGTTTCCGATTAAAATAAAAGGGCGCTTCGTTAAACGGGAAATATGCATTTGAAGAAGGTCATCGGCATTTTGCTCGTCATCGGTGTCACGGCCGCGGTCATATTTGGGCCGGCGCTTGTCGGCCAGGTGAGCACCTGCGTCATTGGCGACATGAGCGGGCGGGCGCAGGCCGTGGTGCCGAACGCGCTGAAAGCGCTCTATCTCGATGCCCAACAAATGCAGTTCGGTCTGGGCTCCGGTGCCATCGGTGGCTGGGAGGGTCTGGGGGATGCGCTGGTCGTGAATGGGTTGGCATGGGTGCGCACCACCAACGCCCAGTCGCCGCGATATCACGAAACCGTGAGCAACCGCTATTTTCAGTCCAACGCCTTTGTGTATGTGCCGCCGGAGGGGTCCACCGATATATCCTGGAAAGCGACAAAAGAAACCGCGATCAGCAAAGTGTGGGAGGATCTGGCGGCGAAATATCCGGACGGGATCATGCTGGCGGGCTATGTGCGCTTCTCTCAACTGTATGTGATCGCCATCGCCAAGCCGGCCATCGACGGCAAACCGGTGGCCAAAAATGCCACGTATTACTATACCCGTCCCATGGAGTCGACACGTGATACGTGGGCTTATGTCGTCGGTGTGGCGGGCAACAAACCCTCCGCCGTTCGCCCGGATCATGCCGCGGTCACGCGTCTGCTGCCCCTGACGTCCAACCGCGACGGCCAAGGCCGGAGCCTCGCACATGTATTGCTTCTTAAATCCGCACCCGAGAATTTTCAGTTACCCCCGGCACGCGAGAACATCGTTGCCGTGGGCCAGCTGGTGACGAATTCCGTCGTGGTGCAAGGCGAACTCAAGCTCTATCCAATCTCCCACGCCAGCGAGTGTGACAACGCGGTCCACACCAAAGCTAATTAACCGGACGTAATGCCGGCAACAGCACATACATCCGACCACGCTGCTTCATTTGTCCCGCCAAACGTTCGGCCTCCTCGCCGTAACCAAAAAATAAATCCGCACGCGCCGCGCCCTTGATCGCCCCGCCGGTGTCTTGGGCAAACGTGAGACGGCGATACGGTTTGGACTCGCTGCCGGGTAACGCGGTATCCAACCACACCGGCGTGCCCAGGGGCACAAACGTCGGGTCCACGGCCACGGCGCGCTCGGGCAACAACGGCACGTTGAGCGCCCCCAACGGACCGGGGAGTTGGGCGTCACGCACGGCGAAAAATACATAACTCGGATTGCTGTTCAACACTGTTTCCGCTTCATCCGGATGCGTAGCCAGCCAGGAACGTATGTTCTGTAAGCTGACCTCGTCCGGCTTGAGCGCGCCGATCTCGATCAGTTTGTTACCGATGGCCACATACGGATGCCCGTTCTGGTCAGCATAACCAATATGCAGTATTTGACCGTCTGACATCTGCACGCGGCCGGAACCCTGAATCTGAAGGAAAAAGAGCGCTACCGGGTTATCCACCCAGAGCAGTTCCTGACCGGAGAGAGGCTTGCCACCGTTGGTTATCTCGGCGCGCGAAAAATACGGCACCACGCGGTTGCCGGTAAGTCGCCCGCGCAGGTGCTTGCCGGCAAGCTCCGGATAAAGTTCACCGAGATCGATCACCAGCAGGTCGTCCGGTCGGCGATACAAGGGATAGCGGAAACGCCCGGTCCGCACTGGGCTGCCCTGCAACAGGGGTTCGTAGTAACCGGTAATCAATCCCTCGGTGGCGCCGCCGTTGCCAATCATCTCGTGCGCGGCAAACCGTGTTTCGAAAAAGGCGCGCGCCGTGGCGTCGTCCGGATCAGAAAGCAATACCGCATCCGAGCAAATGCCCTTCCAACGAGCATCGTGCATCGACAGTTTTTTGCAGGTATTGAGAAACGCGGGCCAGGCCTGCGCCGGGCGTTCTTCCGTCCACCCCGGCAGCGCCGACCACGGCACGGGTTTGCCGACCCCGGCAGGAGGGAGACTCATACACGCCGCCACCAGACCGCCCAACACAAACATTCCGACCAGGCGCAGAAAACATTTTGCAGCGCGGGACAGGTCTAACGGCATTTTTATTGTCTCGGGGATCATGCAAAATACCCTTTGCTCAAATGCCATAACAAAAAACGGTTCATGGACTCTCTCGACCTCACATCCCTTGTCGCGTTACTCATCCTGATTACGGCGGCGGCCGTATTGTACTCATCCGTCGGTCATGGCGGCGCCTCGGGCTATCTCGCGGCCATGGCGCTGTTCGGTCTGTCGTCCAGCTTCATGAAGCCGGCGGCGCTCATCATGAACATCGCGGTGGCAAGCCTGACGCTGTTCCGGCTCAGCCGCGCCGGTTATTTCCAGTGGAGACTTTTCATTCCCTTCGCCCTGGGATCGGTTCCGGCCGCCTATCTCGGTGGTGCCTTCGTCATCACGGATACCGGTTACAAGTATATCGTCGGTGTTGCCCTGATGATCGCCGCCGTGCGCCTGCTCTGGGAAGTCGAGGACCGTGCCGCCGTCAACACGCCGAAATTCTGGATCTCGCTGCCTCTGGGGGCGGGGCTCGGATTTGTGTCGGGCCTGACGGGAGTGGGTGGCGGGATTTTCCTGAGTCCCTTGCTGCTGTTCCTGCGCTGGACCACCATGCGCACCAACGCCGCCATGGCCGCGGCCTTCATTCTCGTCAACTCCATCGCCGGCTTGCTGGGACATGCACACATCGCTACCAGCTGGCCTTCGGGGTTGCCGCTGTTCGTGGGCGCGGCAATGCTCGGCGCGCTCGTCGGTTCGGAACTTGGGGTGCGGCGGCTGGCGCCGGTCAAATTGCGCAAGCTTCTGGGCGTCGTACTCGTAATCGCCGCGCTGAAGATGCTCCTGACGGCCTAGCCGCTGCCGGCCGTCGCCGCCTCGGCGGTCGGAACCTCGCCTTCGTAGGGCTCGGCAAAACCGCATTCCTTCTGCGGACAGACTTTTTCGGTTCCACGGCGCTTGGTGGTTTTGATCGAAAGAATCGGCCAGCCGCACTTGGGGCACGGCTCGTTCAGCGGCAGATTCCACACCGCGTATTTGCAGTCGGGGTAACGCGCGCAGGAATAGAAAATCTTGCCGTAACGCGATTTGCGCTTGAGCATCGTCGCCTGTTTGCACTCCGGACATTGCACGCCGGTGTCCGCCGGTTTTTCGAGCGGCTCCATGTGCTTGCAGTTGGGATAGCCGCTACAACCGATGAACTTTCCGTAGCGCCCACGCTTGACCACAAGATTGGAACTGCATTTGGGGCAGACGCGGCCTTCGACAATCTGCGGTTCATTGGAGGCACCAACGGCGTCGTCCACGTTGCGCGTGTAGTCGCACTCGGGGTAGCCGGTGCAGCCGATGAAATAACCGTTGCGTCCCAGGCGTTTCGCCAGTTTCTTGCCGCATTTGGGACAGGCCTCTTCCATCATCTCCACGCCGGGACGATCGACCGACTCTTTTTCCTTTACCTGGTTCTTGAAGTCGGTCCAGAACTCCTTCAACACCGGCTGCCACTCTTTCTCCCCGCGCGCAATCGCGTCGAGGTCGTCTTCCATACGCGCTGTGAATTCGTAATCGACATAATGGCGGAAATGCTCGGACAGAAATTTATTCACCACGCGCCCGACATCGGTGGGTGTGAAACGGCGCTTGTCGATAATTACATACTCGCGACTCTCGAGCGTCGAGATGATGCTGGCATAGGTGGAGGGCCGACCGATGCCGTAGGACTCGAGCGCCTTGACGAGACTCGCTTCCGTAAAGCGCGGCGGCGGCTCGGTGAAGTGCTGTTCCTTGCGTATCTGCCTGATCTCGACGGATTCGCCTTTTTCCAGCGGCGGCAGCAGCTTTTCGTCTTCCTCGGCCGTGCCTTCCGGCGCATCCGCCGCTTTGTCGTCGGTGCCTTCCTGATACACCGCCATGAAACCAAGCTTGACCACGGTCGAGCCGTTGGCGCGAAACGTATTTCCCTCGCCAGCGGCGAGATCCACCGTCACGGTATCCAGCACGGCGGGCACCATCTGGCAGGCGATGGTGCGCTTCCAGATGAGTTCATAGAGTTTCAACTGTTCGGGCGTCAGGCGCTCCTTGAGCGTGTCCGGCGCGCGCTCGGCGGAGGTCGGACGGATGGCTTCGTGCGCCTCCTGCGCGTTCTTGGATTTGGTCTTGTAGACCATCGGCTCCTCCGGCAAATTCTCGGCGCCGTAACGCTTGACGATGGTCTCACGGATTTCCGTGACCGCTTCGGTGGCTAGGTTTACCGAATCGGTACGCATGTAGCTGATGAGACCGACCGTCTCGCCCCCGATATCAACACCTTCATAAAGCTGCTGCGCCGTGCGCATGGTACGTTGCGCGGAAAACCCGAGTTTGCGCGAGGCCTCCTGTTGCAGGGTGGAGGTGGTAAACGGCGGCGAAGGATTGCGGCGGCGCTGTTTCTTCTCGACCGAAATCACCTCGAGCCGGCCCTGGGCCTTGGCCTGCAGAACCATGTCGACCTCGGCGGCGCGGGCGGCGTCACCGATGGCAAACTGATCCAGTTTTTCGCCATTGAAGTGGGTCAACCGCGCGGCAAACCCTTTTTCCTTCTTGGAAAGATCGGACTCAATGGTCCAGTACTCACGCGCCTTGAAACGCTCGATCTCATCCTCACGCTCGGCAATCAGACGCAATGCCGGGCTTTGCACGCGCCCGGCGGACAGCCCGCGCCGCACCTTTTTCCACAACAGCGGCGAGAGATTGAAGCCCACGAGATAGTCGAGGGCGCGCCGCGCCTGCTGGGCATTGATGAGATTTTCCGACAGCGCGCGCGGCGATTCGATCGCATGCTTGATCGCGGTTTTGGTGATTTCGTGGAACTCCACACGATGCACGGGCTTGTCGTCGAGGACGTCTTCCGCCTTGAGAATCTCGTACAAGTGCCATGAAATCGCCTCGCCCTCGCGATCCGGGTCGGTGGCGAGGTACAGGGCGCTGGCCTTCTTCATCGCCTTCACGATGGCGTCGACGTGTTTCTTATTCTTCTCGAGCAGCACGTACTTCATGCCGAAATTGTTTTCCGTATCCACGGCCCCCTGTTTCGGGAGCAGGTCGCGCACATGGCCGTAGGAGGCAAGGCAGGTGAAGTCCTTGCCCAGGTACTTGGACATGGTTTTGGCCTTGGCCGGGGATTCCACCACAATCAGGTTTTTCGGCATCGATTTAGATTATCCGCACACAGTAATGGCTAAATTTCAGAGCCGACAGCTATTTAGCCGGTTCTCCCTTCGCACCGCTTCTTCGTGCCTGGCGAGCACGCGCCAGCATCGCCGGGCGGCATTGTCGACGATGACGACCGGGACTTGTCAAGTCCACACACGGAGACGGGGAACGGAAACGCGATAAGCCGGAAGGATAGGTGGCTGAAATTAATGCAGTAACCCCTGCATTTCATCAAACACCATGTCCTCAAGCACGTGATAGGCATGCTCCTGACCCGGCTGATTAAACAGCACGAGGAGCATCACCCACTTGAGTTGTTCCAGAGAAATCACATCAACCTCAAGCGCCATGAGCCGATCGATCACGAGTTCACGTGCGACCGGATCGATCACGCCGCTTTGTTCCATAAACAGGAGATAGCCCCGACACTCCTCGTCAAGCTTCTCCTGCTCCACCGCTACGTAGTGGCGAATAGCGCCCTTTCCGCCCTGAAGCTCTATTCCCGAGTTTTGTTCCCGCAACACCGAGAGTCCGTCGAGCCAGGAGAAGGCCTTGCGGATTTCTCCGCGGGGGAAGCCGGCCTGTGTCAGCTCGGCGGTCAACGTCTCCTGGTCGGGGTTGAATTCAGTGCCTTCATCCATGTAATTCTCGAACAAATACATCAGCACGTCGAAGACGTTTTCTTTCATTAGTTTAGGTCAGGCGCTCGTCGTTCTCGTCTATCGGGTAATCCGTTGAACCTTGCCACCCGGGCTCGGCATCACGAGCCCTTGCAGCTCCATTTGCAAAAGCATGGAGGAAACAACATCCGCCGTCAATCCACTGCCCTCAATTAATCTATCCACCCTCACCGGATCATACCCGATGTGTTCAATAAGTTTCGACATCGGCATGGAAATTTCCCTTACCGTGGTTTCTTTTTCTTTAATTCCGAACCTCGCTGACAAACCGCGAGAGCGGTCCCAATTCTTCAAGGATGTCCTGAGCCGTTTCCACCAGTTTTGCGCCTTGACGGATAAGCGCATGGCAGCCGCGTGCCTGCGGCGAGTGAATCGAACCGGGTATCGCAAACACCTCGCGCCCTTGCTCCGTGGCGAGTCGCGCGGTAATGAGCGAGCCGCTTTGCACCGCCGCTTCTACTACCAGCGTGCCTAACGAAAGACCGCTGATGATGCGGTTACGCACGGGGAAATTTTCCGATTTCGGCGGCGTTCCCAGGGGGAATTCCGACACCAGAGCGCCTTGTTGCACTACCGCATGCGCGAGATCCCGATGGCGCGCCGGGTACACGCGATCAAGGCCGGTGCCCACTACAGCGATGGTCTTGCCACCTGCGTCCAACGCGCCGCGATGGGCGGCGCCGTCGATACCAAGTGCAAGTCCGCTGGTGATCGTGAGGCCGGCTCCAGCCAGGGTCTTGGCGAAGGCATGGGCGTTCTCCCGCCCCATGGGTGTCGGGTTACGCGAACCGACGATGGCAAACTGGGGATGCGACAACGATTGGCGGTCGCCGATGACATAAAGCACCACGGGTGGAGCGGGGATTTCCCGTAGCAGCGGCGGATAGTCCGTATCGGCCCATGTCACCAAGTGGTGGCCCGTTTCGCTCAACCAGGCCAGTTCGGTCTCGAACGCCGTCTTGTCCACGCCGTCGAGAACCACATTGATCGACTCATTTTTTCTGGTAAGTATTTTCTCCAGTTGCGAGCGTGTGGCAGAGAAAATGTTCTCGATCGACCCGAACTGTTCCAGCAGTTCGATCCTGGTCCGATAGCCGACCCCAGGCAAACGGCACAAGGCAAACCATAGGACCAGGGAGGTGGGAGCTGAAATTACCGAAGCATTTGCCGATTCCACGCCAGACATGGCGCAAATACTACCCCATCTCGGAACGGAGAGTCAGGGCGTCGTTACGGTATCCATAATATGTACGGGGCGCGTAGCGGTCATGATCAGTGCGTAACTGACCTTTTCGTACGTACGGAACACGAGCAACAGCCCCGATTCCTCGTCCGGCAACAGATACGTCTCGCGCGTCAACGGATCTTTTTGTTTGTCTACGTGATGCATGACACGCAACACGTTGCCCTCTTCAATACCTTCGCGCTGACCGAGGCTGATACCAACCACTGAGTAGGGACCGATTTCGGCTACCGCATTTATGGCGGAAACGATTCTTCCCTGCACCACTGTCTTGGGCGCATGCGGGTAGTAGTAAGGCAAGCCCGCTTTTTTCGGCGCCACGAGCAACCGGTCGCGCGGTAGAATTTCCTGCTTTACCTGTGTCACTACGAGTTTGGCCGGGTCACCGGATTCTAGCCGCTTGGCATCGCCGAGATACAGGGCCTCATACGCCAGTAACTCACCGGTATCCGGGTGATAGATAGCCTTACCGGGCCGGAAAATCTGGTAATACTCCTGATCATCCGCCTTAAGTCCACGGGCATAAAACTCGCTCCGGTTCCCCAAGGCAATGCGATCATCCAGACCGGTAGTGACATACCCAGCCTGCTCCAGCTCATTCTCACCCACCGCCAGCGGCCGGGTGAGGAATGGCACAATGGCGTTGGGCGGAATCGTGGGGATGGCCGCCTCCAGTGACTCGCTACGAACCTCGGGCGAAAGCTTTACGGTGTTTCCGTCAGCCGGCATTGCCGTTTCGGTGGGCGTGCCAGGGGCGGGTGTGGCCGGAATTACCGGCAGCGTGTCCTTGCGCAAGAGGGACAACATCGGCTGGCCATTGACCATGGTCAGGACGATCACATCTCCTGGGTAGATCAAGTGGGGATTTTTGATCTTTTCGTTGTTCTGCCAGATCTTTGGCCATTGCCAGGGACTTCTCAGAAAACGGGCGGCAATGCCCCACAGGGTATCGCCCTTGACCACCGTGTAGCGTTCCGGGTGGTCAGGATTGAGGCGAACCTCATCGGCCCAGATAGGACCTGGGACAGCCAGAAAAACCGCAATAATAAGAATGCAGCAGGATCGCAAGAAGCGCTCAGGCGACATCAGTCCATTTTCCATGTATTCTGAGTGATGCTGAGTGTAGTCCATGCTGGCGCAAAACGCCAAGCAGTCAAAAGCTTAAATTTTCTTGTTTTTCAGTACTCTTCGAACTGATAATGAACCAGTTTAGCAAGAAATCAACCGCTGTCGCGGTACACGATTGCTATGGCCCTACGAACGATCTTGCACTACCCCGATGAGCGCCTGCGGCGCAAGGCGATCCTCGTCGCGGAGGTCAATGACAAAATCCGCCAACTGGTCGACGACATGGCCGACACCATGTATCAGGCGCCGGGCATCGGACTTGCGGCGGTGCAGGTCGATGAACCTTGGCGCATTGTCGTGATCGACATTTCCGAGAGTCGCGATCAGCTCCAGGTCTTTATCAATCCGGAAATCCTCTCGCAACATGGCGAACAGGAGCGCGAAGAAGGGTGCCTTTCTGTTCCCGGTTACTATGAAACAGTGGCCCGCGCCAAACATATTCGTGTACGGGCGTTGAATCGTGACGGCCAGTCTTTCGAAATCGAGGCGGATGAAATGCTCGCCACCTGCTTACAACACGAGATCGATCACCTGGAAGGCAAAGTCTTTGTCGATTACCTGTCGCGCCTGAAACAAGCGCGTATCCGCAAGAAACTCGAAAAAGCACAGCGTCTCGCCGGATAAGGGCTCACCCGTGAACCTTGTCTTCGCCGGGACTCCGGTTTTTGCCGTCCCCGCACTCGATGCCTTGCTGCGTGCGGGACACACTGTCCGTGTCGTGTACACCCAACCGGATCGGCCGGCCGGCCGTGGGCGCAAACTTACCGCGAGCCCGGTGAAAGAGTTTGCGCAAACGCATGATCTCGAAATCCGCCAGCCATTGAACCTCAAGGAAGACATCGGGCCCTTGCAGGCATTGGCACCGGAGGCAATGATCGTGATCGCCTATGGATTAATCCTGCCGCCGGCCGTACTGGCGATACCCAAATACGGATGCATCAATGTCCATGCCTCGCTGTTGCCCCGCTGGCGCGGCGCGGCGCCGATCCCCCGCGCCATCGAAGCCGGCGATACGGTCACCGGCGTCTGCATCATGCAGATGGAAGCCGGTCTCGACACCGGACCCGTGCTCACCAAGGCGGAAACAGTCATTACGGAAACAGACAGCGCGCAAACCCTGCACGATCGTCTAGCATCGCTCGGCGCCCAGACACTGGTCCCCACACTCGAACATCTCGTGCGCGGTGGCATCCGTCCACAACCACAAAACGAGGCGCAGGCTTGTTATGCCAAAAAACTGCGCAAAGACGAATCCCCGGTCGACTGGACCAAACCGGCGGTTGCGCTGCATCGCAAGATCCGCGCGCTCAACCCCTGGCCAGTGGCCAGCACCACCTGGAACGGGAAAGTGGTGCGACTGTGGGAAGTCGGGCCATTTGAGTCAACAGAAACGGCACGAGCGCCCGGCACCGTCGTGCGGGCCGACGCTTCCGGCATCCGAGTCACTACCGGTAACGGGATCCTGTGTGTCACACGTCTGCAAGCGGAAGGTGGGAAGATTCTGACAGCTGGCGATTTTCTGAACGGCCACCGGATAACGGTGGGTGATCGTCTGGGTGACAACTCGGTGAGCTTGTCTGTCCGCTGAGAACCGATCACACCCCTCGCTGCATGCCCACCGCGAAAAAAAAATTAAATCCGCGCGCCGTGGCGGCGCAGGTCATCGAACAGGTCCTCGTCAAGTCACGTTACCTCGACACCGCGCTCACCGAAGCACAGTCGCGTCTGCCGCAGGAACAGGCGCGCGAAGCGGCGCTGATCCAGGAGATGGTCTATGGCACGCTACGCTGGTTTCATCAGCTTGAAGCTATCGCGCGCCAGTTTCTGGCCAGGCCATTAAAACCGAGAGATCAGGACATCCAGGCACTGCTGCTGCTCGGCTTGTATCAGCTGCGGCACATGCGTACCGCAACCCATGCCGCCGTGACGGAAACGGTGGAAGCCGCTGAGGCACTGAAAAAACCGTGGGCGAAAAACCTGCTCAACGCCTGCCTGCGTGCCTACCTGCGCGAACCGGAACGTGCGGACGCGGCCGTCGCCGGTGATGCCTCCGTAAAATACAGTCACCCTGTTTGGCTGGTGCAAGAAATCCGTCAGCGCTATCCCGAAAACTGGGAAGCCATTCTTGGCGCCAACAATGAACGTCCGCCGATGGCGCTGCGGGTGAACCTTCAAAAAAATACGCGCGCCCAATATCTCATGCGCCTGAGCGCCGCCGGCCTAACGGCCAACCCCGCGGCGGTCGCCGACAGCGCCATTGTTCTGGAAACCCCTGTGGCAGTCACGGATCTGCCCGGATTTGCGCAAGGCGAGGTGTCGGTGCAAGACGTAGCCGCGCAACTGGCGGCCATCCTGCTGGAGGCAAAAGCCGGCGAGCGCGTGCTCGATGCCTGTGCTGCCCCCGGCGGCAAAACCGGGCATATCCTGGAGCGCACGCCCGGCCTCGCTGAACTCGTGGCGCTCGATCAGGATCCCGATCGCGTTGCCCTGATTGCCCAGAACCTCGCACGTCTGGGGCTAACCGCCCATACCCAGACTGCCGATGCCGGTGCCCCCGAGGATTGGTGGGACGGCCGCGCATTCGACCGCATCCTGCTCGATGCCCCGTGCTCAGCCACCGGCGTGATCCGCCGCCATCCCGACATCAAGGTTCGGCGAAACCCTGACGATCTGCAAAAACTCGCCGCGACCCAAGCCCGGTTGCTGGATCGACTGTGGCCCTTACTCAAGCACGGAGGTAAGCTTCTGTATGTGACCTGCTCGATCCTCCCGACCGAAAACGAAAATCAGATGCAGGCATTTGTGGCGCGCCACCCGGACACAACCGTGGCCGCGCTGCCGCTGACGGCGGGCAACCCGCGCACCGTCGGGCAGCAGATCCTTCCGGGAGAACAAGGCATGGACGGATTTTACTATGCGTGTATCCATAAAAACTGATTGGCGTCATTCCCTGCTCGCGCTGCTCGCGCTGACGCTCGCCGGTGCGGCGGCGGCGGACTTCACGGTCACGGACGTAAAACCAAAATTTATCGGCCAGTCGCTCCTGCTTGCCGGCAATCTGGATCTCAGTTTAACCACAAAGGTGGAAGAAGCGCTCTCCAAGGGCATTCCGCTGGAGGTCATCGTCGACATACGGCTATATCAGCAACGCCGCTGGCTATGGGATAAAAACGTGGCCAGCTGGACGCTGCACCGGCGCATCCAGTATCACGCCCTCTCGGGCCAATACCTCGTCAGCACCGGTGAACCCGGCGCCGATTCCAGCGAGAGCTTTATCACCCAGCAGGACGCGCTGAAGCAACTCGGCGTCTTCAGTGACTTCCGTCTGGCGCTTTCGGAAGCACCCGCCGAGGGCAACTATCTTATCGAGGTACGTGTCAACCTCGACATCGAGGCACTGCCGGCGCCGCTGCGGCCGGTGGCCTACACCTCGCTTGCTTGGCATCTCAACAGCGGATGGACCACATGGAAAGTAGTGCACTGAACCGCTACGTCACCCGCTACGTCACCGGGGTGACGCCCCTCGCCGTGCTCTCGGTGGTACTGATCGCGGCCCTGCTCATGATGAACGCCGCGACCCAGAACTCGGCGCTCTTCGGACGCATGTACTCGGTGCTGCTGCTTGTCAACATCCTTGGCATCGTGCTGCTGATCGCGCTCATCCTGCTCAATCTGTTCCACTTGATCGAGCAGTACCGCGCCCGCGTCATGGGCACACGCCTGACAGCACGGCTCCTGGCCATGTTTGTCCTGCTCGCGGTGTTGCCGGTGTCGGTGG
The DNA here is from genome assembly GCA_041481225.1 of Sulfurifustaceae bacterium. GTDB lineage: Bacteria > Pseudomonadota > Gammaproteobacteria > Acidiferrobacterales > Sulfurifustaceae > Sulfuricaulis. The sequence goes on along the minus strand of JBGPBL010000016.1, from coordinate 24,034 downwards.
TGTTCTTCTTTTCCATCCACACTCTCAACCGCGGTATCGACAACTGGTTCGACGTACGTATCGAGAAGGCACTCGACGATGCCCTGCTCCTCGGCCGCAGCGCGCTCGATGCGCTCAAACAAGACCTGGTCAAGAATACCCAAGAGATGGTCGCGGAGCTGGAAACGCTTTCGGCACGGCAGCGAGCCGGTGCTCAGCGTTCGGAACTGTCGGTGCTCAACGCCCTGCGCGAACAATACGGCATTACGGAACTGACGCTCTTCACCCAGGACGGCAAGATCATCGCCTCAAGCAGCGAGGCCAACCTTGACGCCAGCACCCTGATTCCCGACCGTCCGAGCGACGCCATTCTGGCCCAGATACGCCAGCGGCTGACCTATGCCAACCTCGACGTGGTCGGCAAGGTCGGCATGCGCCTGCGTGTGGTGATGCCGGTCCAGGCACGCGAGATCGGTGCGCCGGTGCGCGTGCTGCAGGTATTGCAGGCGCTGCCGGCGCGGTACGCCAAACTCGGCGAGAGCGTGCAGTCGGCCTTCGCCGAGTACGAAAAGCTCGTGTACCTGCGCGGACCGTTGAAGTTCGGCTTCACGCTCACGCTTTCCCTCATCGCGCTGCTCACGCTGCTGATCGCCGTGTGGGCAGCGATCTTTTCCGCGCGCCGTCTGGCGGCTCCGATCCGCGAACTGGCCGAGGGCACGCGCGCCGTCGCGGCCGGCGACTACCGCACGCAGATACCCGTCACGAGCCACGACGAGATCGGCATTCTGGTCGAGTCCTTCAACGACATGACGCACCGCATCCACCGGGCGCAAGTCCAAAGCAAGCGCAGCCAGCAAGAAGCGGAGATCCAGCGAGCCTACCTCGAAACCGTATTAGGTCATCTGTCATCCGGCGTGCTCACTTTCAATCAGCGCCTGCTGTTGCGCACCCACAATCCCGCCGCCGTGCAAATTCTCGGCGCCGATCTCAAGGACGCCGAGCGCAAATCGCTTTCCTGGATCGGGGAACACCATCCGGCACTGCATGCTTTCACTGAGGCCATCGACCACGCCGCGAGCGCGGGCCAAGCGGTATGGCGCGCGCAGATACAGATCTCCTCGAACAATCACTCGCGCGTCCTGATGCTGCGCGGCACCCAGCTGCCCTCGTGGCGTGGCAATCGTGGCGGCTACGTCGTGGTGTTCGACGACATCACCGCCCTCATCCAGGCGCAGCGCGACGCCGCCTGGGGTGAGGTGGCGCGGCGCATGGCACACGAGATCAAGAACCCGCTCACGCCGATCCAGCTCTCCGCGGAACGCATCCGCCACAAATTCATGCGCCAGGTCGACGAGGCGGAACGTCCCATACTCGATCGCGCCACGCGCACGATCATCGATCAGGTCGATTCGCTCAAGTCCATGGTCAACGCGTTTTCCGAGTACGCGCGTTCAGCACAGATGCAGACGCGCCCGGTGCAACTCAACGAACTGGTTCACGACGTGGTCGAACTTTATAAGAACGCGCGTGGCGCGGCTGCGGCCGACGTCGTGCCACTGCACGGCGCCAAGGGAGGAAAACCCGTCAGGGGCAAGGCGCCCAAGCCGGTGGCCACGAAACTTGATCTCGACGCCGATCTCCCCGTCATCTCGGCCGACCCGGGCCGTCTGCGGCAGGTGTTGCATAACCTGCTGCTGAACGCGCGCGATGCGCTCGCGGGTCGCACCAAACCGGAAATTCATATCACCACGCAAACGGTGAAGGAAAACGGCTTATCGTTCGTCGAATTAAAAGTGCGTGACAACGGCCCGGGATTTCCCGAACCCCTGCTGGCGCACTTATACGACCCCTACGTCACCAACAAGGAGAGGGGCACGGGGCTGGGACTTGCCATCGTCAAGCGCATTGTCGAGGAACACGGCGGCACCATACAGGCAGAAAATCTGGCCGGCGGCGGCGCGAGCATTATTATTCGCCTGCCCGTCGGCGATCTCTCCGTCCGCTCCGAGGCGGCGGATCAACCCAACGGCGTACTGCGGGCCGATAAGCCCACACACGCCAAGGAAGGCATATGACCCAATCCTCGACAAAAGATTCCGGCGTACCGCGGGCCTCCACCACCAAGGATCTGGCCCGATTCAAACCGGGCTATATCCTGGTGGTCGACGACGAGCCGGACATCTGCCGCCTGGTGCAGGAGATCCTTGAGGACGAACACTACAAGGTAGTCACGGCGGAAAACGCGGCGGCCGCGCGCGAGCTGTACAAAAAACAGCGGCCCGACCTGGTGCTGCTCGACATCTGGATGCCGGATACCGACGGCATTTCGCTGCTGCGCGAGTGGTCACAGGCGGGCAATCTCGAAACACCGGTCGTCATGATGTCCGGGCACGGCACGGTGGAAACCGCAGTCGAGGCCACGCGCCTCGGCGCCTATGACTTCATCGAGAAACCCGTGTCCATGGGCAAGCTCTTGGTCACGATCGAGCGCGCGCTCGAAGCCGACAAGCTGCGCCGCGAAAATCTGCGGCTGCGCCGCCAGACCGAACCCGCGGCCATGCTTGTCGGCAAAAGCCCGGTCATGCAACAACTGCGTGAACAGATCGAACGCATCGCCACCACGGAAGCGCCGGTGCTGATCACCGGCGAGCAGGGATGCGGCAAGGCCGTGGCCACGCGTTACCTGCACGCGCACAGCGCGCGCAAGGAGCGCCCGTTCGTCGAGGTGAGCCTCGCCGCCATCCCACCACAGAATGTGGCGCAACACCTGTTCGGCTACGAGCGGCGCGGCGCCGTCACGCCCGGCAGCTTCGAGCAGGCGGCCGGTGGCACCTTGCTGCTCAATGAAATCGGCGACCTCGACAGCGTCGCCCAGGCGCAGTTGCTGAGCGCCCTGGAACAGAAACGCTTCGTCCGCGTCGACGGCCATGAACCGATCGAGATGGACGTGCGCGTCGTCGCCGCGAGCAACCAGGATCTGCAAAAAGCGGTGGAGGAAAAACGCTTCCGTGAAGACCTGTATTACCGGCTCAATGTCCTGACCTTGCGCGTTATGCCATTGCGCGAGCACCGCGAGGACGTGCCGGAGCTGATCAACTTTTATCTCAACTGGCTGGTGGACAACGAGCACATGCCGTACCGGAAATTCACCACCGGCGCCATCAACGCGATGCGCAATCATTCCTGGCCGGGGAACGTGCGCGAACTCAAGAACGTGGTGCAACGCCTGTTGATCCTGAATCGCAACGAGGAGATCACCGAGGACGAAGTGGAACACACGCTCGGCACGCTACCGGCCGTGGTGGTGTCGGCCGATGCCTATCCACACACGCTCCTGGAAATGCCGCTGCGCGAAGCACGCGACCAGTTCGAGAAGGCCTATCTCGAATACCATCTCAAACGCACCAACGGCAACGTCGCCGAGGTCGCCCGGCTCTCTGGCATGGAGCGCACGCATCTGTACCGCAAACTCAAGCAGCTCGGTGTCAATCCCAAGCCGCCCAGGGAATAAGCCGTGGCGATTGTCGATAACCTGGAAGCGATGCTCGTCCGTGGCCAGGACAACGCACTCCTGCGCTACAGCCTCGGCGGTGAATACCTGAAGCTCAACCAGTTCGATAAGGCCGCTGAACATCTGCGCAAAGCCGTCGAGCACGATCCCAAATATTCCGCCGCGTGGAAACTGCTCGGCAGGGCCCTCGCCGATGCCGACCATAAGGATGAAGCTATCAAGGCTTACGAAGACGGTATTTGTGTCGCGGAAGAAAAAGGCGACAAACAAGCGGCGAAGGAAATGACGGTTTTTCTGAAGCGGTTGCGAAAATAAGAAGGCGGGCTCCCACGCCCGCTTTTGCCTTTTCGTCATCGCTGAAAGAAGATTCAATCTCTCTTGTAAAAATCTTCCTCGCCCTTTGGGCGCGTTTTAAATCTCTTATGTAACCAGAAATACTGCTCCGGCATTTCCGGCACCGCCTCCTCGATCTCCTTGTTCATCCGCGTCGTGTCGAACACCGCGTCTCCGGTTGGGAAATTTTTTAACGCCGGGCGAAATTCAATTTCATAACCCCTCCCCCAGGAAAGCTGGCGCGTGATACAGGGGATCACCACGGCGCCGGTCATCTCCGCCAGACGCGGGAGCACGGCAAAGGTCGCAGCGGGAATACCGAAGAAGGGCGCGAACACCGACTGGCGCGGACCAGCGTCCTGATCCGGCAGATAATAGAGTGGCATGCCTTTTTTGGTCTGCTTCACCAAGGCCGTGAGCGGCTTGATGTGCTCCACCAGTTGCAGCTGGAAACGTGAGCGGGCGTGTTCCATGACCACGCTCAGTAACTCGTTCACGGGATGGCGGAACACCGTCACCATCGGCCGCTCGATCGAGAGACGGATACCACCGTATTCCAGCCCGAGAAAATGCGGCGCGAGCAGAATGATGTTTTTGTGTTCGCGCAGTGCCCGCTCGTAGTGTTCGCGCCCGCGAAAACGCGTCAGACGTTTGATCCGCGCCGCCGATCCCCACCAGGCAATGCCGATGTCGAGCAACGTCTGGCCGAAGGCCCGGAAATGCCGGCGCACGATCCGCGCCTGCGCCGCGGTGGAAAGCTCCGGGAAACAGCGCCGGATATTCACCTGGACAATGTGGCGCCGCTTCGCATGCAAGGCGTAGAGCAGCATGCCCAGACCGCCCCCCAACAGCGCCAGCAGCGGCAACGGCATCCAACTCAGTACGCGCATGATGGCAAGGCCGAACCAGGTGGGCCAGTAACGCGGATGCAGGAAACGTGTCAGCGTGGCGTCAGACATAAGGCGATGGGGCGTGCTGCGGCCGGGTCTTGAAGAGTTTGAAGGTCCACAGATATTGCTCGGGCATGGCGCGGATGCCTTCCTCCATGGCCTCATTCATGCGCGCCGTGTCTTTGACCCGGTCACCGGTGGGGAAATTTTCCAGCGCCGGTCGCAAAATGACTTCATACCCACGACCACCGGGTAACAGACGGGTGAAACACGGCACCACCACGGCGTCGGTCAGTTTCGCCAGACGCCCGAGTGTCGCGAGCGTGGCCGTGGGTACACCAAAGAAGGGCACAAAAACCGACTGCTTGAGCCCGAAATCCTCGTCCGGCAAATAGTAAAACGAAAGCCCCTGATTCAGTCCGCGCACCACCGGACGCAACCCCTGCTGGCGCGCCAACAACTCGCAACCGAAACGCATGCGTCCGCGGTTCAGTACCCAATTGACCGTGGCGTTGCCTTGCAACTTGACCATGGAAAACTGTGCGTGCTCGCGCGCGATCACGGCCCCGCCGAAATTCATACCGACGCAGTGCGGCGCGAGCAGAATGACGTTTTTCTTTTTGCTGACCGGCTCGCGGTAATGCTCAAGATGGCGGAAGTGCACCTTGTGCAGAATCCGTTCCGTCGATGCCCATGCGAGATAGCCGAGATCGAGATAGCCCTGACCGCTTACAATGAAATGCCGGCGCAGTAGACGACGGCGTTCGCGTGCACTTTTTTCCGGGAAGCACATCGCGAGATTGATGCGCGCGATTTTCCGGCGCTTGGCATTCGAGACCATCATGAGCAGGCCGAGCGCGGCGCCGATGGCGCGCGACCAAGCCAGCGGCAACAATGCGCACCCGCGCAAAAACAGCCGCCACAATTCATTCGACCACTGACGCGGGGCGAAACCGTGTTTGACGGGCTTCGGTGTCAGAAATGGGAGCGGTTGCGCCGCACGTGTGGGTCTGGATTTTATCTGGCGCACTTTGATACCGGGCTCCGCTGCGTTAGTCTTGTCCTCGTATGATTGCAAAATTAACGCCGCACCGCATCCCGTTCGTGCTGGCGGCCATCATCTGGGTACTCGCCCTCGCGGCGACGCGGGTAGACCTTACCACTCGTCTGGAGAATCTTTACTTCGACTGGAACCTGAAAAGCCTCGCCGCGCGGGCGCCCCCCGACACCGACATAGTGCTGCTCGACATCGACGAGCCCACACTTGAGGCCATGACCCCCGAGTACGGCCGCTATCCCTGGTCACGCGCTGTGTACGGCCAGCTGCTTGAGGGATTGGCGCGCCAGCAACCTCGGGCGATCGTTTTTGATATCCTGTTCACGGACCCGCAAAAGGAACATGTGGAGGATGATCTGTATTTCATCCGCACAGCCCGGCAACTGCCCAACACCTATTTCCCCATGGTGCGATTGGACGCCGACCCCAACGCCGAGCGTGAAAATGGCTATCCCCTGAGCGAACTGAAAAATGCCACGGCCGGTCCCAACGCCGATCCCAAAGCGCGCGCCGCCCTGTTGCTGCCGCTGCCGGGGTTGAGCGAGACCGGGCGCCTCGGCACCATTAACGTCGAGGCCGACAATGACGGGGTAGTGCGTCGTTACCCGTTGTATCTTGCAATGACAGGCTGGCGGATACCGTCACTCCCGGCGCGGGTGGGACGCGACCTGGGCTACCCTCTCCCGGACAACGATAGCCTGCTGCTCACATGGCATGGACCGGTCAAATCCTATCGCACCGTTTCCTTCTTTGATGTCCTTGCCGACCTAGACCGCCGTGAGTCGCAGCGGCCACGGGATGAATTCCGCAATAAGATCGTGATCATCGGCGCCACCGCTTCTGGCCTGCACGACCTCAAACTCACACCTATGGGCGATAATTATCCGGGTCCCGAGGTTCTCGCCACGGTCATCGATAACCTGAAAAACGGGACGCACCTGCACGCGGCCGCTGCCTGGGTATCGCCCGCCATCACGGCACTGTTACTGCTCGGGCTTGCCCTGGCCTTTGCACGTGGGATCAGCCCGCTCCCCATTGGCGTGGGACTGCTCGTGGCGTCCGTGCCGTTGGCGATCATCGGTTGGGCCATGACGGTCTACGCACGCATGGCTCTGCCCACGGTGGGGGCGATCGCCTTTGCCTGGCTCTATTTTATCCCCGCGGCGGTCCGCGCTTTTTGGCTGGAGCGCCGCCAGCGGCAACGGGTCACGCAACTGTTTTCCCGGTTTCTCGATCCGCGCGTGGTGGCGGGGCTGGTTAATCTCGGCGAAACCGATGCCTCCCTGAGCGGCCAGAAACGCGCCGTCACCGTGCTTTTTTCCGACATCCGCGGGTTCACTACTTTGTCGGAACAGAAAACACCACAGGAAATCGTCGCCCTGCTCAACCGCTATTTCAGCCTGCAGGTGGAGGTCATCTTTCGCCATCAGGGTACGCTGGACAAATACATCGGCGATGCGATCATGGCCTTCTGGGGAGCGCCGACAGACCAACCAGATCACGCGCAACGTGCGCTGCGGGCCGCGCGCGACATGGAACTGACGCTGGTGCGCTTCAAGCAGGAACTGGGCGAGGCCGGTAAAAATTTCGATGTCGGCATCGGGCTCAACAGCGGTGAGGCCGTGGTCGGTTTCATCGGCTCACCGGAACACCGTCAGGACTATACTGTCATCGGCGATACGGTGAACACTGCCAGCCGCATCGAGGGTGCCACCAAGGAACGGGCGCGCATACTCGTCTCGGAAGCTACGCGCGATGCCTGTGGGCCCGGCTTCCGGTTTGCTGATCACGGTCTGGTCAAACTCAAGGGCAAGGGTGAAAAGGTTCACCTCTACGAACCGCTGTGGGAGGATCAACCATGAAATCTGCTTGCGTCATGCTCGTCACTGCTTGCACGCTGTGGGGGCTGTCCGTACAGGCCAGTGAACCCGGCACCACGCGCTACGCCGTGGACCTGATGGCGGCACCCTATAGTGACGCCAAGCTCGCTTCGAATTTGTCAGCGGACACACGTGTCGATGTGCTGGAACGCCGTGGCGGCTGGATCAAAATTACTGCCAAGGGTCAGGCTGGTTGGGTCCGATTGCATCAGGTGCGCCTCGGCGTAGGCCCGGAAAAGCAGGGCAGTTCTGGGCTCTCCGCGCTGTGGAACGTCGGCCAGACCGGCCGCTCCGGGTCGCATGGCATCGTCGCCACCACAGGGATCCGTGGCCTGAGCGCGGAGGAACTCAAAACCGCCAAACCCAATCCCAAGGCGGTCGCGGCCATGGACACACACAAAGTCAGCGAAGCCACGGCGCGCGACTACGCGCACAGCGCGGGTCTCAAAGAAAACAGCGTGCCCTATCTGAGCACTTCGAAATAATCGGAGGCAACAATGAAATCGCCCAAATTCGGATTACTCGTTGTTTTGGCCGTGGCGCTCTTGCCCACGCCTTCCCCTTCCCTGGCTTTCGATTTCAAAAGCATCGATCTCAACAAGTTGCGCGATGTCGGCGAAAAACTAAAACCGCTCAAAAAAACCTCGGAAAACGATGAAATCGAACTAGGCAAGGATGTCGCCGCCAACCTGCTCGGCGCCGCGCCGCTCGTAAACGATCCAGCGCTGCAAGACTACGTCAACAAAGTCGGCATGTGGGTAGCGCTGCATACGGAACGGCCGAATCTGTCTTGGCACTTCGGCGTGATGGACACGGACACCGTGAATGCCTTTGCCACCCCGGGTGGTTATGTTTTCATCACCCGCGGGATGCTGTTGCACCTGCGTGATGAGGCCGAACTTGCCGGCGTGCTGGCGCATGAGGTCAGCCATGTTATAGCGCGCCATGCGCTCAACACCATGCGCAAGGACGCACTCGCGGGCTTGGCGGGGGATGCCTTGGGAGAATACGCCAAGGACAAAGGCGGGGCAGGATACGCCAAACTCGTGAGCGCCAGTACCGAAGTCTATTCTCGCGGACTCGATAAGGACGATGAATTCGCGGCCGACCGCATGGGTGTCGTCATTGCGGCGCGCTCTGGATACGATCCCTACGCGCTGGCCTCGGTGTTACAAACCCTGTCTTCGATCAACCCGAAAGATGATTCCATGGCGTTGATGTTTAAAACCCACCCGGACCCAACTAAACGGCTGGAATTGCTGATGGCCGTCATGGAAGGAAATGTTGACCAATATGCCGATCAACCCAAGGTTGAAGATCGCTTTTCACAAATCATGAAAACCCATGTTTCGTACTATTCAGTCCATAAAAAATAAAACCTTTGCCAAAAAATCATTATTTATGAAATAAAAATAAATAAATTTCCCACATACTTACATTTTAATATACATACCTAGTATATTAGTGAATAAATAAAATAATATTTACCACTTATTACATAACTACCGTTATTTTTAAGTTTTAAATCATTTATATATTATTTGTGGGAATTATATTATTATTTAACGCCAATATTACCTGACATCAATGGTCTCATCGCTGTCAAAAGATTTGAAAATATCTGTTTGTGGGATTTTTCTTGTTCCGCTAGTAATAACTTCATGTGTATGCGCTGGGCAGGCATGCGAAAACAGGCCGGGCAATTATCCGTGGTGACAGGCATGCCGGCGCGACGGGCAAAATCGATGGTCTGGCGCTCGCGCACATAGACAAACGGGCGGATGATGCGCAGGTCGCCGGCATCATTCACGTAATGGGCCTTCATGGTGCGCAAGGTGCCGCCGTGAAAAGCACTCATCAAGAATGATTCCGCCAAGTCATCCAAATGCTGCCCCAAGGCAAGCACGTTGTAGCCTTGCTCACGCGCCGTAGCATACAGAATGCCCCGGCGCATGCGCGAGCAATAGGCGCAAAACGAATCTCCACGCATGGTTTTCAGGGCCCGGCCGACAATATCCTGCTGTCGGTAGTAGTGAGGCACACCGAGACTCGGTATATAGTCTTTAAGATAAGACGGGTCGAAACCTTCGATACAGGGGTCCACCGTGGCGGTCCCGAGCTCGAAGGGGAGCGGTGCCTTGGTGCGCAAATGCAGCAGGACATGCAACAAACTCAGACTGTCCTTGCCACCCGATACGCCAAGCAATATGCGATCCCCGGGGCGGATCATGCCGTAATCGGCAATCGCCTCCCCGGCGGCACGCAACAAAGAGCGGGGCGGTTTGGGCAAAACAGAAACATTGGGTTGTGGGCTCATGAGACGCATAATGTGCAAGTATGCCTAAATCCCATCGAAACTGCGCCATGTGTCTGAACTTGGCGGTAGGGAGTATTGATATATGAGTGAGGTTAAAACGCTTAGTCCCAAAGAGGCCTGGGTATTTCTACAGAAACACCCCAACGCCATTCTGATCGACGTCCGCTCGCACATGGAGTTTCTGTTTGTGGGTCACCCTGCCGGCGCGATCCACATTCCATGGATTGACGAACCGGATTGGAGTGTAAATCCCCACTTTGTCACCCAGGTACGCCAGACCATACTTGGCGGCGCCACGGGCGCGGCACCGGTGATTCTCATCTGTCGCAGCGGGGTGCGTTCCCTGGAAGCAGGGAAAGTCCTGGTTGAAGCCGGTGTTATGGACGTTTATAACGTGGCGGAGGGGTTTGAGGGGACGCTGGATGAGCGCCATCACCGCAGTGCGGTTGGGGGCTGGCGTTTTCACGGACTCCCATGGGAACAATGTTAAATTTAATCCCCTAATAGGTTTTTTTGTCCGAGATTGGTAAACTGCGCCCCCTTTTGCAATCCCTTTGAATGAGTGGAGCCACGATCATGGCAGACAGCTATCTTTTCACCTCCGAATCGGTTTCGGAAGGCCATCCCGACAAGGTCTGTGACCAGATTTCAGATGCCATCCTGGATGCCATCCTGGCCCAGGATAAAATGGCGCGGGTCGCCTGTGAGACCCTCGTAAAGAACAATCTCGTGATGCTGGCCGGCGAAATCACCACCCGGGCCAACATTGATTTTGACAAAGTGGCGCGCGACGTGGTGCGGCACATCGGCTATACCGCCGCCATGGGTTTCGACAGCGAGACCTGCACAGTGCTGACCGCCATCGGCCGCCAGTCGCCAGACATCGCCCAAGGCGTAGATGAAGGCAAGGGTATCGATCTCGAGCAGGGCGCCGGCGACCAGGGCCTCATGTTCGGCTATGCCGCCAACGAAACCGACGTGCTCATGCCAATGCCAATCACGCTGGCACATCGCCTGGTGAAACGTCAAGCCGAGGTGCGCAAAAACGGCAAGCTCAAGTGGCTGCGTCCCGACGCCAAATCACAGGTCACCGTCAAGTACGTGGACAACAAGCCGGTCGGCATCGATGCCGTGGTGCTCTCGACGCAGCATGACCCGGGCATCAAGCACGCCGACCTGAAAGAAGCGGTGATCGAGGAAGTCGTGAAGCCGGTGCTGCCCAAAGAGTGGATCAGCAAGGACATCAAGTACTTCATCAATCCGACCGGCAGCTTCGAAATCGGTGGCCCGGTGGGTGACGCCGGTCTCACCGGCCGCAAGATCATCGTCGATACCTACGGTGGCATGGCGCGGCATGGTGGTGGCGCGTTCTCCGGCAAAGATCCGTCCAAGGTAGACCGCTCGGCCGCGTATGCCGGACGCTACGTGGCCAAAAACATCGTGGCCGCGGGCCTCGCTGATCGCTGCGAAATCCAGATTGCCTACGCCATTGGCATTGCCAACCCCGTCTCCATTCACGTGGACACCTTCGGCACCGGCAAGCTGCCGGACACAAAGATCGCGGATCTGGTCAAAGCCCACTTCGATCTGCGCCCGAAAGGCATCGTCCAGATGCTCGACCTGCTGCGTCCGGTGTATCTCGCGACCGCGGCCTATGGTCACTTCGGCCGCACCGAGGCCGGCTTCACCTGGGAGCGTACCGACAAGGCCGAAGCGCTCCGTAGTGCGGCCGGCATCAAGGCAAAGAACGCGGCCACCGCGTAAGTTTTCTTGTCGCCGCGTGTGCGGCGAGGCGTTGCTCTCCGAGGAGCGTTGCAACCCCGTCGAAAGACGCGGGGCCAGGCTCGGAGAGACGTCGGTTAAATCAACGGCGCTCGCTTCAATCAGGAGCAAGCATCATGAACGCTGTCATCAATCCGCAATTTATCGACTACAAGGTCGCGGACATCAAACTCGCCGATTGGGGCCGCAAGGAAATCCTGATCGCCGAAACCGAGATGCCAGGGCTCATGGCTCTGCGCGAAGAGTTCGGTGCCACCAAGCCCCTCAAAGGGGCGCGCATCTCCGGCTCGCTGCACATGACCATCCAAACCGCCGTGCTGATCGAGACGCTCGTGAAGCTCGGCGCCGAAGTGCGCTGGGCGTCGTGCAACATCTTCTCGACCCAGGATCACGCCGCTTCGGCAATCGCCGCCGTCGGCGTGCCTGTGTTCGCGTGGAAGGGCGAGACCCTCGAAGAATACTGGTGGTGCACCGAACAGGCGCTGACCTGGCCGGATGGCAAGGGCCCAAACATGATCCTCGACGACGGCGGCGACGCCACCATGCTGATACACAAAGGCACGGAGTTCGAGAAGGTCGGCAAAGCGCCGGACGCCGCGCCAAATGCCAACGAAGAATGGAAGGTATTCCTCGGGCTGCTCAAGAAGAGCCTCGCCAGTAATCCGAAGAAGTGGACCGAGATGGGCAAGGGCATCCGCGGCGTGACCGAGGAAACCACTACCGGCGTGCACCGCTTGTATCAGATGCAGGAACGCGGTGAGCTGTTGTGGCCGGCGATGAACGTCAACGACTCGGTGACCAAGTCGAAGTTCGACAACCTGTACGGATGCCGCGAATCGCTGATCGATGGCATCAAGCGCGCCACCGACGTGATGATCGCCGGCAAGATTTGTGTGGTGCTTGGCTACGGCGACGTCGGCAAGGGCTGTGCGCAGGCATTCCGCGGCATGGGCGCTACTACCGTGGTTACCGAAATCGATCCGATCTGCGCCCTGCAAGCCGCGATGGAAGGCTACCGCGTCGTGACCATGGACGAGGCGGCGTCACTCGGTGACATCTTTGTCACCACCACCGGCAACGTGAACGTCATCACCCACGACCACATGAAGGCGATGAAGAACGAGGCCATCGTGTGCAACATCGGCCACTTCGATTCCGAGATCGACATCGCCGCGCTCGAAAAATACCAGTGGGAAGAGATCAAACCGCAGGTCGATCACGTCATTTTCCCGGACGGCAAGAAAATCATCGTGCTGGCCAAGGGTCGCCTCGTGAATCTCGGCTGCGCCACCGGCCATCCGAGCTTCGTCATGTCAGCCTCGTTCTCGAACCAGACCATCGCGCAAATGGAGCTGTTTAACAACGCTGCCAAGTACGAAAAAAAGGTGTACGTGTTGCCGAAGCTGCTCGACGAAAAGGTTGCGCGGGCGCATCTCAAGAAGATCGGCGCACACCTGACCAAGCTCACCAAGGAACAGGCCGACTACATTAATGTACCGATGGAAGGCCCGTATAAACCGAACCACTACCGTTACTAAACCAAGGTGGTGTTATAAGGACGTAACCGGAAGGCCGCAGCGGGACACCCTGCGGCTTTCTTTATCTCGGCACCAACTAGACAAGCTATCCGTATGAATTCACAAAAAAATAAATCACGTACGTACAGTTGCGAATTCTTTCCGCCAAAAACCGACCAAGGGAAAACCAACCTCGACACCACCATCAACGAACTCGGCCGTCTCAAGCCGGCCTATTTCTCCTGCACCTATGGCGCCGGCGGCACCACCCAGGAAGGCACCTACGACACGGTCAAGGCCATCATTGAAAAGGGCTTCGTTGCCGCGCCCCACATTACCTGCATCGGCTCGACTCCGGAAAAGGTCAAGGCGCTGCTGGATGCCTATATCGCACTCGGCATCAAACGCATCGTCGCCCTGCGCGGGGATCTGCCGCCGGGACAGGACAAGGCCGGGCACTTTCTTTACGCCGATCAACTGGTGGCCTTCATCCGCAAGGAAACCGGGAAGCACTTTCATGTCGAGATCGCCGCCTACCCGGAAAAACATCCCGAGGCCGCCTCGATTCAACACGATTTGCACAATTTCAAAAAGAAAGCGAGCGCCGGCGCCGACGCCGCCATCACCCAATACTTCTATAACCCGGATGCGTATTTCCGTTTTGTCGAGGACTGCGCCAGGCAAGGGATACACATTCCCATCCTGCCCGGCATCATGCCCATCACAAACTACAAGCAGCTGGCGCGCTTTTCCGAAAGCTGCGGCGCCGAAATTCCGCGCTGGATCGCCGCGCGCCTGGAAGGCTACGGCGATGACCTGGAATCCATCCGCGCGTTCGGCCTGGATGTCACGCGCCGGCTATGCGAAACCCTCCTGCAAGGTGGCGCTCCGGGCCTGCATTTCTACACGCTGAACCGGACGGAGCCTACCCGCACACTCTGGGAACAGCTCGGCCTGTAAAATAAAAACGAAAGCGTCTGCACGGAATGCGCCATGACACCCAAAACAAATGACCCCACCACTCGACTGCCCAAAGACAAGCCGATAGCGGTGCGTGCCTGTTTTCTCGGCGAGCGCCTGCACTTACGTGGTTTATATGAACCACCGCTGACACTGGGCCCGCTGGTGGTGCCGGCCGGCCAAGCCGGGGTGGCGGTGCTGCTGCGCTATGGCGTTGCTGTGTTTTTCAACCTGATTGAACCGGAACAGAAAATCTTCCTCAAGGAACTACGGCCACGGATTGAAAACCCGCTGCGGCGGGTGGAAACCGAGGATGCCCAGATGCACCTCGTCAGCAAACAACCCGAGGGCGTGACCACCGACGGCATCGGCGTGAATGACCTCTCGCTCGCACGCCTCCAGATCATTGCCATCGCGCTCGCACGTAGCGTGGCGCTGGCCTACTACGAAAACGCCATGGCGAGCGCCTTCGACCTGATCGAGCCCCTGGCGCGGGGGCTGGAAAAACCCGGCGGCGGCACGCGGCGGTTGCGGGAGCTGCTGCGCCACATCGGCGGCACGCTACTGGTGCAGCACAAGATGACCGGGCGTGTCGAGATTCAGGATAAGCCCGACCTGCTTTGGGACCACCCCGAACTCGAGCGCCTCTATCTGCACCTGGAAAACGAGTACGAGCTGCACGAACGCAACATCGTGCTCGATCGTAAACTCGCGCTGATCAACCGCACCGCCGAGGCGGCGGTCAACCTGCTGCAAAACCGGAGCATGCTGCGCGTGGAGTGGTACATCGTCATCCTCATCGTGTTTGAGGTACTGCTCTACGTTTACGATATCTGGCATAAACACTGACTATTTCTCCCTTCAGGTACGCAAGCCTCGCCGCTATAATGACGTACGCCCAACACAGGAAGGACCGCATGCGCTCCCGCTCCTTTTTCCTGGCCGCCCTTATTATTATCTGCACCGCCTTCTCCTGCACTGGCTCGAAAGCGCCGCCGATCCAGCACGACTATGGCGTTACCAAAATTACCGATCGCGTGTTTGTCATCCACGGTCCCGACCAGAGGCCCAGCAGGGAAAACCAAGGCTTTACGAATAATCCCGGCTTTGTGCTGGTCCGCGGAGGCGTGGTGGTCATCGATCCGGGCGGAAGCCTTCAGGTTGGAGAAATGGTGCTCGGCAAAATCGCCGCGATCACCAGGGATCCCGTGATTGCCGTGTTCAACACGCATATCCACGGTGACCACTGGCTTGGCAATCAGGCGATCAAAACAGCCTATCCCAGGACCATGATCTATGCGCACCCGCGCATGATCGAGGCGGCCAAAAACGGCGAGGGGGACAACTGGGTCAAGCTCATGAATGACGCGACCCAAGGCGCGAGTCGCGGCACCGTAGCCGTGACGCCGAATCTCGGGCTCGATAGCGGCGAGTTACTCAGGCTCCATGGCATGACCTTCCGCATCTACCACAACGACCGGGCGCACACGGACAACGACCTCATGGTCGAGGTGGTCGAGGAAGGCGTAATCTTTCTCGGCGATACCGTGCGCAACAAAAGTATCGACGCCAATTTCCCGGAACAGGGGAGTATCAAGGGCCAGATCGACGCCATCGATATGGCATTGCAGTCAAAGGCCACGCATTTCATTCCCGGCCATGGCCAGAGCGGCGGCCGCGAGATCGCCTTGGCACAACGGGAATTTCTCGTCGCTCTGCGCGCGTCGGTGAAGAAATACTATGACCAAGGTATGAGCGATTTTGAAATGAAGGACAAGGTCATGAACGATCTTGCGGCCTATAAGGACTGGGTGTTTTTCAATAATCTCGGTCGTGTCATCAACGCGGCCTATTTACAGATTGAATCCGAGACCTTCTGAAAAATGCACAAACTCTTTCCTGAAATAAAACCGTATGTCAGCCATCGCCTCAAAGTGGCCGCGCCGCACGAACTTCACATCGAAGAATGCGGAAACGAGAAAGGCCTGCCGGTGCTGTTTGTGCACGGCGGGCCTGGCGCCGGCTGTGAGGAATACCATCGGTGTTTTTTCGACCCCAACCTCTACCGCATTGTCCTGTTCGATCAGCGTGGGTCGGGCAGGTCCACGCCGCACGCGGGCCTGGAAAAAAATACCACCCAGGATCTGGTGACGGACATGGAAGCCATCCGGGCACACCTCGGTATCGAACGTTGGGTTTTGTTCGGTGGCTCCTGGGGATCAACTCTGTCGCTGGTCTACGCCGAAACCCATCCGGAGCGCGTCCTCGGGTTGATCCTGCGTGGGATTTTCCTGTGCCGTCCATGGGAAATTCACTGGTTCTATCAGGAAGGGGCGAACCGGGTGTTTCCCGACCACTGGCAGGAATTTATTGCGCCGATACCGGAGATCGAACGACATGACCTGCTGCAGGCCCATTACCGGCGATTGACGGGCAGCGATGAAGTCGCACGGATGGCCAGCGCCAAAGCGTGGTCACTGTGGGAAGGGCGCGCGGCCACGTTGTTGCCCAATAGGCATGTCGTGGATTTTTTCGGTTCACCGCACACGGCGCTATCGCTCGCCCGCATCGAAGCGCATTACTTCGCGCACCACACCTTCCTCGAGCCTGACCAGATCCTGCGCCATGCCCACCGCCTGAAAGACATTCCCGGAGTGATAGTGCACGGCCGCTACGACATGGTGTGCCCGATCCAGAACGCCTGGGACCTGCATCGCGCCTGGCCCAAGGCCCAATTCGAGATCGTTCCCGCCGCCGGGCACTCCGCGACCGAACCGGGCACCGTCCACGCCCTGGTGTTGGCCACGAACGGCATGGCCGCGCAACTTCGTGCCCCAACTCCCTCCTGATGGCCGTTTATGTCATTGGCGATGTTCAAGGCTGTTATCAGCCATTGCAAGATCTGCTTCAAAAAATCAGGTTCGATCCTGCCCAGGATCAGTTGTGGTTCACGGGCGATCTGGTCAACCGCGGTCCCCAGTCGCTCGAGGTGTTGCGGTTCGTAAAAGGTCTCGCCGACCACGCCGTGTGCGTATTGGGCAATCACGACCTGCATCTTCTGGCCATCGCCCACGGCAAAGCCAAACTCAAGCCACGCGACACCCTGGACAGGATTCTGTCTGCTCCCGACCGGGAGGAACTGCTTGAATGGTTACGCCACCGACCCTTGCTGCATCACGACGCGAACCTGGGATACACATTAATCCACGCCGGCCTGCTCCCGCCATGGAGCCTCGCGGACGCCCGGCGTTTGGCGCATGAGGCCGAAACGGTGTTTCGCGGCGGTGTTCTCGGAGAATTTTTCACTCACATGTACGGAGACTTGCCCGATCACTGGCATGAAAATCTTCAGGGTTTTGACCGGCTGCGCGTGATCATTAATGCCTTCACCCGTCTGCGGTACTGCGACCTCGAGGGCAATATGGATCTGCGCTTCAAGGGGCCCCTTGGATCGGCGCCGCCGGATTTCATGCCCTGGTTTCAGACGCCCGGACGGCGCAGCCGGGATCTGCGCATCCTCTTCGGACACTGGTCCGCGCTCGGGCTGTGGCAGGGGGATGGTGTTATTTGTCTCGACAGTGGCTGCCTCTGGGGGCGCTCGCTTACCGCGGTGCGGCTGGACGTCGGCGGCGCTGTTTCGTTTTTCCACGTAGATTGCGGCCCGCATGGGATACAGCTTGCAGACTGAGGCCCATTTCTATCTGTGGTGGGCTGACGCCGTTCTGGTGTTACATACCGTCGTCGTGTGCTTTGTCGTCGGCGGGCAGATTTTTATTTTGCTTGGCTGGGTGCGTCACTGGGCGTGGACGCGGCACTTTCTGTTTCGCACACTGCACCTCGCCATCATCGGCCTGATCACGCTTGAATCGTGGTTACGTGTGGCCTGTCCGTTAACGACGCTGGAAAATATATTGCGGATACACGTACGCGGGCAGGGTTATGAAAACAGCTTTGTTGGTTATTGGCTGCAACAGATGCTTTTTTACTCAGCACCAGTGTGGGTATTCTCTTTGATTTATACGGCTTTTGCCGCCATGGTTGTCATCTGTTTTGTCGCTTATCCCCCAAGGCGATACAATAGCCGGGCAAATTGATACGCCATTATTTATCCGACTCAGACTCTTGCTATACCGTCATGACTTCGCCCGAAAAGCATCCCATACAAATCGATGTCAAAACCGTTTATCTTCCTGGCCAGTCAGAGCCGGATCAGAACCGCTACGTCTTTGCCTACACCGTTACCATCACCAACACCGGTCCAACACCGGCGCGGCTCGTGACCCGCCATTGGGTTATCATCGATGCCAATGAACAAAAACGCGAGGTTCGCGGTGAAGGCGTTGTCGGGGAACAACCTTATCTGCTGCCGGGCACGAGCTTTCAGTACACCAGCGGTACGGTTCTCGAAACACCGGTCGGCACCATGAGCGGCAGCTATCAGATGGTGGCCGATGACGGGACCGAATTCGATGCCGAGATTCCCAGTTTTACCCTGAGCATCCCACGCACCCTGCACTAAGTTCCTTAATTTAGTATGTGAATACACACTAACTCTAAAATATCTATTGTTGATGCATTATTTTTTTCTATCCTTGACTGGCTAAAGGAGACGACATGGGTGTAACACCTAGTGTGCTGAGCCGCTATTCGGCAGCGGCCAAGATGCCGCAGGCTGATCTGTGTTGCCCGATCGACTACGACCAGCGCCTGCTCAAACTGTTGCCACAGGAAATTATCGACAAGGATTACGGATGTGGCGATCCCTCGCGCTATGTACGCGAGGGCGATGTGGTGCTCGACCTCGGCAGCGGCGGCGGAAAGATCTGTTACATGGCTGCTCAAATTGTTGGCAGCAAGGGCCAAGTCATCGGGATCGACATGAACGATGACATGCTGGGTCTGGCGCGCAGGTATCAGGTGGAAATGGCGCGCAAGCTCGGCGGTGATCGCGTGCGTTTCGTCAAAGGGTACATTCAGGACCTGGCCCTCGATCTCGAAGCCGCCGATGCCAATCAACCGCAGCAGAAAACATCGCGGCCGCTGATTGCCGATGCCTCGGTCGATCTGGTTATTTCCAACTGTGTCCTCAATCTGGTTGGTGAAGCAGATCGGGCCCAGATGATCCGGGAAATCGCGCGCGTGCTCAGGCCGGGTGGTCGTGTCGCCATCTCGGATATTGTCAGTGACGAAGCGGTGCCGGAGGAACTTAAACTGGATGGTGATTTATGGAGCGGCTGTATCTCCGGTGCCTTTCAGGAACAGGATTTCCTCAAGGCCTTCGTCGATGCCGGGTTCCTGGCTGTCGGCTTCGACAAGTGGGATGCCAGTCCGTGGCGAGTGATACACGGTATCGAGTTTCGTTCGGTTACGCTCACGGCGGTAAAGGGGTTGGGCTCGTCCTGTCTCGACTACGGACACGCGGTGATTTATCGCGGACCATTTTTCTCGGTGGCCGATGATGAGGGTCATGTGTTCCCGCGCGGTGAGCGCATGGCGGTATGCGAGCGTACTTTCCGGTTTCTGATGCAAGGACCGCTCAAGAATGACTTCATCGGCATTACGCCGGCGATACCGCGCGACCCGCCAACACCGTGGTGTGTGCCGGTGGGTACCAGACGGGTGCCGACGGAAACCAAAGCGGGATCCTACAATACCGATTGTTGCAACGGCGGGAGTTGTTGTAAGTAGCCGAAATTAGCGGCACGGGTTGTTCCATTTTGACCTTGTGCGTGTCATGTTGGCCCACTAGACTAACCAGTCTAATCAGACTAATTTCCACTTACCCGCTATGTCTACCGTCGTTGACATGCTCCAAGACACCCGGCAGCGTCTGCTGGAAGCCGCTTGCGAAGCCTTCCGCGAAGAAGGTTACCAGGTGAGCATCGACCGCATCGCCGCCCGTGCCCAAGTGGCGCGGCAGACGTTGTACAACCACTTTCCCAGCAAGGACGCGCTGTTTGCCGAAGTGGTGCGCCATGCCATCCAGTCGGTACTGGTGACGCTGGATGGAGACGGCGATGTGCGGGCTACGCTGTTGGCTTTCAGCGAAGCCTACCGGGCAAAACTTCTGAGCTCCGAGGGCATTGCGATCTTTCGTACGTTGACGGCGGAGGCACCGCGTTTCCCGGCGCTGGCGAAACAGTTCTTCCGCCAAGGGCCGCTGACTACTCGCAAGCGCCTCGCCGAGTATCTCGTGCGGGCCATGGAAGAAGGGCGGCTGAAGCGGGATGACCCCGATTTCGCCGCCGAGATGCTTACGGCCATGCTGGTGGATTTCGACCGCCTGCGGGGCCTCATGAATTTGCAAACGGATTTGCTTATGTCCACGAAAACGGCGCAGGTAGTGGATTGCTTCCTGCGCGCCTTTGCTCCCGAAAAGGACATGCCATGAAACGCCGCGCCCTGTTTTTCTTTCTGCTTCTACTCGCCGCCTGCAGTCCGGATGGCAAAAGTGGCTCCGCAGGCCCCGGAGCCGCAGGCGCCATGCCACCGCCGGAAGTAGAAGTCATGCAGGTAAGCCGCGCTGCCGTGACACTCACCCGGGAGCTGCCGGGAAGGGTGACTGCCGTGCGTACGGCGCAGGTGCGGGCACGCGTCGAAGGCATCGTGGAAAAGCGTCTGTTCGAGGAAGGCAGCGACGTGCGTGCCGGCGAGCCACTGTTCCAGTTGGATGACCGTATCTACCGTACCGCGGCGCAGGCGGCGGAAGCCGACGTAGAAGTAAAAAAGCTCAACCTCTCTCGCGTGGTGTCGCTACTGCCCATCAAGGCGGTGAGCCAGCAGGAAGTGGATCTGGCCCGCGCCACGCTCAAACAGGCCCAGGCCCTGCTCGCGCGCGCCCGGTTGGATCTGGAAAACACCACCGTGCCCGCACCCATCTCTGGTCGCATCGGCCGCGCGCTCGTGACCGAAGGCGCCCTCGCGGGCCGGGGAGAAGCGACGCTGCTTGCTGTCATCGAGCAGATGGAGCCGGCGCAGGTGCTCTTCACCCAGCCCAGTGCCGAGGTGTTGCGCCTCAAGAGTGCGCTCGCCGCGGGGTCGTTGAAAGTGGCGGAAAACCAGATCGTGGAACTTATTATGGATAATGGGCAGCCCTATCCTCAGAAAGGTCGGCTCATTTTCAGCGACATGAGCGTGGAGCCCACCACCGGCTCTGTCGTTCTGAAGGCGGAATTTCCCAATCCCGAACGTCTGTTGCTTCCCGGCATGTTTGTGCGCGTGCGGTTGCCCCAGGCGGTGGCGGAGGGCGTGATCGCCGTACCCCAGCGGGCGGTGCTTTCTGGGCCCGAGAGCCAATACGTCCTGCTGGTGGGACCGGAAAACAAAGTCATGCCGCGCCCAGTGAAAGTCGGGGCCATGGCGGGCACGGACTTCGTCATCGAAGAGGGCCTCAAGGGCGACGAGACCCTCATCGTGAGCGGCGTGCAGAAGGTCCGCCCGGGCGCGGAGGTGAAACCCGTACCGCAGAAGCAGGGCAGCTGACATGGCTCGCTTCTTCATCCATCGGCCCATCTTCGCCTGGGTCATCGCCATCCTGATCCTGCTCGTTGGCGTCATTGCGCTCAAGAATCTGCCGGTGGCCCAGTATCCTCCGGTGGCCCCGCCCCAGATCGCCTTCAACGTGACCTATCCCGGGGCCTCCGCCCAGGTGATCGAAGACACGGTCATCAAGCTGGTCGAACAGGAAATGAACGGCATCGAGCACCTCCTGTACATAGAAGCGGCCTCCGAGATGGGCGCGGGCACACTGACGCTTACCTTCGAGCCGGGTGCCAACATCGACATCTCCTCCGTGGAGGCCCAGAACCGATACAAGCGTGTCGAGGCGCGACTCCCGGAAGACGTGCGGCGGCTCGGTGTGCCGGTGACGAAGCCACAGCGCAACTACCTTATGTTCCTCGCCATCTATTCCAAGGACCACAATCTCAATGCCACTGACCTTGGCAGCTTCGCGGCGGCCAACGTGCTCGATGCTGTCCGCCGCGTACCCGGCGTGGGTGAGGCCATCCTGTTCGGCACCGAATACTCCATGCGTATCTGGCTCAAGCCGGAGCAACTCACCGCTTATGGCCTGACACCCGCCGACGTAAAACGGGCTCTGCAGGCCCAGAACGTACAGCTCGCCACTGGTGAGCTCAACCAGGCACCGGGTGCACCGGGTGCCCAGGTGAACGCCGTCATCGTCACTCGCGGTCAGCTTTCCACATCCGATGAATTCGGCAACGTGGTAGTACGGGAGCTTGCCGATGGGGCCACGGTGAAGGTAAAAGACGTGGCCCGCGTGGAACTCGGTGGCGAAAGTTACGACCGCTACGCCCGAATGGACGGCCAACCCATCGCCGCCATCGCCGTTCGCGTCGCCCCCGGCGCCAACGCGCTGGACGTGGCCAAGGCAGTGAAGACGCGCATGGCGGACCTCGCCCGTTTCTTCCCTCAGGGCGTCGACTGGGCCGTGCCCTACGACACCTCCCGCTTTGTGGAGATTTCCATCACAGAGGTGGTGAAGACCCTGGCCATGGCCATGGCGCTGGTGTTCATCGTGATGTACGTGTTCCTCGGGCATTGGCGCACCACCCTGATCCCCGCGGTGGTGGTGCCGGTGGCACTGGCCGGCGCCACGGCGGGGCTTTATGCCTTCGGTTTTTCCATCAACGTACTGACCCTGTTCGCCATGGTGCTCGCGATTGGCATTCTGGTAGACGATGCCATCGTGGTGGTGGAAAACGTGGAGCGCATCATGCGCGAGGAGCATCTGCCGCCGCGGGCCGCCACGCTCAAGGCCATGGATCAGATCATCGGCGCGATCCTGGGTATCTCCGTCGTGCTCTCCGCCGTCTTCATGCCGATGCTGTTCTTCGGTGGCTCCGTGGGTGCCATCTACCGCCAGTTCGCCGCTACGTTGATTCTCACCATGGCGTTCTCCGTGCTGATGGCGCTCTCCCTCACACCCGCCATGTGTGCGACCCTGCTCAAACCGGGCGAAGCGGAAAAAGACGAAAAGCGTCGGTTCAACCTTTTTTTCGCCCGGGTCGTTTCCGGCTATCGCGGACTCACGGCGCGTATTCTCGCCCGCACCGGTCGCTGGATAGTGATCTATCTCGCCATCGTGGTCGCCACTGGTTGGCTGTTCACCATGATTCCCGGCAGCTTCCTGCCGGACGAGGACCAGGGTTATTTCATTACTCTGGTGCAACTGCCCTCAGGCGCGACCCAGGAGCGCACGGTGGAAGTGCTCTCCCAGGCGGAACACTTCTACATGACGCAACCAGAGGTGGAGAAGGTCATCGGCGTGGTGGGTTTTTCCTTCTTCGGCCGGGGACAGAATGCCGCGCTCGTCTTCACGCGGCTCAAGGACTGGGGTGAGCGGAAGGAGTATGAACACTCAGCGCAGGGCATAATCGGCCGGGCGATGGGAACCTTCCTGCGCATCAAGGAGGCCATCATCTTCGCGGTGAACCCTCCGCCCATCCCCGAGCTGGGTGCGGTCGGCGGCTTCGATTTCCGGCTGCAGGACCGCTCCGGCCAGGGCCGCGATGCGCTGATGAATGTGCGCAATCTCGTGCTCGGTCTGGCGTCGCAGGACAAGCGGCTCGCCGGCGTGCGGCCGGAAGGCCAGGAGCCCGGGCCCCAGGTGTTCCTGGAAATCGACCGGGAGAAGACGCAGGCACTGCAAATCGACATGGCCGATCTCAACGATACTCTCTCATCCGCCATCGGCGTGGCCTACGTGAACGATTTTGTGCGCGCCGGGCGCATACTCCGCGTGCAAATGCAGGCGGACGCGGATCTGCGCAAGACCCCCGAGGAT
>JBGPBL010000015.1:0-43683 GCA_041481225.1 Sulfurifustaceae bacterium | reverse complement strand
GGGCTCCCTCGAATCCGGCATGGCCGGTGAGGAAGACGGCATCGGCGCCGAGGGCAAGCTCGACCACTCGCAACTCCTGACCGATCCGGAAGAAGCCGCGGATTTCGTGAAGAAGACCGGCGTGGACGCACTCGCCATCGCTATTGGCACCAGCCACGGCGCCTACAAGTTCACCCGCCCGCCTACCGGCGACATCCTCGCCATCGACCGCATCAAGCAGATCCACAAGCGCATCCCGAACGTGCACCTCGTGATGCACGGCTCCTCCTCGGTGCCGCAGGAGTGGCTCAAGATGATCAACACCTACGGCGGCGACATGGGCCAGACCTATGGCGTGCCGCTGGAAGAGATTGTGCAGGGCATCAAGAGCGGTGTGCGTAAGGTCAATATCGACACCGACCTGCGCATGGCCTCGACCGGTGCCGTGCGCAAGTTCCTGGCCGAGAACAAGAAGGAATTCGATCCGCGCAAATGGCTCGATGCTGCGACCAAGGGCATGAAGGACATCTGCAAGAAACGCTACGAGGCCTTCGGCTGCGCCGGCAATGCCTCGAAGATCAAAGTGCTGTCGCTCGAGGCCATGACCTCGCGTTATACCAAGGGCGAGCTGGCACCGAAGGTCAACTGAGGTTCGGACGCCAGGTAGTGGACAAATGGGGCGGGCAACCGCCCCTTTTTATTTTTGGGTGGACTAAACTTTTAGCAGCGTTGTTGATTGAGACGTGAAAGGAGCCCTGTGCTAACCATGCCGTCCGTCAGCCTCTATCCCTGTCCCTGCTGCGGGTACCTCGTTTTCCAGCGGCAACCGGGCGGCAGCGAGCGCTGCCCCATCTGTTTGTGGGAGGACGACCTCGCCCAGTTGCGCTTCCCGCGTCTGCCCGGCAGCGCCAATCACGTCTCGCTCGAAGACGCCCAGCACAACTTCACTGATTTCGGTACCGCCGAGCGTCGCCACCGCGGCGAAGGCCGCACCCCACTCGACGTGGATCTGCGCGAAGCCGGTTGGCGTCCGCTCGATCCCACGCGTGACAACATCGAAGAACCGCAGCGCGGGATCAATTATGGCGATTCCTACCCGCTGGCCGATACCACGGTGCTCTATTACTGGCGCGAGACCTACTGGCGGCGGTTGGCGAGTTAATCGCTAGTCACGATTATTTTCTGTTGCGTTGACGGGGAGCTCTTTTCAAAGGCTGGTGTAGTAACACCGGTGCCTCCTTGAGCGCGAATTGTTTGAACGCCTCGGCCACGGCGGAGAGGCGCTTGCCCTTGCGGTGCACCACGTACCAGTGGCGCATGATGGGAAATTCGGCGACGCCCAGAATCACGAGGCGCTTCAGCAACAGCTCCTGTTCGACCGTATCCCGCGACAGTAGACCCAAACCCAACCCCGCCTGCACGGATTGCTTGATGGCCTCATTGCTGCCGACTTCCATGCCGGTTTTGAGTTTCATGCCGCGTTCAGAGAAAAAGCGCTCCATCGCAATGCGCGTGCCGGAGCCGGGTTCGCGCACGAGAAAGGTTTCTTCCTGCAGCCGTACCAGCGGAATTTTCTTTTCGCGCGCCAGCGGATGGTCGGGCGGGGCCACGACCACGAGAGGATTATCCATAAATGCCTGTGCGTCGACATCGGCCTCTGCCGGCGGCTGGCCCATGACGACGAGGTCCACCGTATTCTCGGACAATTGCCGCAAGAGCGATTCACGGTTGGTGACGTCGAGACTGACCGTGATGTCCGGATAACGGCGCGAGAAGGTGCCGAGCAGGGTGGGGATGAAGTAGTTGGCCGTGGTCGCGACCGAGATGCGCAGCCGCCCGCCGGAGAGTCCCTTGATCCGGTTCAGCACATCTTCCAGTTCATCCAGTTGCTGGGTGATGGCGCGGGCATAGGCCAGCACCTCACCGCCGGCCCCGGTCAGGTGAATGCGCTTGCCCAGCTGCTCAAAAATGGCCAAGCCCAGGCTCTCTTCCAACTGTTTGATTTGCATGGAGACCGCGGGCTGTGTGAGATGCAATTCTTCCGCCGCGCGGGTGTAGTTGAGGTGCTGGGCCACCGCCTCGAAGACGCTGAGTTGGCGAAAGGTTAAATGCAGCATACGGTTACCCCGGGATAACTATATATAAATACTTATAGTAACAATCATAACAATTGAATATTACTTATACAACTACCCCGCTATAGTCTCGCCCAAGCTCGAATGAGCGGTGCGAATTTAAACTGTTTAGGAGATAGCAATGGATCAATCAAATCGTTATGCCGATCTGAGTCTGAAAGAAGCAGACCTGATCAAGGGCGGCCGCCACATCCTGGTCGCTTACAAGATGAAACCCAAAATGGGCCACGGCTATCTGGAGGCCGCCGCGCACTTCGCGGCCGAGTCTTCCACTGGCACCAACGTGGAAGTCTCCACCACCGACGACTTTACCAAGGGTGTAGACGCGCTGGTTTACCACATCGACGAAGCCACGGAAGACATGCGCATTGCGTATCCGCTGGAACTGTTCGACCGCAATATCACCGACGGTCGCATGATGATCGTGTCCTTCCTGACGCTAGTGATCGGTAACAACCAGGGCATGGGCGACATCGAACACGCCAAGATCCACGACTTCTACGTGCCGGAGCGCGCCATCCAGTTGTTTGACGGCCCGGCCAAGGACATCTCCGACCTGTGGCGCATCCTCGGCCGCCCGGTCAAGGACGGCGGCTACATCGCCGGCACCATCATCAAACCCAAGCTGGGCCTGCGTCCCGAGCCGTTTGCTCACGCCGCTTACCAGTTCTGGCTGGGTGGCGATTTCATCAAAAACGATGAACCGCAAGGCAACCAGGTGTTCTCGCCGCTGAAAAAGACTATTCCGCTGGTGGCCGATGCCATGAAACGCGCGCAGGACGAAACCGGCCAGCCCAAACTGTTCTCCGCCAACATCACGGCTGACGACCACTATGAAATGTGCGCCCGCGCCGACTTCATCCTGGAAACCTTCGGCCCGGATGCGGATAAAGTGGCGTTCCTGGTCGATGGTTTTGTCGGCGGCCCCGGCATGATCACCACCGCCCGCCGTCAGTACCCCAACCAGTACCTGCACTACCACCGTGCCGGTCACGGCATGATTACGTCGCCCTCCGCCAAGCGCGGTTACACCGCGTTTGTATTGGGTAAAATCTCCCGTTTGCAAGGTGCTTCCGGTATCCACGTCGGCACCATGGGATATGGAAAAATGGAAGGTGAACAATCTGACAAAATTATTTGCTACATGCTGGAGCGTGACGAGTGCCAGGGTCCGGTGTACTACCAAAAATGGTACGGCATGAAGCCAACAACTTCTATCATCTCCGGCGGCATGAACGCGCTGCGTCTGCCAGGCTTCTTCGAGAACCTGGGGCACGGCAACGTGATCAACACCTCCGGCGGCGGCGCCTACGGCCACATCGACAGTCCGGCGGCAGGCGCCATCTCCTTGCGCCAGTCTTACGAGTGCTGGAAATCGGGTGCCGACCCGATCCAATACGCCAAGAGCCACAAGGAATTTGCGCGTGCATTCGAATCCTTCCCGGGCGATGCTGACAAGCTCTACCCAGGCTGGCGTGAAAAACTGGGCGTGCACAAGTAAGCCCGGTTTCAAAGCGATGCAGTAACAAACGCCCCCACTTTGCTGGGGGCGTTTTTTTCCGGGGGAAAGAACCCCTTCTTGCCATACGGACAAGGAGAAAAGGATGACCGACAAAGATCAGTACAAGGTTCACAAAGAACCGTTCTATCAACAGCAAGGCAAGGAAGTGGCGCTCTATGCCGCCGCCTATGCCGCCCGCCTGCCGGTGATGGTGAAAGGCCCCACCGGCTGCGGCAAGTCGCGCTTCATCGAATACATGGCGTGGAAACTCAACAAGCCGCTGATCACCGTGGCCTGCAACGAGGACATGACGGCGAGCGATCTGGTCGGGCGCTATCTGCTCGACACCAACGGCACGCGCTGGCTGGATGGCCCCCTGACCACCGCGGCACGCATCGGTGCGATCTGTTATCTGGATGAGATCGTGGAGGCGCGCCAGGACACCACGGTGGTGATTCACCCACTCACCGATCACCGCCGCACCCTGCCGCTGGATAAAAAGGGCGAGTTGATTGAAGCGCATGCCGATTTCCAGATGGTGATCTCCTATAACCCCGGCTATCAGAGCCTGATGAAGGACTTGAAGCAATCCACCAAGCAGCGCTTTACCGCGTTCGAATTCGACTATCCGAATGCCCAGCTCGAGGCCGGCATCGTGGCCAGGGAAACCGGCACGGACGAAACGCTCGCCGCCAAGCTGGTAAAAATTGGCACGGCGGCGCGCAACCTGAAAGGCCATGGCCTGGACGAAGGCATCTCAACGCGCCTGCTGGTGTATGCGGCCACCCTGATCAAGGGCGGTGTGGAACCGCGCGATGCCTGCCGCATGGCGCTGGTGCGCCCGATCACCGACGATGCGGATATTCGCGAGACACTGGATCACGCCATCGATGCCACATTCGCCTAAGGCCCGCGCGCGTGTCTGAAGCACCCACCGAATACCAGCACCCGCTGATGCGGGTTTATCAGCAGCAGCTCGATTGTGGCTTCCCGCAGGTCGCGCAGGTGTTCGAGGACTGCATGGCCGAGGCGCTGGCCGTGTTGTCCAGGGAAGGGCTGGATGCCTATCTGGAGAACGCGCACTTCCTGTGCAAGATGGGGCGCGGTGTCGAGCCGGTGCTGATATTTCTGGAAGAGTGGCCATCGGTGGCAAAGACTCTGGGTGAACCGGCATTGCCCGCGATCATGCATGCCGTGCGCGCGATGTGGAAGTCGCCCAACGGCAAGGCCATCATCCCGTTCCTGCAAACCCTGACCGCTGTGGCGCGCAGGCTGCATTCACAGGAACAGATGCAACACTATCTGGATCTGGCCCTGGATTTCATGGAGCGCACCACTGGCTCCATCCACGGCATCCACAAGACCTTCGCCAGCCCCGGCCTGCCGGATTTTTTCCAGCAGGCGCCCGCGTTGCTGAACCAGCTGTCCATCCAGGGTCTGAAAAGCTGGGTGGAATACGGCATCCGCCATTACAGCGACCACCCGGAGCGGCAGCGCGATTATTTCAGTCTGCAATCGGCGGACAGTCGCGCGGTCATGCAGCGCGAACGGCACGGCACGCTGTTGGTCGACAATGAACGCAAGCTGGACCTCTACCTGCGCGCGTTGTGGCAGGACAGTGAACACCTGGTGCCTTACTCCACCGCCTACGACGAACTTCGCAAGCCCATCCCTTACTACGACAAGATCGGCATCCGCCTGCCGGATGTGTATGACGATGCGCATGGGGTCAGCGGCATCGACCGCTATCGTGCCGTGCTGGCGCATATCGTCGGTCACCGGCGTTGGACCGTGGCGCAGTTCGCCGACAACTTAAGTCCGTTCCAGCGCATGGCCATCGAGTTCTTCGAGGACTCACGTGTGGAATACCTCAGCATGCGCGAATATCCGGGCCTGCGCCGGATATTCCTGGCGTTGCACCCCAAGCCGGCTGAAACCGCGTGTGACCCGGAAACCACCTCTTGCCTGCGCCACCGCCTGGCGATGCTGTCGCGCGCGCTGCTCGATCCGGACCACGGCTATCAGGACCCGCACATTATTGAATTCGCCCAACGCTTCCAGGAACTGATGCAGCAAGGCGTATCCAGCACCCAGGACATCGCCAACCTGGCGATCAGTTATGTCGCCAGGACACGCCGCCCGAGCGACCAGTTCGCCAAGATCCACTTCGACGGCACCGTGGTGGACTATCGCGACGACAACCGCCAGCTGTGGAAATTCATCGAGCAAGGCGACGAAGAAGAGGCGTTTGATGAAAAGCGCAAGATTGAACTCGATGAAGAGATCAAAGGGTTGCCGCCGCGCCACTACCCGGAATGGGATTACAGCAGCCAAACCTACCGTCCCGATTGGGTGAGTGTGTACGAGGCCCTGCACCCGCAGGGCAATGCCGCCGACATCGACAAGCTGCTCGCCAAACATGACGCGCTGGCCAAACGCCTGAAACGCATGCTGGACCTGCTGAAGCCGCAGGACAAGGTGCGCGTCCGTTACCAGGAAGAAGGCAGCGAGCTGGATCTGGACGTGGCGCTGCGCGCCCTGATCGACTTCAAGGGTGGCGCGGCGCCTGATCCGCGCATCAACATGAGCCACACGACCAGCGGCCGCGATATTGCCGTGATGCTGTTGCTGGATTTGTCTGAGTCGCTCAACGGCAAGGCCGCTGGCTCGGAGCAGACCATCCTGGAGCTCAGTCAGGAGGCGGTCTCGCTGCTGGCTTGGGCGATCGAGAAACTAGGCGACCCATTCGCGATCGGCGGCTTTCACTCCAACACTCGGCACGATGTGCGTTATCTGCACATCAAGGGCTATAGCGAACGTTGGGACGACCAGGTGAAAGGCCGGCTGGCAGCGATGCAAGCCAGTTATTCCACCCGCATGGGCGCCGCCATGCGCCACGCCGCGCACTATCTCGAAAACCAGAAGGCGGACAAGAAACTCATGTTGATCCTCACTGACGGCGAACCCGCCGACGTGGACAGCAAGGACGAACGCCTGTTGATCGAGGACGCGCGCCAGGCCGTAAAAGAGCTCGATCAAAAAGGCATCTACGCCTACTGCATCAATCTCGACCCGAAAGCGGACGAATACGTCAGCGATATTTTCGGCAAGCAGTACTCCGTGATCGACAACATCCAGCGCCTGCCGGAGCGGTTGCCGCAATTGTTCATGGCGCTCACTAAATGATTTTCATGGGCATTACGACTGCTCCTCTGTTGCGTCAGTTCGAGCAGAAGAAACTGATTTTTCTCGTCACCGACGGTGAACCGGCCGACATTGACGTGCACTATCCGCAATACCTGCGTTACGACACGAAGAAGGCGGTGGAGGAACTGGCCACCCGCGGCGGACGCACCTTCTGTCTCACGCTCGACCCCCATGCGGATGATTACGTCTCGTGCCTCTTTGGTGGACCACGTGAACCGCCTTCCGGAGCGCCTGCCGATGCTGTACGCCGGCCTTACTCGGTAAACACCGGTTTCCTGTCCTCATCATCACCTCATAGAAAATACCCCTGTGTCACAGGCCGCCCGGTTTTGTCAGTCGTTACCGGACCAGCAGGCCATTTACAGGTAGTAGTATGAAAAATACAACTGTAATACTATGATTAGTATATAAAAGTAAGATTCAGCACGGATTCCAGGGCCGTATGCCAGACTGGCTGATCTAAAACCCGGCAGGGACTGTGGGAGAGAAGATTGGAAAATTCTCGATCGGTGTTTCGTCACGGATGTATCCACTCTTGCCTGCCGTTATGGATTGCGGCGCTGACCCTGATGGTACCAAGCGCTTTCGCCGCCGAGCGTCCGGTGCTGGTGCTGAACGATACCAACGATCCGCCGTACACAACTTCCGACCGCAGTGGCTTTCTCGATGTGATCGCGGGCGAGGCCTTCCGACGCGTGGGAGTCGAACTGCGGTTGATAAAACTGCCGGCTGAGCGCGGCTTGGTCAGCGCCAACGATGGTAGCGAGGACGGGGACATGGTGCGCATCGCCGGACTCGAAAAACTGTACCCGAATCTCATCCGGGTGCCGGAGAAGCTGGTGGATTGGGAGTTCTCGGCATTCAGCAAGGACAAAACAATCCCGTCCACCTGGCCGGCGCTCCAACAACACACCATAGGGCTTATCAAGGGTTGGAAAATCTACGAAAAGGCTTTCGCCGAGGCCAAGTACGTGTCCACCACTGACGACCCCGCGCAGCTCTTCCGGTTGCTGGAGATGGACCGCATTGAGGTGGCACTGTACGAACGCCGGCTCGGGCTGGCGCTCATGAAACAACAAGGGTTGAAGGACATGCAACCGCTCGCGCCGCCGCTGGCTACCCGCGAGATGTTTATCTACCTGCACCGGCGTCACGCGACCCTGGTACCAAAGCTTGCGGAGGCACTGCGTGCAATAAAGCGTGAGGGTTTCTATCAGCGCGTGTATAACGAAAAGTTGTTGCCCTATCGCCAGGCAGCGGCCCCGTGACCGACCATGATAATCGTTCCATCTGGCTCCGCTCGCCGCTCGCGCGGCGTCTGATTATCGGCGTTACTCTATTTAGTATCGTAATCACCCTTGTTTCCACGGCCATCCAGATTTATGGGCAATACCGTTCCAACCTAAAGGGTATTGAAGACGACCTCACACAAATCGAGCAGGTGCACCTCAAGGCGCTCACCCAGTCATTGTGGGCGACCAACCAGAAGGAGCTTGCGTTGCAGCTCGATGGCATGGCGCAGATGCCGAACTTCGAGTACGTCGCGGTGCACGAGGGCGGGCGTCTGTGGGCGGAGTCGGGGAAGCGTGTCGCGCGCCACGTCATCGAACGACATTATCCAATGCGGTATCTGCATCGCGATACGACGCGCGAGATCGGCACGCTCACCGTCGTGGCGAGTCTCGATGCCGTTTACCAACAACTCCTGAAACAGGCTGTGACGATTCTTGGGGTCAACACCCTTACGATCTTTCTGGTGGCCGGCTTCATATTGGTATTTTTTCACTGGCTGGTGAATCGCCACCTGCTGACTACTACACAATATGTGCGGGCACTGGACCCCAGTGCGGCGGCGGCACCGCTGACGTTGCCGCGTTCACCGTCGCACGTACCCGACGAGTTCGATGAACTGACGGCAGCTATCAACCGCCTGCACGATAAATCGCACACGGCAGTCGTTGCCTTGGAAGCGACCAAGCAACGCTTCCATGCCATCGCCGACTACACCGTGGATTGGGAGAGTTGGATCTCGCCGGATGGCGCGCTGATCTGGGTCAACCCTTCGGTCGAACGCCTCACGGGTTACACGCCAGCCGAGTGTTTGGCCATGTCCGGTTATCCGCTGCCGATGGTGTTGGAAGAAGACGCCGAATGGGTCAGGCAGGAATTAGGGAAGTCACTGAGCCGCAGCAGCACCGTCAACGATCTCGAATTCCGCATCCGGCGCAAGAGTGGCACGGTATTCTGGGCATCGATATCCTGGCAACCGATTTTCGGCAAGCAAGGCGAGTTCCTGGGTCAGCGCAGCAGCGTGCGCGATATCAGCGAGCGCAAGGAGGTGGAGCTCGCGTTGCACATCAAGGTGCAAGCCCTGCAGCGTTCAGAAGATGCGCAAATACGGCTTCTGGAGCAGTCACGTCAGGAGCAGGCGCGTATGGGTTCACTGTTATCCGCCATGAACATTGGTATCCTTTTCGAGGACACCGATAATCGTGTGATCTACGTCAATCCGGCGTTCCGGCGTATCTGGCTGATCCCGGACTCGGCCGGACTCACCGGCCAACCAACGCGCACGGTGCTGGGCCATTCCGACAATGTGCTGGCACGACCGGACCATTTTTCCAAGCACATTCTGCGTGTGCTCGGCACCCATGAGGTGAGCGAAAATTTCGAAATCGTAATGGCCGATGGACGCGTGGTCACGCAGCTCTCTTACCCAGTGCGCGACAACGAGGGGCGGTTTATCGGGCGACTGTGGATCTACGAGGATGTCACGCGTGAACGGCAGACGGCGGAGCAGCTTATTTACCTGGCCGAGCGCGACTCACTCACGGGACTCTACAACCGCCACCGTTTCCAGGAAGAACTCTCGCGCATGCTCGCGGACGTGGAACGGCGCCAGTCACACGGGGCCCTGATTTTCTTCGACCTCGACGAATTCAAGTACATTAACGACACGTTTGGCCACCGCGCTGGCGATTCCATGCTGATCCGTGTGGCCGGTGAAGTGAGCACGCTGGTGCGGCACAACGAGATTATCTCGCGCCTTGGCGGCGACGAGTTTGCCGTGCTCATGCCGGATATTACCGAGGCGGAGGCGACCGCGCTTGCGGAGCGTATCATCAGGGCGATTTCACAAATCCCGTTCCGCTTCGATGGGCAGAACTTGCGTCTTACCACGAGTCTCGGCATTGCCCTCTATCCCCAACACGGGGCCAATACCGAGGATCTGATCGCACACGCCGACGCTGCCATGTATCAGGCGAAGGAGGCGGGCAAGAACGCCTGGCGCGTGTACCGGCAGGATCTGGATGCGTCGCGTGAAATGCTGACCCGCCTGTCCTGGCAGGAGCGCATCAGCAACGCGCTGGACAAGAATCTGTTCCAGCTGCATTTCCAGGGAATTTACAACACCGCCGATGGCTCTCTGGCCCATCTCGAAGCGCTGGTGCGCATGATGGACGAAACCAATCCTGGTCGTGTGATCATGCCGGGCCACTTCATCGGCTTCGCCGAGAAGACCGGAAAGATTCTGGATATCGACCGTTGGGTGTTGCGGGAAAGCATCGCATTGCTTGCCAGCTCTCCGTTGGCCCCGTCCATCGCGGTCAATATCTCCGGACGTTCCTTCGACGAACCGACGTTGCCGCAGTACATTGCGGAATTGCTGATTGAATTCAAAGTCGAACCACGGCGCCTGCTGGTGGAGCTGACCGAGACCTCTGCCGTTTCGGATCTGCACGATGCCCAACGCTTTATCGAGGCCCTGCGCCAAACCGGTTGCCAGGTGTGTCTGGACGACTTCGGCACAGGCTTCTCGTCTTTCGCCTATCTAAAACATCTGAAGGCTGACATCCTCAAGATTGACGGATTGTTCATCCGCGACTTGGCGAACGATCGCGACAGTCAGATTTTCGTGAAGTCGATCGTCGATGTGGCACGTGGTATGCGCAAGATTACGATCGCGGAATTTGTCGAGGACGCGCAAACCTTGGATATGCTCAAGCAGTTCGGGGTTGACATGGTGCAGGGTTATCATCTGGATATGCCGCGCCCCCATCACCCAGCCCTCCATAAAAAAACAGATTCGTGACCTGTTTCACCGATGGTGGTGACGTGGGCGTTTGTTTTGGCCCAAGGGTATATGGGTGGTGGACCAGGTGCAGCGACTTACGGGAAAAGCTGCCGCTGTTAGTTTAAGACGGCCTGACTTGTTCGATCTCCCCGATTTATTGCCATGAATGGTCTCTCTGACAGGGGCACATGACCAATCGCGTCAATCAGGATTTGTTCAACAGTTGATTAAATCATTAAAATATACCGTTTGTCCGGCAGATTATACCGTTCATCTGTGCACAGAAGCTTGTCATAATGGGTACGACTCTTGCAAGAAAAACAACAGGTTGCTTGTCAAATGAAGTGCAGATTTGGTGCCGGGTGTAGTAGGCCAGGTTCGAAAGCGCCGCACGGCTGGACGCGAAAAATTTTATGAAAGTAAAAATTGACGTTCAAAAACTGAAACTCGGTATGTACGTCTGCGAGCTGGATCGCCCGTGGCGCGAGACACCGTTTTTGTTTCAAGGTTTTCAAATCCTTCTTGAAGAAGAGCTGAAAGAATTACAGCGGTGTTGTCGGACGGTTTACATCAAGGTGCCCGACACCGCGGCCGCCGCGCCGGGTTTATCTCCTCGCGTCACGGAAATAGCGAAGCCATCGGCACACATCGTTCCGCCGCGCCAGACCGCCGTCCTGCTTGAGCAGGAATTACTGAAGATCAACAATCACCCTGCGGCGCGCGCGGCATATGAAGACCAGACGACACTGGAAGAAGAAATCCATCTGGTCAACGAGACCTATGTCGAGGCGCGCAGCCTGATGCAGGATATCATGTGGGAGGCCAAGTTCGGTCGCAGCCTCAACGTGACGGGCGCGAAGAAAGCGGTTGGCAAGATGGTGGAGAGCGCACTGCGCAATCCGGATGCACTGATCTGTTTTGCCCAACTCAAGCGGAAAGACGAATACACGGCGATGCACAGTCTGCGTGTGTCGGTTCTCGCGTTGGTGTTTGGGCGTCAGCTCGGGATGAAGGCGGAGGAACTGCGAATCCTTGGCGTGGGGGCCTTGTTGCATGACGTCGGAAAAATGAAAGTCCCGAGTGAAATTCTCAATAAGTCCGACACGCTGACCTCGGACGAACTCAGCATCATGAAAATGCATGTCCCCTGGGGCATCGAGATTCTGGAGAAGGCAAACGAGGTGCCGGTCGAGGTGCTTGAAATCGTGCGTCGCCATCACGAACGCTACGACGGCAGCGGTTACATGGACGGACTCAAGGGCGATACCATCGGCATGCTCGGAATGATTGCCGGTATTACCGACCATTATGATGCCGTGACCAGCGACCGGGCTTATCGTCTCGGTATATCGGCCCACGCGGCCATGAAGAAAATGTACGAGTGGCGCGGCTCTCTGTTTGAGCCGATGCTGGTCGAGAAATTCATCCAGTGCATGGGTATCTACCCCATCGGTAGCGTGGTGGAACTGAACTCCGGCGAGATCGGTGTCGTGGCGGCTCTTAACCGCAACCAACGGCTCAAACCGCGGGTTGTCCTCGTTCAGCGCCCGGACAAGACCCCCTACCCCCAGACGCCGCTCACCAGCCTGGCCAATCGCCGGACACCCGACGGACGCCTTTATGAAGTCGAGCGTGTCATCGAGCCCACGGCCTGTGGCATCGATCCTTCACGCTATCTACCCCTCCCTGAGATCGCCGCCTGATTGCCAGTCGCGCCACGGCGCTGGTCTGGCGAATTAAGTCGTGATCAGTTAGGAATGCCTGTCGCTGGGTTGTGTCCGGCCTGAGCTGTTACGAAAAACCAGAGAAGACTAGCCACCCGAGGTTGGTTTAGGGGAGAACGGTTGTATCTTCTCAATCAGTTCGAGCCCCATGACGCCGAAGCCCTGGGCGTAATCGATACCCAATGTCTGCAAACGCTTCAGGATCTCCTTATTTTCGACGAATTCGGCGATGGTCTGGATTCCCATGACATGCCCGATGTTGTTGATGGCCGTCACCATGGCGTCGCTAATGGGATTATTTACCATGTCGCACACAAACGAGCCATCGATCTTCAGGTAATCGACCGGAAGGTTTTTGAGATAGGTGAAGGACGACAGACCACTGCCAAAATCGTCCAGCGCAAACTGGCAGCCGAGCTTCTTGAGCGCGCGAATGAACTCGCTTGCCTGCGAGAGATTGTGAATCACGGCCGTCTCGGTGATCTCGAAACAAATCGTCTGGGGCGGCACGTGGAACCGGGCGAATTGTTCCTCAATGTATGCCTGTAACCCTTCCCGGTTCAGCGAGTTGCCCGACAGGTTGATGGCGAGGGATATCCCCTCGGGGTTGAGCCGGTGGCGATATTTTTCGAGATGCGCCAGGGTGTGATGGATGACCCACTCGTCGACCGACGGCATGAGGTTGTAGCGCTCGGCCGCCGGGATAAAAACGCTGGGCGATATTTCGTTGCCGTCGTTGTCGAGCATGCGCAACAGCACTTCATAATGATTTCGCGACACCACCCTTGCGTTATCCAGGCAGGTAATCTGCTGGACATAAAGTCGAAAGCGGTTTTGTTCCAGGGCGCCTGAGATCATGGACGCCCAGTACAGTTCGCGCTCACGCTGGGACAGTTCCTCGTCCTCTGCGGTGTACACGTGCACCCGGTTGCGTCCGTGATCCTTGGCCGCGTAACAGGCTACGTCGGCTTGGCTCAGCAGCTGTTTTGGGTTCTGAGAAACGGAGGTGATGGGAACAAGGCCGATGCTGACACCCACTTCAAAAATCTTGTCTTCCCAGGGAAAGCGCATTTCACCAATCGCTTGGCACAGCACGCGGGCGATTTCCTCGGCTTTGGAAAGCGGGCAGTTTCCCAGGAGCAAACCGAATTCATCGCCGCCGAGTCGCGCCACGATATCGCCAGTGCGCGCATGTCTTTTGAGCAGCAGGCTGATCTGCTGCAGCAGCGCATCGCCGGCGGTGTGGCCGCAGGTGTCATTGATGACCTTGAACTGATCCAGGTCCAGGTAACACAGGGCGTGTTCACCGTCATTGGACTGAACCTGGTCCAGAAGCCGTTCCAGTTGATGATGGAACTCCAGACGGTTGACGAGGCCGGTCAGCGAGTCATGCTGCGCCTGGTGCGAAATCTGCTGGATCAATCGCCTCTTTTCCGAGACGTCCTTGAAAACCATGACAGCGCCAAGGATGCGGCCATCCTGGCGGCGTATGGGGGCGGCGGAGTCTTCAATCGCAAATTCGTGCCCGTGCCGGTTGATCAGGGAGACGTTGTTGGACAGGCTGACGACATGTCCGTGCGCCAAGCAACGCGAAACGGGATCCTCCATGGGCTCGCGCGTGGATTCGTTGATGACAGGGAATATCTCGGTGAGTGGTTTGTAGAGCGCTTCCTGTTCGCTCCAGCCGGTGAGTTGCTCGGCAACCGGGTTGAGATAGGTGACCCGGCCGCGCGGGTCGGTGGTGATCACGGCGTCACCGATGGAATGCAGGGTGGTTTCGATAAGCTGTTTCTCTTCAAACAGGCTCTGTTCAAGCGTTTTGCGACGGCTTATTTCCTCCTGCAGTTGCACATTCGATTCATGGAGCTCCTCGGTTCGGTCTCTGAGGATCCGCGCTTCCTGACGCCGGCGGATGCCGATGAGCAGGAGGTACCCCGATACGGCGCTGACAAGCGCGAATCCGTCGAGCAATTGCCACCCGAGCTGCGACCGCTTGGCATAGACCCAACCCATGTCCTCCTTCGCGGTGAGCGTCGCTTTCTTGTTGTACGAGTATTCAATATTCGCCTTGAATTCGAGGCTGTGCTCTGCGGACTCCCGTCGTTGATACTGACCGAACACAAAGCCGTTCTCGGCAACCAGCCTGAGTTCAACGGTGTCGGGGGCGTTGTTTCCCCAGTCTTTCAGGAGTTCATCGATAACCTCGTAATTCTTTTTGCGGACGGCATCGGTCAGGACCGAAGTAATGATCCGAAACTCGGACTGCTTGCCATGACTGGCTCCCTCAAGGTCCGTGAGATGTTGCTGCCACCACAGCACCAGCCCCCCGAGGAACAGCAGGGCGAGGAACAGGGTCAACAGTCCCCACGCAACGCGGCGATAGGAGTCGCTCATGGCCTAACCATACCTTTTAGTCTGTTTTCCCCAGCTTTCCGAGCGCGATCAGAACCTGACGCAGGTTGTCGTAGTCCGCGTCCACGGCGGGCACCAAAGCGGTTGTGTGCGGCTTGATGGCTTCCAGGATCCCCCGTCCGCCGGGGGTGTCTTTGAGTCTGAACATCGCGTTGCGCAGGGTCTGGATCATGCCCGGAGCAAGGGTGCTGCGCGTGACAAACACATGGTCGGAGTAATACGGTGTGTCCGCCAGGGCGCGGAGCCCCTGTTTCGCATATTTGTCGAAGACCTCGTCCTTGACCGCGCCCGCGTCGAAATCGCCTGAGAGCACCGCCAGCACGACGTTGTTATGGCTGCCGAGGAACTCGTACTGGGCCAGTTTATTGAGGGGCACGCCGGCCTTCTCGAGCATGTATTGCGGCACCAAGTGACTCATCGTCGAGTCCCGGTCGCCGAAGGCAAGCCGTTTTCCCTTGAGGTCGGTGAGGGATTTCAACGGGCTGTCCTGGCGCACGATGAAATAGCCACGGAACAAAGGATTGCCGCCCGTTTCGAGACGCGCCAGCAACGGCTTTTTTCCGTATTTGGCGACCGTCATGACATAGCTAGACGGGCCCATGAAGGCAATATCGACTTGATCCTTGCCGACATAGGCAACGTGCTCGTCGTAGTCGCCGCCGACCCGGACCTCGATCGCTCGGCCGATTTCTTTTCCGAGATAGTTCGCCAGCGGTGTGAACCGCTGTTTCAGTTCTTTGGAGGGCAGGTAAGGGTGTACCGCCAGGATCATGGGCTCCTCGGCCGACGCACTAACCGGCGAAACGATTACTGCAAACACAATAAAGAAAAACGTCGCCATGCGTCGCCCTGCGGATATGCGCAGCATTAAGCCCCTCCACCATTGACCTGAACCCTGATTCATCGCGAGGAGAACCGGTTACTTCTTTGTTTAAGAATAGCCAGTGTGGCACCTGGCCGCCAACCATCTAAATCATCACTAATCATCCTTGCAGACAAGGCATAAATCACACATTTTCTGTATGTGTTAAACCATGGGTCGTTCATAATGGGCATATGTGGAGAGAACATCCCGTTATTCCGGTAAATCTTGCCTCGATTTCCGACTGTTTCGCGGGAATGACAAAAATCGATGGTTAATCGGGGACACCCAGTTTAGTGGGCAAGGGTTGCCGAACAATGAAATAATCACCGCCGATGGAATCGGTAAATATTCTGGGTCTCGTGGCGGGTACGTTCACCACCGTGGCCTTCATCCCTCAGGTCGTCAAGACCTGGAAATCGAAACGCACGAAAGACATCTCGCTCGGGATGTTCGCGCTCTTCAACGCCGGCGTGTTTCTGTGGCTGCTCTATGGCATCGAGATCGGTGCCGTCCCGATTGTCATTGCCAACACCGTCACGCTTGGGTTTGCGCTCACCATCCTCATTTTCAAGCTCAAGTACAAGTAAAACGGCCGATGTAGTGCAACCCGGTGGGAGCGGTTAAAATTGCCGTCGGAGCGCGCACCATCGGAGTTCATCCATGCCAGATACCTTATTTCAGTCGGATATCAAAAGCCTCAAACTGCGCCATCGTGGCAAGGTGCGCGATATTTACGATATCGATGACAAGCATATGCTCATCGTCACCACCGACCGGCTTTCGGCCTTCGACGTGGTGCTGAACGACCCCATCCCTGGCAAGGGCGCGCTGCTCACGGCGATGTCGAATTTCTGGTTCAACCGTACGCGCCACATTCTTCCCAATCAGTTGGCTGATATTCCGCTCGAGAAAGTGTTGAAGGATGCCGCCGAGCGCAAACAGGTCGAAGGCTGCGCCGTGGTGGTGCGCAAGCTCAAGGCGTTGCCGGTCGAGGCCATCGTGCGCGGCTACATCGTCGGCAGCGGCTGGAAGGAATATAAAACCTCGGGCACGGTCTGCGGCATCAAGCTGCCTGCGGGTTTGAAGGAGGCGGACAAGCTGCCCGAACCGATCTTCACGCCTTCGACCAAGGCGGCGGTTGGTGAACACGACGAGAACATCAGCTTCGAGAAGGCGGCGGAGATATTGGGCCGCGACATCGCCGAGCGGGTGCGGGACGCGACGCTCGCGGTCTACAAGGATTGCGCGCAATACGCGCTTACGCGCGGCATCATTATCGCCGACACCAAGCTCGAATTCGGCCTGGACGAAAAGGGCACGCTCACGCTTATCGACGAAGTGCTGACGCCCGATTCCTCGCGTTTCTGGCCGGCGGCTTCCTACAAGCCCGGCTCAAGCCCCCCGAGCTTTGACAAGCAATATGTGCGCGACTGGCTGGAGGCGAGCGGCTGGAACAAGAAGGCGCCGGCACCCAGACTGCCGCCGGAAGTGATCGCCAGGACGGCGGAGAAATACCGCGAGGCGCTCACGCTTCTGACCGGCAGCGAGACCACGGCGCGCGCCGTGAGGTAGCGCGTCAGGCGGAATACGCTTTGCTAATCCGCCCTACCTCTACGTCTGTGTAATTTTGCGCGCCACCGCCTCAGCGACCTTCATCCCGTCCACGGCGGCGGAGATGATGCCGCCGGCAAAACCCGCGCCTTCGCCGGCGGGATATAAACCCTTCGTATTTACGTTCTCGAAATTTTCGTCGCGGGTGATGCGGATCGGCGAGGAGGTGCGCGTCTCAATACCCGTGAGCACGGCGTCATTCATGGCGAAGCCCTTGATGGTTTTATCGAATGCCGGAATCGCCTCACGAATGGCGGCGATGGCGTAGTCGGGCAGGGCAGTGCCGAGATCGGTCCAGGTGACGCCGGGAGTATAGGAAGGAATCACCGAACCTGGTCCGGTTGACGGACGTCCGGCGAGAAAATCGCCCACGAGCTGCGCCGGGGCGTTGTAGTTTTTTCCGCCCAGTTCAAACGCCTTTTCCTCGAGGCGACGCTGCAAGGCGATGCCCGCGAGCGGATGATCGCTGCCGAAGTCCGCAGGCGTGATGCCGACGACAATGCCGGCGTTGGCGTTGCGCTCGTTGCGTGAGTAATGGCTCATGCCGTTCGTCACCACGCGTTCTTCCTCCGAGGTGGCCGCGACGACTTGCCCGCCCGGGCACATGCAGAAGCTGTAGACATCGCGGCCATTCTTGCAATGATGCACCAGTTTGTAGTCGGCGGCGCCGAGCATCGGATTCCCGGCATGGGGGCCCAAGCGGCAGCGGTCGATCAGTGCTTGCGGATGTTCGATGCGAAAGCCGATGGAGAACGGTTTGGATTCGATGTGTACGCCGCGGTCGTGCAGCATCTCGAACGTGTCACGGGCGCTGTGGCCCACGGCCAGGATGACGTGGGCGGTGGGAATGGTTTCCCCACTGGTGAGTGTCACGCCGTGCACCACCCCATCTTCAATCGTGATACCGGTCACGCGGCTCTCAAACCGGACCTCGCCGCCGAGTTCAATAATTTTGTTACGCAGGTTTTCGACCACCTTAACGAGCCGTAGTGTGCCGATGTGCGGCTTGCTGATGTAGATGATTTCCTCGGGCGCGCCCGCGGCCACGAGGTCCTGAAGAATTTGCTGGATGTGATGCCCGCGGTCCTTGATGCCGGTGTGCAGCTTGCCGTCGGAGAACGTGCCCGCGCCGCCTTCGCCGAATTGCACGTTCGATTCCGGATTCAACTGGCGCTCGCGCCACAGGCCCCACACGTCCTTGGTGCGTTCGCGCACCATCTTGCCGCGTTCGAGGACGATGGGGCTAAACCCCATACGCGCGAGTGACAGCCCGGCGAACAGCCCGCAGGGGCCGATGCCGATGACGACGGGCCGGGTTTTCAGGTTGGCCGGTGCCTGCACCGGGTAATGATAGGTTTCATCCGGCGCTATCCGGATGTGCGGGCTGTGGTGGAAGCGTTTGAGCAGCGCGGCTTCGTTCTTGACCTCGACATCGAGGGTATAGACGAAGGCAATCTCGTCCGATTTACGCGCGTCGTAGCCGCGCCGGCGGATGTGCCAGCCGCACAGCTCCGGCTCCGGTATGCCCAGTGTGCGCAGGATGGTCGTCTTGAGGTCGGTCCCAGTGTGATCGAGGCCGAGTTTTACTTCCGTCAGTCGCAGCATGGGGCAGAGGCGGCCGGTATTGGGGCGGTGTGGGTGGAGCCCGGGAGCGGCAGTATAACAGTTGACCGGCAAAACGGCTGGCCGTGCCGGAAAACGGCCTGTGCCGATGACGCAATGGGGAGCGGCCCTGCCGTGGGTGTGCGTGGCATGCATTTTCTTTCCCGCGCACAACAATTATGATTACACGAACGGTACAGGAAGCTCATTTCAATCGTATGAGAGAAATCGTGTGGGTCATGGTGTCGGCGCTGGTGCTCGGCGCCTGTGAAAAAAAGGAGCCGCAGGCTCCCGCCATTGATACGTCGGCGGTGCTGCAAAGTGACCGGATGTTTTCCATGGAAGGGTTGTCGCGGGGGGCGATGCTTTTCCAGAAACATTGCGCCCAGTGTCACGGCCCCGAGGCGCAAGGACATCCGGACTGGCAGAATCCGCAGGTGGTTGCCGCCCCGCCACTGAACGGCACGGGCAATGAGTGGAAGCGCCGAAGACAGGATCTGATTGCGATCATCAAAAACGGGGCCACCCGCCAGGGCGAGCCAGTCATGCCGGCGTGGAAGAAACAGCTGAGCGATCAGGAGATCGAAGACGTGATCGCCTGGTTTCAGGCACTGTGGCCGACGGACGTGTATGAACGCTGGCGCAAGGCCAACGTCGCGGGTGGAACGCCGAGGAGCTGAAGACGCTGGTTCCGCTGTATCATTTTTCCCCTAATCGATAAGGAGACCCGAACATGGGTATCGCCATCTGGATCATCGTTATTTTGATTATCGCCGCACTCATCAAGTATCTGTTGGGTGACTCTGGAAAGAAATAAACTTCG
Organism: Sulfurifustaceae bacterium; assembly: GCA_041481225.1. GTDB lineage: Bacteria > Pseudomonadota > Gammaproteobacteria > Acidiferrobacterales > Sulfurifustaceae > Sulfuricaulis. Next base: position 23,749 of record JBGPBL010000015.1, on the reverse strand, counting down.
CGCCACCCGCGCGCCGACGAAGGAGCAAGCCGATGTATGGATTCAATATAACGTTGCAAGACGATTTCGATAACGCGGTAAAGCGCGTTATCGAGGCACTCAAGACCGAAGGTTTTGGCGTGCTCACCGACATCGACGTGAAAGCGACACTGAAGGCCAAGCTCAATATCGATGGCCGGCCTTACCGCATTCTCGGCGCGTGCAACCCACCGCTCGCGCATCGTGCCATCACCGCCGACCCGGATATCGGATTGCTCCTGCCATGCAATGTCGTGGTGCGCGAAGAGCCGGACAAGAAAATCAATGTGGGATTCATGGACCCGATCGCGGTGCTCAAGCTCACTGACAACCCAGCGATTGCGGGCATAGCAAAAGAAGTGCGTGGCAAACTCGAACGCGTGCGCGACGTATTGGCCAAGGGCTGATTAAACGCGCAAAAGTATTTTTTCCGGTACGGGCCACGAATGGCCCGTATGTCGTTTCGGTGTATCGCTCTCCTCATTTTATTTTGGCACGTCATCGTATCTCCGGCGGTGTTCCTCTATGTCTCTATATACCCACAATTCGTGGGAGATCTGGATTTCCTGTTTACGCCAAGCATCGAATGTTTGATGGAATAGATGGGTGAGAGACGTGGGGCGGGTTCTGGCGGGAAAATTTTGTTCAAGATGAACCAAGAATTTAATCTTTGTCAAAGTACGTGGGAGAGAATCTTGTAGGATCAATCAAGTTTTTTCGATCGATTTCATTTCGAAGTAAGATAACCCAGGAGACCTGTTTATGCGTAAGCAACTGGTAACGAAATTCACCGGTGTATTTTCAGCAGCGTTGATTGCGGTGGCGGTGCCGGCCTGGGCCGATGATGCCGATGATTTTACCGGCGGTTACGGCTATGGCATGGGTCCGGGAATGATGGGCGGTGGTTACGGCATGATGGGTCCCGGGATGATGGGTGGTGATGGCCACGGTTACATGGGCATGATGGGCGCCGGCGCGCTTGGCATGCTGGATCTGACCGATGAGCAGCGGACAAAAATAGAAAAGATCCATATCGAGGAACGCAAACAGCACCTCGCCGTCATGGGCAAGATGCTGGATGTGCAAAGCAAGATGCGGGAGCTGTATGCCGCCGATGAGCCGGACCCGAAAAAAGTCGGCGCTGTCTATGGCGAGCTGGCCAAGCTGCAACAGCAGATGCTCGAAACCCATGTGCAGGCAAGTAACCAGATGCAGGCGCTGCTGACGAAAGAGCAGCGCGAGCAGTTCAAACAGTGGCATCGTAGCGGGTGTGGGCAACGTGGCTCGATGGGCGACAGACGCGGAATGCCGGGGCCCGGCACCATGCCGGGTGGCATGATGGGACGCTGACGGGGGGTGGCATGGATATGCACGACTGGGGCAACTGGGGCATGGGGTTCGGCTGGATGGGAATCCTGTTCTGGGTCATCGCGATTCTCGCCATCGTCGCCCTGATTAAATATATTTTCAGCGGCCCCGGTCGATGATGTCGATGTGTGCCTCGCCAGGCAGATGGCGTACCATGGTGTGTCTCTATCCTTCACCAAGGACGCATGATGTTGAAAAAACATGGGCTGGGGCCGCAGAGGTCCATAGGTATGTCGATACTGGCCGCCGGCATGGCCGGTGGATTGGCGGAGGTGGTTTGGGTTGGATTCTATAGCCTGTTTACACCATTGAGCGGCGTTACGGTAGCACGGGAGATTACCGCGAGCGTGTTTCCCGCCCTTGCCTCTTTGCCATCGGCGCCGTGGCTGGGCGTGGCCATTCACTTCATTTTCTCGTTGTTGCTGGCAGCCTGTTTTGTCTTCATCTTGGCGCGGTCGTCCCGGCAAACGCGGGGCGTCGCCGGCATCTACGTGAGCGCCCTGATGATGCTGGCGCTGGTGTGGGTAGGGAACTTCTTTATCGTTTTGCCTGCGATCAACCCGGTGTTTATTGGCTTGATGCCTTACACGGTGACGCTGATATCCAAGCTTCTTTTTGGTGTTGCCATGGCGACAGCAGTGATCCGGGTGCCGGGTGACTCCCATCCAGTCTGGCAGAGGAGATTGTTGCACCATGAGCAATAATGTTGAAACCCATTTCACGGTTAAAGGCATGAAGTGCGGCGGCTGCATCGCCAAGGCGACCGAGGTATTGTCCAGACTGCCGGGGTATGCCAGCGCGGAATTCGATCTGAAGGCCGGCAAGGCCGTGGTCAAGGGCAACGTTGATCCGCAGGCAGCAGCCAATGCCCTGACCAGGGCCGGTTACCCCGCCGAAGTGAATAAAGGCTAACTGTCTGCGCGGACAGTTTCGGTCATGACAGCGGCGATCCCGGCGCAAACACATGCGTATCGTCTTTCCATCTCCGGCATGAGCTGCGCCGGCTGCGTGGCCACGGTTGAAAATGCCTTGAAGAACGTGCCGGGCGTGACCGCAGCCGCGGTCAATTTTGCCGAGCACACGGCGACGGTGCAGGGCAATGTCGACGCTAAGACGTTGGTGGCGGCGGTAACGACCGCGGGTTATGGCGCGGCCGAGCTGCGCGGGGTCGAGGACGAGTTCGAGAAGGAAGCTGCCGAGCTGGCTCATTACCGGACGCTGTGGCGCAAATTCATCGCCGCCGCGGCCGTGGGCGCGCCGCTTTTTATCGCCGAGCCGCTCGGGTTGTTGCCCATGCTCGATATGCCCGGCGGAAGAATTTTCTGGTTGTTGGTTGGCGCGGCGACACTGTGGGTGCTGGTCTACGCTGGCGGGCATTTTTTCCGCGGGGCCTGGAAGGCATTCCTGGCCCACAACGCCAACATGGACACGCTTATCGCCCTTGGTACAGGCGTGGCGTGGGTATACTCCACTCTCATCGTGGTGTTTCCTGGCATGGTGCCGAGTCTCGCGCGCCATGCCTATTTCGAGGCCGCCGCCGTCATCATCGCGTTGATCAACCTTGGGCAAGCGCTCGAGATGCGTGCCCGCGGCAAGACCTCGGAGGCTATCAAGCGTCTTGTCGGGCTCCAGCCCAAAACCGCGCGCGTCATCCGGGACGGTGCCGAGCGGGACATCCCGATCTCCGAAGTGGGTCTGGATGAAACCCTGCGCGTGCGGCCGGGCGAGAAGGTTCCTGTCGACGGCGTGATCATCGACGGCCACTCGAGCATTGATGAGTCGATGCTCACCGGCGAGCCGATGCCGGTAGAGAAAAAAGTCGGCGACGGGGTGGTCGGCGGCACACTCAACAAGTCCGGCACCTTCTTGTTTCAGGCCAAGCACGTCGGCGCCGACACGGCGCTCGCGCACATCATCGAAATGGTGCGCCGGGCGCAGAGCACCAAACCCGCCATCGGCCGCCTGGCCGATAAGATTTCGGCCGTGTTCGTGCCGACGGTGCTGATCCTGGCCGTTGTCACCTTTCTGGTGTGGCATAACGTCGGCCCCGAGCCGAAGTTTTCGTACGCGCTCGTGGCGACGATGACGGTGCTGATTATTGCCTGCCCCTGTGCGTTGGGGTTGGCGACGCCGATCTCGATCATGGTGGGTGTGGGCAAGGCCGCGGAGTACGGTATTCTCATTCGCAACGGCGAGGCCTTGCAGCAGGCCGGCAAGCTGACCACCATTGTGCTCGACAAAACCGGTACCGTGACCGAAGGCCACCCCGCGGTCACCGCACTCGTCCCTGCGGTCGGTTGGGACGAGGACAGACTGCTGGCGATGGCGGCCAGCATCGAAGCCGGTTCGGAACATCCCCTGGCCGAGGCGATCACGGTCGCGGCCAGAACCAAAGGACTGCAACTTTCAGCCGTCGTGGGATTTGAGGCCATCGCCGGTCACGGCGTATCGGCCACTATCAACGGAAAGCGCGTGCTGTTGGGTAATGCACGGCTGATGAACAAATTCCACATTGATCCCGGAAGCCTGTCAGAGCGCGTGCGGGAGTTTGCCGCCCGGGCGCAAACACCCATGTTTTTGGCGGTGGATGGCGTGGTCGCCGGTGTTGTCGCGGTGGCCGATCCGATCAAGCCCGATTCCAGGGACGCCATTGCGCGGTTGCATGCGGTTGGTCTTAAGGTGGTGATGATCACTGGCGACAATCGCGCGACTGCCGACGCCGTGGCGCGCGAGGTGGGTGTCGATGAGGTAATGGCCGAGGTCCTGCCGGGCGAAAAGGCCGACAAGGTCACGGCACTGCAACAACGCGGCGAGGTTGTGGGCATGGTCGGCGACGGTATCAACGATGCGCCAGCACTGGCGCAGGCCGATGTCGGTTATGCCATCGGCACCGGCACCGATGTCGCCATCGAATCGGCGGACGTGACGCTCATGCGCGGCTCGCTCCATGGCGTGGCGGACGCCATCGCCATCTCGCGCGCGACCGTGCGCAACATCAAGCAGAATCTCTTCGGTGCGTTCATTTACAACACCCTCGGCATCCCCGTGGCCGCGGGAGTGCTGTACCCACTCACCGGCCTGTTGTTGAATCCCATGATCGCCGGTGCGGCGATGGCGATGTCGTCCGTGACGGTGGTGAGCAACGCCAACCGGCTGCGCTGGTTCAGATCGGGTAAAACCCTATGAACACTTGGCTGGTCAATTTCATGGGCTTGATACTCATTGGCCTGATTGTCTGGTGGTTCTGGTTTTACCGGCCCAAGGCGCAGCGCGCTGTTGGACCACAGCCGATTGAAATCATCGTGATGGACGGTGTTTATGCGCCAGCGCGTATTGAAGTACCGGCGGGTCAGCCGGTAACGCTGCGCTTTCTTCGCCGAGATCCCAGCCCCTGCGCGGAAAAGGTGTTGTTTGACAGTCTCAGCATGAGTGCCGACCTACCAGTGGGCAAACCCATGGATGTGACTGTGACGCCTCCGCAACCGGGCGAATACGAGTTCACCTGCCAGATGCGTATGTACCGCGGGGCGTTGGTCGCGAAATAGCCGGTGCGACTTTGGCCCACACATTATTCAGCGTTGATGGAGCCATCCAGAATCCCGGGAACACGGTAGGAGGCTGTTGTCTGCTCGGGTTTAGATGCCGCGCCAGAGCGGACATCTTGGCAGTCTGTCGTGACAGCGAGATCGCGACCCACGTGTCGATTTTCAGTCGGCAGCCTGGGTTACTTTCCGTTTGCCGGCGGCCTTAGCTTTCTCGTACTTGGTAACGGCGCTGTTTTTTCTGGTCATTTTAGACCGGAGTCAAGACGCTACTTGCCTTGCAGCAAATCCATGAACGGTGGAAACGTCAGCGCAAAGCCGATAGCAAGCAGAACGAAGGCGATAAGGCTTACCCGTCCCACCGCCACGTCCCGGCCGACCCATCGCTTCGCCAGCACATACCAAGTGATGAGCCACACGACGATGGCCGAGTCCGTTACGCCTGAGAGCCCGCCGGCGGGCCCATAGAAATTGAAGAACTGGTCAATGTTCTTGAAGGCATCATCCAGCAGGGCAAATAATCCAAGCACCCCGCAGCCGATGCCTGCCGCCAGAATCGCCGCCATGCCATCGCCATTCGGCAGATCCTTCGTTGTTGAAGATGTGTTTGTGCCCGCCATGATCATTCTCCTGTGCGCCGCCTAAATCGGCGAGGTATTGTGAGTGAAAGAGTCGTACGGTAAAGGCATATCGACCCAGGCCGGTCCAGAGTTATGCAGAGTTGTTTATTTGGATGCTGGGCGATTTCGCAAGTTCCAGCTCGGACTGTGTCCCGAGAAGACGCGGTTCTCGGAATTTGCCCTTTTGCGGCCAAGAACCAAAAGCGCCGAGACGAGTGCTGGATACGGGAAAGCCGCTTGTCCGGATCCACGGAAGGGGTTATGCGCGATGATGATTCCTACTCCGACTTCATCAGCTGGATCGTCCTGCCGCCGCGCACCGGTGCATTCTTGTTTAAGAAGACGCCGAACCCTCCCGCGACACCGGTCGCGATGAAGGCCGCCGTGGTAAAGGCGAGGACCGCCCGGCGCATGTCACGATGCTTATTGATGCCGCGGCCATACTTCAAGTATACGTAGGCGACCATGGTCATCACGATGGGGGCGATCCAGGCTACGTGTTCTTTCCATTCCATTCCCAGGTTATGCCAGCCACTCGTGTGCGGATTGGACAAAAGCAGACTTCGCGGGAAAGCGGAGAGATCGACCGTCCCCGCCGGTGGCATGGCGCGATACCATGGATAGATGATGTAGGTGCCGGAAAAAACCGTTAGCCAGGCAATCACCACCATACCGACCAGATAGATCCGCAGCATCGTCTGGCCCCTCGGACTCGGCACCGCCTGCGGACTCGTCGACCAGGCGCCGTAGAGTTCCCCGATCGCACCGGAGAATGTCAACATAAATAGTGCGCCGAACCCCATGCCGTGCAGTGCGGTCAGCAAGTCATGCCAACTGATTTCCAAGATGAACCTCCGTTTCGCCTAGGCTAGCCTACATGGACTCCCTACTGCCAAGCAATTATAGTTGCTTCCAGCAATATGCCAGACCGCAAGCTTCACATTCAATGTAGCTGCGGATTATTGATCCATATCAAATAAAAACAATCACGCACGGGTTAGATTGCAAGAATTGCTAATCTCATTACCATAAGAATCCAGAATGAGTGTAGGAGAGTGGTTTCGATGAAGAATCCCACCGTACGGTACCTTGTTTGTTTTTTAGGCGCATGGATCGCGTCTGAGGGCATGGTATTGTCGTTGCCCGCGTTAGCCGCGCCGCGCCCACCGGCTAGCGCGATGATCGAAACGTATTACGGGATGGATCTCGCGGTAGATACACCGGCGTCCATCGGGTTAGGGAATGTGGATCGCGAGCTCCTCCTTGGGGAACAGGACAGTTTGGGCACGGATGTGTCGGCATTACCCGGTCTGGAGCCATCGCAAACCCTTGCCGCGGTCGATTCTCCCACGCACCAACGCGTGGCAGTTACCGTTCAGGCCTGCCCGCTATACTCCACAATGTTCGTAGAACCGCGCTTCCTAAGATACTGTCGTATTCTTAACTAAACTAGTTCATCCGCCCCCACCGGTCCATCTGGTGAGGGGCATTCACTGGGAGCAGTGCTGCCGAATTTTTAAATGTTTCACATGAGGGCATACACAATGAAAATCTTCAAATATCATTTTTTCGCCGTTACAGTGGCTATGGGTACGATGCTATTAGGCTTCACACCCAGCGCGCACGCGGTGCCGAGCTTTGCCCGTCAGACAGGAATGGCCTGCGCCGCGTGCCACACGACCTTCCCTGAACTCACCGAGTTTGGTCGGGCATTCAAGATGAACGGCTATGTTATGACCGGTATGCACCAGATCGAGTCGGCGCAGGGGGGGAATGCGCCGAAGCTTAAGATTAACGAGGTTCCGCCGTTGTCGGCCATGTTCATGACTGGCGTCAGCAACATGAGCAAAGCGCTGCAGGATTCGAGTGTTGGGTCGAAAACGCAGAACGGGAACGTTGAGTTTCCGCAACAACTCAGCCTTTTCTTTGCTGGTGAGATCAGCGAGCACATGGGCGTGTTCTCTCAGCTGACCTACACCCATGCTTCCGATCACTTTTCGATCGATAACACGGATTTTCGCTACACCACGCACGGAAAATTCGGGGGTGAGGACGCCATCTACGGACTCACCATCAACAATAATCCCACCGTTGAAGACGTGTACCAGGGCACACCGGCATGGGGCTTTCCGTTTATCAACTCACCCGTTACGCCTAAACCCAACGCAGTAACCAAGATTGATGGCACCCTGGCGCAAGATGTGGGGGGTATTGGTGGTTACACCTTCATCGCCAATCACTGGTACTTGGGAGCCACACTCTATCGATCCGAACACGCGGGAGTTGCTCAGCCTTACGGCAGCACTGTCGCCAATAACATCAAGGGACTGGCGCCATACTGGCGGCTGGCTTTTCACAATGATTTCGGGGACAACGATTTTGAGGTTGGCATTTATGGCATCAGCGCCGATATGACGCCGAACGGCGTCACCGGCGAAACGGATAAGTACATGGATAATGCGATTGACAGTTACTTCGAGCACCCGATGGGCAGCGACTCAATCGTCTTCCGTGGTACCTACATCCACGAGAAGGCCAAGCTCGATGCAAGCAAGCCGTTGGGGCTTGTGGCCAACTCTTCGGATAATATCAACACCCTCAAGGTCAACGGCGAGTACCATTTCGGCGGTAACAAGGCACTGGCCTTGGGTGCTTTCCGCACCACTGGTACGACAGATACGACGCGATACGCGGCGTCGTCTGACCCGCTGACGAGCCTAACCTGCGGCCTTGCGGTTCCTGGGACACCTTGCTCGCCTGCGCCCGGATTCGGGAGTGCGAACGGCAGCCCGGACACGACCGGCTGGATTCTGCAGGCGACCTATCTGCCGTGGCAGAACGTGCAACTTGGCTTGCAGTACACCTTGTACAGCAAGTTTAACGGCGCCTCGACCAACTACGATGGGCTGGGACGCGATGCCAAGGATAACAACACGCTGTACGGCTACGGCTGGTTTATGTGGTAAACGACGGTCGTGCGGCGCGGGGATGACCCCGCGCCGTTGTTTTTCTGCCTGGAACCACTTGTCGATGGTTACTGAATGTTAACAAGTTTGAGCGGGTCGACGTTCCCGACGCGTGTGTATTGCGCTGGCTACCGTCCGCGCCGCGCCGCGGTAAACGCCCGTTCAGAGTGCTTGCGCGCCGCAACAGCAACACTGCTCATCGTTGCCGCCCTGATATTCGCGTTGGCCGCGACCGTTCCGGCGCGGGCCGATGAGACCGACACCAAGGCGCTTATGACGCAGCTGCAACGGATCGAGGCTCAGGTCCGCGCGCTTGACGCCAAGGTGACCGCGCTCGAGCGGGCGCAAAAAACAGGTGCGCCGGCGACGGACACGACGCGACCGAGTCCCGCGGTACCGGCAGCGACCGGCACACCAGCGCCGGCAACCACCACTTCGGAGGTCGCCGCCCAGGCGGCGGCCCAGTTGCGTCGGGAGGACGCGGCGGTGCGCCAGGGCTGGAGGCAGATCAAGAGCGGTTTGACCCAGGACGAGGTCAAGGAGTTGCTCGGTTCGCCACAGCAGACCTTCATGCTGAGCGGTAAGCTCGTGTGGTATTACAATTATCCCGCGGTTGGTGGCGGCTCGGTGATGTTAGATACGACCGGGCATGTCATCGGCCACCAAGCCCCGCCGTTCAGCGCCTTCGGTCAGTACTGACCACGTCTGCGGTTTTATCATTTGGCTCGACGCGTGGCCGATACGCAAAGCCGCCACGGCGACCTTATTTTAATGATGTCGGTGGCAACGGGAACTGGTGGAATTCAGGTCGACGAGAAACCAACCAGCATTGTGCCGCAGGCAGGCTAGCGGGTTTTCATTCACTACGTCCAATAAGCGCCGCCGGCGGCGACAACGATAGTGATCAGACCGAGAATGAGATTGGTGCCGATGAGTTTGCGGATAACAGCGAGCTGTTTCCCGGCGGCAGGAAAATCCTTGATAGCGATTGCCCGGTTCATGCGCTGATAGGGCACGAAGAATAAGTGCAGGAAGATAAGAATCATGACGATGCCGGTCACCTGCATGATGTGGATGTACGGTTTGACGTTGGCAAAACCGTTAAATACCCACACGATCATCCAGTAGCCGGTGGTTGGCAGCAGAATCACCACGGCCCATACCCACGGGAAGAAGCGCGCGAAGGTTTGCGACCACAACGGCAGACGCAGCGGTGGTTCGAGCAGGGTCGCGGCCACCGGCCGCAGCGCCATGTAGGCAAAGAACATCCCGCCCACCCAGATAACGGCGGAAAGCATGTGCAGCGTGATGGCAACCGGCATAAAGGCCCCTGCGAATTACGTTGAGTTTTCTGAGACGATCATATTATTCTCTGCCGCATGATGTCACTACAAGATCTTTCACTCGCGGAACTGCGCGCCCGCGCGGTGAAAACTTTCCGCCAGGGCGGAGGATCGCGGCCGGATGTGTTGCTGGTGCAGGTCAATGGTGAGCAGGCTGTGCTCAAGGATTACGGCGCGGCCGACCCTTGGTTCCGGCGATTGGTGGGTCCACTGTCGGCGCGGCGCGAGGCGCACGCCCTGAAGCAACTCGAAGGGATACGCGGTGTGCCGCGCTTGCTGCGTACCGTGGGTCATGAGGCGCTACTGATGGAGTATGTGCCCGGCATGAGTGCGCGCGAGGTGCCGCCCGGGGGGCTGACGCCGCTGTTCTTCCTGCAGTTTTATCATCTGGTGGAGCGTCTGCACGAACGCGGTGTGGCGCATTGTGATCTGCGCAGCCAGGGCAATATTCTTGTCGGCGCCGACGGCGATCCGCACGTGGTCGATTTCACCGCGCATTTTCGCCGTGGCCGTGGTTGGAATCTGCCGGCGCGGTGGATGTACGAGAAACTGTGCGAGGCCGACCGGGTGGCGGTGGCGCGCCTGAAGAAAAGCCGCGCACCGGACCTGCTGACCGAGACGGAACATCGGGTGCTGGCGCGCGACCGCAAAACTGCCCTGGAACGGACCGCCCGCTTTATCGGCAAGAGCATACGCAATATCAGTCGTTTCCTGCTGACACGCCGGAAATCCTAGCCGGGTCAATAATAGTGTGGCTTTTGTGACCGCTGCCGGTTTGGCGCGGATACGCCGACCCAGGGCTGAAAACTTCCTGCCGTTCAGGTAAAGTGCGCCCTTTTTAGGCAACCATTCCGGCACCCAAAGGCTCACCATGCGCGACAATCAGATTGCTCCTTCCATCCTGTCGGCCGACTTCGCCCGTTTGGGTGAGGAGGTCACAAACGTCCTCGCCTCCGGCGCCGACATCGTCCATTTCGATGTGATGGATAATCACTACGTCCCCAATCTTACCATCGGCCCGCTGGTGTGCGAGGCGCTGCGCAAGCACGGCGTGAAGGCGGACATCGACGTGCATCTGATGGTCAAGCCGGTGGATCGCCTCATTCCGGATTTCGCCAAGGCCGGCGCCACATATATAACGTTCCATCCAGAGGCCTCCGAACATATCGATCGCACTCTCCAGCTCATCAAGGGCGAGGGTTGCAAGGCTGGGCTCGTGTTCAACCCGGCCACGTCGCTCGATTACCTCACGTATGTGCTCGACAGGGTCGACATGGTGCTGCTGATGTCGGTCAATCCGGGTTTCGGCGGCCAGAGCTTCATTCGCTCTGCGCTCGACAAGCTCAGGGAAGCACGCAAGCTGATCGACGCCAGCGGCCGCAAGATACGTCTCGAGATTGACGGCGGTGTGAAGGTCGACAACATCCGCGAGATCGCCGAAGCCGGTGCCGACACGTTTGTGGCCGGCTCCGCCATTTTCAGCGCGGGTAAGAGCAGCGATGCCCACCGTTACAATTCCGTCATCGCGGCAATGCGCGCGGAACTGGCCAAAGCCAAGGTGTGATGGAGGCTGCCGCGCGCAAGAGGGTGACGTTCCCGCTGGCCGTGAAGATGGTCATGATTGACCTCGATGGCACGCTCATCGACACCGCGCCGGACATCGCCAACTGCGCCAACCGCATGTTGCACGACCTCGGGCGCGCCGAGTGGCCGCTGGAGAAGGTGCTGACCTGGATTGGCAATGGTGTGCCGCGGCTGGTGAAACGCGCGCTCACCGGCACCATGCAGGGCGAACCGGATCCGGTCTTGTTCAAGGAGGCGCTGACCCTGTTCCAGAAACATTATGCGGCCGCCGTGTCCGAACTGAGCCGGCCCTATCCGGGAGTTGTCGCAGGGCTGGAGCGGCTTCAGTCCATGGGGTTCTCGCTTGCCTGCATCACCAACAAGGCCGACGCCTTCACACAGCCGCTCCTGAAGGCGCTCGATCTGCACAGGTACTTCAAACTGGTGCTCTCCGGCGACAGCTTGCCGCAGCAAAAGCCCGACCCGCTGCCGCTGCTGCATGCCTGCCGGCATTTCGGCATCACCCCGGACCATGGGATACTGGTCGGCGACTCCAGTAACGACGTGCAGGCGGCACGGGCGGCCGACATGCCTGTTATTTGCGTTACATACGGCTATAATCACGGTCACGATATCCGTGAATCGCACCCCGACGCCGTGGTGGATTCGCTGACCGAAGTACCGCCGCAACTGCGGCTCTATGCGTAGACGACACTCATGAGACTCAGAAACTGGAAATGGATGGATACACGCTGGTGGTGGGCCTGGCCCGCTGCTTGTGTCGTTGTTCGTTCATAACTGTTCTGCGACTCATGGTGATTCATGTCGTTAAGCAAAAAAGATTTCGATAGCTACGCTACCCAAGGTTTTAACCGCATCCCCCTGATGCGCGAGGTCCTGGCGGACCTCGATACCCCCCTAAGTGTCTATCTGAAGCTCGCTCGCGGGCCCTATTCCTATCTGTTCGAGTCCGTGCAGGGTGGCGAGAAGTGGGGCCGCTATTCGATCATCGGATTGCCGGCGCGGACGCTGCTGCGCGTCTTCGGCGATGAGGTGACGGTCGAAAAAGATGGTGCGATCATCGAGCGCGAATCCTCGAAGGATCCCCTCGATACGGTCCGTCGCTTCAAGGCGCGCTATGGCGTGCCCGAAATCCCGGGCCTGCCGCGTTTCACCGGTGGGCTGGTCGGTTACTTCGGTTACGAGACGATCCGCTATGTTGAACCGCGCCTCGGCAAGATGGCCAAACCCGACGCGATCGGTGCGCCCGACATCCTCCTCACCGTGTCGGATGAGGTCGTGGTGTTCGACAACCTCAAGGGCAAGCTCTATGTCGTGATTCATGTGAATCCGGCCATCCCCGATGCCTACCACAAGGCCAACGCCCGGCTGGACGAACTGGTGGGGAAACTGGGCGAGGCCATTCCCCAGACTGTTTCACCGAAGTCTGGCAAGGTCGTGGGTGAAATGGATTTTGTTTCGGGTTTTACGCAGGAGGGCTTTGAGAAAGCGGTTGGGAAGTCGCTCGAATACATCCGCGCCGGCGACATCATGCAGGTGGTGTTGTCGCAACGTCTGACGATCCCGTTCAGCGCCGCGCCGCTCGACCTCTACCGCGCGCTGCGCACGCTCAATCCTTCGCCGTACATGTATTTCATGGACCTCAAAGATTTCCACATCGTTGGTTCCTCGCCGGAAATCCTGGTGCGGCTCGAGGACTGTTTGGTGACCGTACGCCCCATCGCCGGCACGCGCCCGCGCGGTGCCACCGAGGCTGAAGACGTGGCGCTCGAAAAAGACCTGCTGGCCGACCCCAAGGAGCGTGCCGAGCACATCATGCTGGTGGATCTCGGACGCAATGACGTGGGGCGCGTCGCCAAAACCGGCAGTGTGCAGGTGACCGACAAGATGATCGTCGAGCGTTATTCGCATGTGATGCACATCGTTTCCAACGTGACCGGCGAGTTGAAGCCCGGTATGGACGCCGTCGATGTACTGCGCGCGACCTTCCCGGCCGGGACCGTGAGCGGCGCGCCCAAGGTGCGGGCGATGGAAATCATCGAGGAACTTGAACCGACGCGCCGCGGCATCTACTCTGGTGCCGTTGGTTACATCGGCTGGAACGGCAATATGGACACCGCCATCGCGATCCGCACGGCGGTGATCAAGGACGGACGGCTTTATATTCAGGCCGGCGCCGGCATCGTCGCCGATTCCGTACCGCGCAGCGAATGGAACGAAACCATGAACAAGGCCCGCGCCATATTCCGCGCGGTGACCATGGCTGCGGCCGGCCTGAATGGCCGGCAAGGAGATTAGCCATGCTCTTGATGATCGATAACTACGATTCCTTTACCTATAACCTCGTGCAATATCTGGGCGAGCTGGGCGAGGACGTGCGCGTGTATCGCAACGACCACATCACGATCCCGGAGATCGAGAACCTAAAGCCGGATCGTATCGTCATCTCGCCCGGCCCCTGCACCCCCAAAGAAGCGGGCGTGTCGGTCGAGACCATTTGCCAGTTCGCCGGTAAGATTCCCATCCTCGGCGTCTGTCTTGGGCATCAGAGCATCGGCCAGGCCTACGGCGGAAAGATCGTACGCGCCAGACAATTAATGCACGGCAAGACCTCCCTGATTCACCACACCAATAAAGGCGTGTTCGCCGGCTTGGCCAATCCGTTCGAGGCCACGCGCTACCATTCGCTCGTGATCGAACGCGAAAGCCTGCCCGAGGTGCTCGAGATCACCGCCTGGACTGACGACGGCGAGATCATGGGCGTGCGGCACAAGACGCTAGCGGTGGAGGGCGTGCAATTCCATCCGGAGTCGATCCTGACGCAATACGGCCACGAACTGCTCGCGAATTTTCTGAAAGCGGGCAAGCGTGCCGCCTGAGGCGGCCTCCCCATTCGCCACCCGGCATGACAGAGATATCCAGAGCTGCGCCTGAGACAGGCGCCCCGGCGGTGCATCCGCACCACCCGCATCCGCGCCTGCACCTGTCGCTGATCGTGGCGCTGCTCGCCATGCTCGCGCCGTTCAGCATCGATACGTACCTGCCGTCGTTTCCCGACATTGCCCGTGAATTCGCGGTATCGTCGCTGTATCTGCAGCAGACCCTGAGTTTTTATCTTCTCGCCTTTGCCCTCATGACATTGGTCTATGGCCCGCTGTCGGATGCCTTTGGCCGGCGCACCGTGGTGCTGAGCGCGGTGGGGATTTATGTGGCGACGTCCATTGGTTGTGCGCTGGCGCCGAATGCCCATTGGCTATTGCTCATGCGTATCGGGCAAGGCTTGTCCGCGAGCGGGGGATTGGTTGTCGGGCGCGCCATCATCCGCGATGCCTTCGCCGGGTCGACCGCGCAGCGCGTCATGTCACAGGTGATGCTGATTTTTGCACTGGCCCCGGCGGTGGCGCCGATCATCGGCGGTTGGCTGCACGATGCCTTCGGCTGGCGTTCGGTATTTTGGTTCATGATGCTGTTGGGGTTGGGCATCTGGGTGTGGGTCGCGGTTTCGTTGCCCGAGACCCTCCCGCGCATCGGGCGGCAATCCGGCCACCCGCGGGTGATGTTGTCGTCCTATCTCCGGGCGCTGGGTAATGCCCGTTTCATGATTCTGATCGGTGCCATCTCGCTTAACTTTGGCGGTTTCTTTATTTATATCGCCGCTTCGCCGGAGGTGATCTATCGTCATCTCGGTTATGCGGCGGACGATTTTGGCCGGCTGTTTGTGCCACTGGTGGTGGGTCTGATGTCGGGCGCGTTCCTCTCCGGCCGCATGGCCGAGCGTTTTTCGCACGAGAGGGCGGCGAGTGTCGGCATCGGGTTCATGCTGGCCGCGGCGCTTCTAAATCTGGTGCTGTCGCATGCGGTGGCGCACACGGTCGTCACGATCGTCGCGCCCCTGGTGCTGTATGCCTGCGGGATGTCATTGGCCATGCCCAACCTCAGCCTGTTGGCGCTCGATATGTATCCAGTGCATCGGGGCATGGCCTCCGCCCTGCAAGGGTTCAGTCAGACGGCCTTCAATGCGGTGGTGGCGGGCGTGCTCGCCCCGCTGCTCGCCCCGCGGATAGAGCATATGGCGGACGGGTTGTTGTTGCTCAATCTGGCCGGATTTGGACTGTGGCTCCTGTGGCGCTATCGCGAGGATGGCTCGGTGCGTGCAGCATCACACGCTCCTTGACCGCCATCGCCTATCAGCGACAGAATCGAGCCAATTCGCCACGGAACAACCAAAACGAGATCACCATGGACATGCCATCCGCCATTCGCGCCGTTGTTGACCGGCGTCATCTCTCCGGCGATGAGATGCGTGAGGCCATGCGTCTCATCATGACCGGGCAGGCCACGCCGGCGCAGATCGGCGGATTTCTTGTCGGCCTGCGCATGAAGGGTGAGACGGTGGAGGAAATTGCCGCGGCCGCTGAGGTGATGCGTGAACTGGCCACGCGCGTCGGGGTCAGCGGTCCGCATCTCGTCGATACCTGTGGTACCGGTGGCGACGGGGCAAGCACGTTCAATATCTCCACCGCCTCGGCGCTGGTGGTGGCGGCGGCAGGCGGCAAGGTGGCGAAACACGGCAACCGCTCGGTATCGAGCAAGTCCGGCAGTGCCGATGTGCTCGAGGCGGCGGGCGTAAGCCTCGAGCTCTCTCCGGAGCAGGTGGCGCGATGCGTCAACGAAGTCGGCGTGGGTTTTATGTTTGCCCCCAAGCACCACGGCGCGATGAAGCATGCCATCGGCCCGCGGCGCGAGATGGGCGTGCGCACCCTCTTTAATCTCCTTGGGCCGCTTACCAATCCTGCCGGGGCGCCGAACCAGGTGCTCGGCGTGTTCAGCGACCAATGGGTCGAGCCGCTGGCGGAAGTGTTGCAGCGTCTGGGAAGCGAGCATGTGCTGGTGGTCCATGCCGAGGACGGCATGGACGAAATCAGCATCGGCGCGCCGACCCATGTCGCAGAATTGAAGGGTGGGCGCGTGCGTACCTTTACTATCCAGCCGGAGCAGTTCGGCATGCCACGCAGCGACGTCGCCACGCTCGCGGTGGCCGGTCCGGCGGAAAGCCTTGCCATCATCGAATCTGTGTTGAGCAACGCGCCCGGGCCGGCGCGGGACATTGTCGCGCTCAATGCCGGGGCCGCCATCTACGTGGCCGGGCTTGAGCCGGATCTCGGCGCCGGCATCAGGACAGCGCTGGCGGTCATCGCGAGCGGCGCGGCCAGGAAGAAGTTGCAGGATCTGGTCGCGTTGAGCAAAAAGCTCTCGGCAAAATGAGCGGCACCCCGGATATTCTCAAGAAAATCCTCGCGCGCAAGTCCGAGGAAATCGCCGAACGCATGCGTCGTGTGCCACTTCAGGAATTGCACCGTCGCATCGAGGGTGCCCCGGCGCCGCGCGGCTTTGTGCGCGCTATCGAGGGTCGCCTCGCAGCCGGCCGGCCGGCCGTCATCGCCGAGATCAAAAAGGCCTCGCCGAGCCGGGGTATTCTGCGCGCCGATTTCCGCCCGACCGAGATCGCCAAAAGTTATGCACACCACGGGGCGGCCTGTCTGTCGGTGTTGACCGACGTCGATTTTTTTCAGGGGAGCGATACCCATTTGCAGGAGGCGCGTGCGGCCTGCAGGCTTCCGGTGCTGCGCAAGGATTTCACCATGGACGCGTACCAGGTGTACGAGGCGCGCGTCATCGGCGCCGATGCCATCCTGTTGATCGTCGCCGCGCTGGACGACACCCAGATGCGCGAACTGGCGGCGCTTGCCAGCGAACTTGGCATGGATGTGCTGGTCGAGGTGCACGATGGCCAGGAACTTGAGCGTGCCCTTAAACTCGACACTCCCCTGATCGGTATCAACAATCGCGATCTGCGCACTTTTCAAACCACTTTGAAAACCACGATCGACTTGCTCGGCAAGATTCCGCGCGACCGGATGGTGGTAACGGAGAGTGGGATTCTTGCGCAGAAAGACGTGGTCCTGATGCGCTCGCACGGCGTGCATGTCTTCCTGGTGGGCGAGGCGTTCATGTGCGCGTCCGATCCCGGCGAACGTTTGGAGGAATTGTTCGCATAGATAATGCTTTCTGCGCTTAGGGGTAGCCTACGAAGGTGAGCAATTCTTCTTGAAAAAGCCAACTAGCTTGACGGGGCAGGTCTGATGTATGGTCGCTTTGCCGGTCTGACCCCGAAGGCCTGCGGGTTGTTTGAGGAACTGATACATCAGACGGTCGTCGTTATACTCCTTGGTTTCGCGATAAAGAATCGCAGCGTGCACGCCGAACTCCCGGCGAAAAATCATACAGCTGTTGTCACACATCTCATAAGGTACCCGTCGCGAAGGATTGTCACCGACCGACTCGAAGCGGTCGACCCCCAAGAATTCTCCAGTTGGGGACCAGATTTTTCTCATTGTCGAGCCCCAGTTTTAGTCTTTGACGGCGTTAGTTAGTGACCCAATATGATCCGGATCCCAACGGACGTCGTCGTCTGCAAACGAGACCCAGGGTGTTGATGCTGCTACGAGCCCAATTACGCGGAGCGGAGAACCGGGTGCATTGCCATGACGTCCCGTGCCCGGGGGGGAGCACTAGACTCAGTCGCTCTGCGGAGTTGTAACTGTCAGGATCTTTCGCGTTGAGATCCCTGCAGTCATCCCACAGCAAATAGTGAAAAATTTGCCCAGGCAACGTCTGATCCCGCATGGACTGGATCAGCAATTCCAAGGTTGGTTTGCCGATAGTTGGTGTTATAACAGTAATTAGCTTCGTATTCCGCACAGGAAACCTATGGCGCAAAAGCGATTTTACTAATTCGACACCCTACGCATGCTTGAGCCACTTTAACTGGAGCTATGGTTTGCACGCGACACCGCCTCCAAGAAGAATCGTTCGAACTCCTGTACCACGCGGCTGTCCTCGTAGAGCGCGGCATTGGCAGCGAGTATCCGGTCTCGCAGTGACTGCCGGTAACGTGGATCGGTCCCGATCTGCACAGCGATTTTCACATAGTCCTCCGGACTTCCCGCGGCACAGCCGTGGACGTTCATTTTTTTGTACATACCGAAGGTGTGTCGACTGCGTTGCAGAGCCATGGGCTGAGTGACGACCGGTGTCCCGACTGCAAAGGCCTCAAGGTTGGAATTCATGCCGTTGAAGTGCGGTGTGTCTAGCATGACGTCACAGACGGCGATCAAATTGATGAAGTCATCACCCTTCTGGGCGGGGAGCCACAGGATGCGGTTCAGTACATCGGACAAGGTGTGTGCGAAACGCTGTCGAAGTAGCTCCGACCAGTGACGGACTTTGCCTTCTATTAAAACCAACCGGCCGTTGGGATCGGCGCGCAGGATGTTGCCCAGCGTGGAGTCGAAGTCCGGATGGAACTTGAATAAGGTTTGTGGGCAGATATAGAGATGTGCCTCATCCGGCAGGCCGAAGGCCTCGCGGTCCTTCAGCGGATCGGGGATATGGGGCCGGTAATAGTAGGCGAGCGTTCCGAGGTCGTGCAACAAAACGAGCTTTTCGCTGTAATGGCCCCGGACGCCTTCGATTTCAAACAGGTCGTTTGAAATGAAGTAGTCAATGTTTCGGATGCCAGTGGTGTCTGGATGTCCGAAGGATACGCACTGTACCGTGGCCAGGCGCGCGAATGCCAGGAAATAGGTAAATGGCTCCATGCCGATGTCCTGATAAAACAGCACGTCAAGCTCAAGTTCAGCGATGCGTTGGCGCGCCGCCTCGAGCGTGGCGGGTAATTCGATGTATTCATCTGTGTGCGCCCGGATAAAGCTTGCGATGTCATCGTCCGTAGCGGGTGGCACGCAGAGCGCGTAGACCCGGAAACTGTCCCGGGCGAGATGCTTTACCAAGCCGCGCGTGGTCTTGCCGATACTGTGGCGGTGAAGGTATTTGGAGATGAAACCGATCCGGATTGGCCCGGGGCGGCGCGCGTGTTTGCGGCAGTGCGGGGCCTCCCAGAGCAACGTGGGGCAGGCTGTTTCATACAAGCGGGCGATCTGGACCTGCAGAGTGCAATTGTTCAACCCATGATAGGCGAGGTAGAAATTGGCCCGCCCTACCTCTTTGACAGGGTCTGAGAGGCGCACACCATCGCGTGCCAGGCCTGCTATTGCTTGCTCGAACTCACGACGTCGATCGAGAATCTCCTCGACGGAATCGGGGATTACGGGCAAGAGGGTGGCGAGCTTAAGGCGCAGGCCGTCGGCTGGCTCGATCTCCAGTGCTCGACGGTAACAATGCGCCGCATCCTCGATGCGTCCCTGTTCTTGCATGACATCACCCAGATTGCTGTATGCATCGATGAACCGAGGATCGAGCGTGATGGCACGTTGGAAGTGCGTGATCGCTTCCATGTCACGGCCAAGATCGTGCAGTGCCGTGCCCAGCCCGTTGTGAGCCGGCGCCGAATCCGGCCAAAGTGTCAGAGCGTGTCGATAGTGCTCGGCGGCCTTGCTGGGGTGGCCCTGCAGTACGAGCAGGTTGCCGATATTGATGTGCGCCTCGGGCAGGCGCGGATTGAGTGCGAGTGCCCGCCGATAGCACGCAAGCGCCTCGCCCGGCTTTCCTTGCTTCTGCAGAACGTTGCCGAGATTCCCGTGGGCATCGGCGAAATCAGGTCGTAGCGCAAGCGCATGCCGATGGCAGGCTTGTGCCT
Organism: Sulfurifustaceae bacterium; assembly: GCA_041481225.1. Taxonomy (GTDB): domain Bacteria; phylum Pseudomonadota; class Gammaproteobacteria; order Acidiferrobacterales; family Sulfurifustaceae; genus Sulfuricaulis. The sequence continues at coordinate 3,649 of JBGPBL010000015.1, read as the reverse complement.
GCTCGAGTTGCCCCCTATCTGCAAGCAGACGCCCTAAATTATTGTGCGCCTCGGGGCACTTGGGGTCCAGGGCAAGGGCACGTCGGTAATGGTCCTCAGCCTTGCCAATTTCATTCCGGGCGTGCAGTACCTTGCCGAGATTGACCTCGGCCTCGGCGAAGCGGGGGTCGAGCGCGAGCGCGCAGCGGAAACATGCCATAGCTGCTTCCTGCTCGTTGCGCCCCTGTAGTGCCAAGCCGAGGTTGTTGTGGTACATCGGTACGTGATCGTTTACGCGGATCGCACGTCGGATAAAATCGACAGCCGCATCCCAGTGTCGTGTCTGGTATGCAATGAGCCCGACTAGGTGCAATGCATCACCGTTGGCTGGATCCTGAGATAGAACCTGGCGGTACATTTGCTCCGCTCGCCCCAGGTCACCGGCCTCGTGCCATCGAAGCCCCTCATCGAGTGCTTGATCTAGTGTTGGCGGATGTTGTCGTGGGCTCATAAATCGAAAAAATCGATTCCTTGATGTATGGCTACAGCAATACTGGAACAATTTAAGTGTACAGTCGACAAGAGACATTGAGAACCACTCTGGTTGAGTGGACGGCGTCTCGCATATACTTTCGATTGAATAGCCCAGGCAGGAGCGAACATGAAGGTGAATATCACATGGACTGGCGGAGTCAGTTTTTCCGCCACCACCGACAGCGGCCACACCGTGGTCATGGATGGCGCGCCCGAATCAGGTGGGCAGAACCGGGGAGCGCGGCCAATGGAGCTGGTGCTTACCGGTACCGGGGGGTGTACCTCGTTCGACGTGGTGCATATCCTGCGTAAGTCGCGGCAGGAGGTTACCGCGTGCGTCGCCGAGGTCGAGGCCGAGCGCGCGGCCACTGATCCCAAGGTGTTCACGCGTATACACATGCATTTCATCGTCACCGGCAGGGGCCTGGACCCCAGGAAAGTCGCGCACGCGATCGAGCTTTCGGCCACCAAGTACTGTTCCGCGTCCATCATGCTCGCCAAGACCGCGCAGATCACGCATGATTTTGAGATTATCGAAGCCAAATGAAGCGACCCGCGTCAACCATTGGGTTGCGCCACGTGGCGTTGTTTGTGCGCAACCTCGAAGCCTGTGAGCGGTTTTATACCGAACTCCTGGGCATGCACGTGGAATGGCGGCCGGACCCGGACAATGTGTATATGACGAGTGGACACGATAACCTGGCCCTGCACCGCGCCCCGCCTGGTTTTGATCCCGCGGGAGCACAACGGCTCGATCACATCGGTTTCATTATCGGAGAGATCGGTCAGGTGGACGAGTGGTTTGCGTTCCTGAAGTCAAACAGCGTGGCCATTCTCAAGGAACCCAAAACCCATCGCGATGGTGCGCGTAGTTTTTATTGCCAGGACCCGGACGGGAATGTCGTGCAGATGATTTACCATCCGCCGCTGGCGAAGAAATAGTTTTTTGTTGGGGCCGGTTTGGCGCCGTTAGGTCCAGTACGCCGTTTTCGTCATGACCTTCGAGGTCAGTTGCATGAGCTGCTTAACGGGTTCGGGCAGCGCCGCGGCTCCGGATTCGATGGCCACCGTCGCATGGCGGCCTTCGTCTTCACGCATCTGCTCCAGAATCGCACGGCTCTGGTGGTCGCCGGATGGCAGCCGCTGTAAATGTCGAGAGAGATGTTCCACCACTTGCTTTTCGGTTTCCGCCACAAATCCCAGGCTCCATTTGTCACCCACCACGCCGGCGAGCGCGCCGATCGCGAATGATCCGGCGTACCAGAGTGGATTCAGCAAGCTGACATGGGTGCCGAGTTCGCGGATGCGCGTTTCGGTCCACGCGAGGTGGTCATTTTCTTCCTGCGCGGCCTGTTCCATTTTCCCGCGTACTTCAGGCAGTTTTGCGGTTACCGCCTGTCCCTGGTACAGCGCCTGGGCACAGATTTCTCCGGCATGGTTGATGCGCATCAACCGTCCGGCGAACTCACGCTCCTGTGCCGTAAGCCCGGCATCATTCTTACCCATCGCCGGGCTGGCCCGGCTGGGCCGGGGTGCCGGCCCAAAGACCGTGTGCAGGGCCTGATCGAGGTGTTCGATCAGATGGTCGAAGCGGGAGTAATTTCGGGCTGCCATGGGTTATGTAAGATCAAGTAGCAAGTAAAACGGTAGTGTCTATCTTGCTACTGGTCACTCGTTACTTGCAACTGTCTTTCGATAAGCACGATCGGATGCACCACCTCGATTTCAAGCCCGGATTCGCGCAACCCCGTCGCGAGGTACATCGCGCAACCGATGTTGGAGGTGGCCAGGATATCCGGCGCGAGGCGTCTGAGGTGATCAATCTTGTCGGCACGTAAGCGCTGCGCCAGTTCCGGATGGGAAAGATGGTAAGTCCCGGCCGCGCCGCAGCATTGGTGGTTGTCCGGTAACGGGACCACTTTAATTCCGGGTATTCTGTTCAGTAGTGCGTAGGGTTTGTCTTCCTGACGCAGGACATTAACGAGTGTACAGGGATCATGCACGGCCACCCGTTTAGTGAGTGGCCGCAGGCGCAGCGACGATGGCCACGGGATGCCCGCCAGAAACTGACTGATGTCCTGAACCTTGTGCGCGAACGACTGGGCGCCCTTGTCGCCGGGAAGACATATCGGATACTCGCACAACATCGCCCCGCAGCCGCTGGCGGTGGAGATCACGGCATCCATCTGGTCTGCGGCAAAGGCGCGGATATTGCGGCGCATGAGTGTGGCCGCTTTGCCGGTTTCGCCATGGTGCTGGTGCAGCGCGCCGCAGCAGGTCTGATCGGGAGGGAGATGGACATCGTATCCAAGATGTGTGAGCAGACGAATACTGGCGTTGAGCGTAGTGCTGTCTGCAAGACGCGCCACGCAGCCGGTGAGAAACGCCACTTGCCCGGTGCGTTTTCCTTGCGCCGGGTAGAATGTCTGAAACGATGGCCGGTCTGGAAGCGCTGGCAGAGCGGCGTCAAATTTCCTGAGGCCAAGCAGTCCCAGTATCCCTGTTGTTCTTGCCAGTTGACGAAGCCCGCTACGCTGATAAAGCCGCAACAACCGGCCAAGTCGTTCAAGTTTTTTCGGTTGTTCGAGCAAACCGAACGCCGTGCGGCGTAACCAGTTTTGCCACGGCGAACGCGCACGCCGGGTTTCGATCAGCGCACGTGTGGCGTCGATGAGCCGGCCATAGGCGACATTGGAAGGACAGGCTTTTTCGCAGGCGCGGCAGGCAAGGCAATGGGCGAGGTGGGTTTCCATTTTTTCATTCAGCGCCAGATCGCCACGGGCGAGGGCCAGCATCAGGGAAATGCGTCCGCGCGGCGACTCCGCTTCGTCTCGCAGGAGGCGATAGGTCGGACAGCGCGGGAGGCAGAGACCGCAGGCAACGCAATTTCCGGCCTCGTGCTGAATGATGGATTCCAGATTCAAGTTTGGCGGTAAAGTAGAACTATTGAACGGGAAGAAAATAGGACAGTGATCATTGATGTCCTATAATTTCGTTATCTTAATTATCTCCTGTAACTTGTCTCTGGCAACCTGAATCTGGACCAATGCCTTACTATCGCCACCATGTTTTCTTCTGCACCAACCAACGCGAGGACGGCCGTACGTGCTGCGCGGACAAGCAGGCCCAGGCGATG
>JBGPBL010000014.1:0-44141 GCA_041481225.1 Sulfurifustaceae bacterium | reverse complement strand
TACGGCGACAGCAAGCGCGGCGTGAAGCCGGACTGGTGCAGTGCTGGCCAGAAGCGGTTGCCGGGGCGGGCGAAGTGGTGACGCACCACACCCGAGTAAAGCCCCGGATTGATGCCGACGAACAGCACCTTCAAACGCAGGACGATGACGTCGGGGACGGTTTTGTTGCGCGCGGCAAGCAGCTCCGCCTTTGTCGGGCGGCGCGGCTCGATGCGCGGCGCCCTTCTCTTTGGTCTTTTGGCCATGTACCGTTAGAGCCTGCCACAACACTAGGCGGCAGGGAACATGGCCACACAAGCGAAGGAATCAACCGCAATAATGCACATTTAAGGGATCATGGAACAGGCCAATCCGGAACTCAAAGTCACCGTTTTCTCCGATTACATCTGCCCGTTCTGCTACATCGGCAGCCGGCGGCTGCTGCGACTGAATGACGACTACGACCTCAAGATAAATTGGTGTGGGCTGGAGATCCACCCGGAAACACCAGCGGAAGGCATGCCCATTGCCCGGCTCGGCTACCCGCCGGAACAATGGGCACAGATGATGGCGGCGCTGCGCAAACTCGCCGAAGAGGAAAATATCGAACTAGGCGCACACGACTTCACCACCAATTCACACAAGGCGCTGCTGCTCTCAGAGGCGGCTAAACAGGCGGGGCGTGAAATTTTCTACGCGCTGCACGAACGGTTATTTCACGCCTTCTTCAGCGCAGGGAAAAATATCGGCGATGAACAGGTGCTGACATCGCTGGCGCGCGAATGCGGCCTGCCGGACGAACTGATCCAGTCGGCGTGGAACGATCCGGCATTGAACCAACGATTGCAGCAGAATATGACGGCCGCACAACAAACCGGCATCCGCGCCACGCCGACTTACTTATTCGACAAACAGACCATCGTCGGCGCCGTACCACTCGATGAGTTGCGTAAGGCAGCGCAAATGGCTATTGGCAGCTGAGAATGTCCGGTCTCTGCGGGTTACGCGCTGAATATTGCCGCTAACCCGCCCGACAAAAAACTTCAGGCCGCCTGCGCCGCGAGCTCTCCAAACAGTTCTGTCCGCCGCCGGTCCAGCGTTGCGCAAAGTTTTCCATAGTCGGCGCCGACGGCTTCAAACATCTGGCGCACGGGAAAACCGAAGTCATGGAAAGCGTCCGCCAGCGCGTCAATGCGCACGGGCAGTTGCTGCATAAATGTTTCGCGCTCGTCCATTGAGAGCCGGGCCAACTCCTGTTTCAGCCGTGTGACGCCAAACGCAATGTGATCCAGTTCATCGGCCAGCGGAATCCGCAACGATTCGCGCGTGCCGGGATCGGCTAGCGGCACCACCTGTTCCACGGCCTCACCGCCAAGCGCCTCGACACATATATAAAGATCGGCCAGAAAGTCGATCCACGGCAATGCCTGAAAATGTTCGCGGATCATCTGCTCCTGCTCGGGTGTGATGACCGGTGTCGGATCGGTGCCGAACTGCCGCATCCACTGCCGCTGAATGGCGACGTGCCGGCTCTCGTCGCCCACCTGCTTAGCAAGCGACAGTTCCGCCTCCTCGTCCGGCGCTTCCGCCAGACGCTGCGCGCAGACTTCCATGATCAGACGATCCACCTGGGTGTAGAGCACGAGCAACTGGCCCATGGCCTGGCGGTAATTCTCCGTATTAGATGAAATGTGAATGGTCATATGTCTTCCTCCTTGAATAGGATTCCCCGAGTGATCGGGGAATCCTTGGGCTTTCACTTGCCAAGAATCTGGCAAGCGGACTTCTTGAAGTACACGGAACAGCTTGGTGGGACGAATCCATGTTAGCAAAACGTATCTGCGTCGTAAAAGCCACGGTGGAATCCCATACAATTCGCACGACTACTACTGAACAGGCCGTGATCAGCCAGCGGCAAGACGCTGCAGGCTTTCTTCCAGTTTCAGGGGGTCGATCGGATAGGCCAGTGTTTCGTGGAAGGGAAAGTGGGCCTGAAGTTTCGCCAACTGATGTGCGTGTTCCTGTTCGTAGAACACGATGACCTTGGCGTCCGGCATGCGTTGCACCACGGCCAACAGCGACTCCAGGCTGCTGGTGCGGTCACGAAAATCGGACTGAAAATTAAACTCGGCGACGACAACCTCCGGCTGAATCTTTTTAAGCAGCGCCATCGCTTTGCGCACCGAGGATGCCGTTTCCACGCGGTAACCTGCGCGCTCGTACACCGGCGTAAAATTGGGATAGCCGCCAAGCTCGATGATGGAAAGCAGTGTGCGTTTCGCTGCGGGCTTGGTCATTTGCGTCGGCGCGTGGCGCGCGCGGTCGGGGCGGCGTTCCATGGATCATCCGGCCATGGGTGTTTGGGGTAGCGGCCTTTCAATTCTTTTTTGACCTCGGCGTAGGTGCGCTCCCAGAACCCGCGTAGATCCTGCGTGACCTGAATCGGCCTCTTCCCCGGCGACAGCAGATGCAACATGACCGGCACTTTTCCCCACGCCACGCGCGGCGAATCGGCAAGACCGAACATCTCCTGCAATTTTACCGCGAGCACCGGCGATTCGCCGGGGTGATATTCCAGCCGCAGGTGCGAACCGCTCGGCACTGTGACGTGTGTCGGCGCACCTTCGTCCAGGCGCCGCCCCTGCTCCCAGTCGAGATGGGCTTTCAGTGCCGCGAACAGATCAAGGCGCGCGAGATGCTCGCGCCGCGTGATGCCGTCAAGGTAAGGGCCGAGCCAGTCCGCCAGCGTCTCCAGCAATGCCGCATCCGACACATCCGGCCAACTCTCATCCGGCAGCCAGTGGCGCAGCGACAGCACACGCGCCTGCCACGCGCGCGCCTCGTTCGTCCACGGCAAGGCGTCGATGCCGAGTCGGCGGACGCCTTCGAGCATGGCGTCCCGCAGTTTTTCCGGATCGACGGCGGTGGAGGCCCTGCTGTCGAGCACCAGTGCGAAAAATCGTTCCTCGTGCCGCGCCACGACCACCTGCTGCTGCGCATCCCAGCGCACTACGTCCCCGCTCTGGATATGCGCGGACATATGGCGGCGCAGTGTGTCCACTTCCAGCGGCGCGGCGAGATAAATCAGGCCTTCGCTCTCTCCCGTCGCGCGCGGCATCCTGCGTGCAGTGTTTGCCCTCCCGGCAGGAGCGGCCGTGGTGCGTCCCTGTGCATTGCCCGCCTCCACGCTGGCGGCCACGATGCACAGTTGGCGCAAGCGCATCTCCGACTCGTGCAACCTCGCGCCACGCCCCGAGGCCAGCAGATAGCGGTTATCGCCGGGTGCGCGTGCAAGCGCAACGCGGTCCGGATAGGCCAAGGCCAGCAACAGCCCTGTCTGCTCGATGTCTTCAGCCTTGGCCGGCGTGGGCGACGCCAGCAACCGCAGAAACTGCTGTGCCGCCTGATTCACTTTGGTACAGGCCGTGGCATCCGCCTGATGTGTCTGCGCGCCCTGCCGACCCTGCTGACGAAAGGCCTGCAAGGCTTCAAGCCGGTGCGTGAAATCGGCGGAGCGGCGCGACTCGCCCGCGAGAATATCCCGTTCCGACAACAACGCGGCGATGTCGCAGGCAAGCGCGCCCAGTCCCATTTTTTCAGCGGTATACAGCATGTGCGACAGGCGCGGATGCAGCGGCAAGCGCACCATGGCGCGTCCCCCTTCGGTAATCTGTCCGAATTCATCCAGCGCATCGAGTTCGGCCAGAAGCTCACGCGCCTGATTGAACATGGCATCCGGCGGTGGATCGAGCCAGGAAAGCGCACGCGCCTCGCGCACGCCCCAGGCCGCGAGTTCCAACGCGAGCGGCGCCAGATCGGTCGCGCGCATTTCCGGTATCGACTGCGGAATGAGTCCGCGCTGCGTGTTCTCACCCCAGAGCCGGTAACATACGCCCGGCGTAAGCCGGCCGGCGCGGCCGGCGCGCTGTTCACTGGAGGCGCGCGAGATGCGTACGGTGGTCAAACGGGTAAGGCCCGATTTCGGGTCGAACTGCGGCACGCGCGCGTAACCGGAATCAACCACGACGCGCACGCCTTCGATGGTCAGGCTGGTTTCGGCAATCGGCGTCGCCAGCACGATCTTGCGCCGCACGGTAGAGGGCTGGATCGCTCGATCCTGCGCCTCCCACGGTAGATCGCCATAGAGTGGCAAGACATCCACACTCGACCCAAGTTTTATCTCTAACAGTGCCTGGGTGCGGCGTATCTCCCATGCGCCGGGGAGAAAGACGAGTACATCCCCCTCATGCGCTTCCAATGCACGCAACACCGCATCGCAAACCGTCTGTGGCAACGGGCCATCGGGGTCGCGCGGGAGATAATGGACATCCACCGGGAAACTTCGTCCACGGCTTGTGACAATCGGTGCATCATTCAACAACTTCGAAACAGCGCCACCATCGAGCGTGGCAGACATCACGAGCAGCTTGAGGTCTTCACGCAGCCCGCGCTGGCTGTCGAGACAAAGTGCAAGCGCGAGATCGGCGTGCAGGTGGCGTTCATGGAATTCATCGAAAATCACCAAACCGACATTCTTCAACTCCGGGTCGGATTGCAGTCGGCGCGTGAGGATGCCTTCCGTCAATACTTCGATGCGCGTTTTTCCGGAGACCTTGGACTCGAAACGGATACGATAACCCACGCGCCCGCCGGGATTTTCGCCGAGCAAGGCAGACATGCGCACCGCCGCCGCACGCGCGGCGAGCCGGCGCGGTTCAAGCATGAGGATCGTGCGGCCATCGAGCCACGGTTCATCGAGTAGCGCCAGCGGCACGCCGGTGGTCTTGCCCGCGCCCGGCGGCGCCTGCAACACCGCCGCGGGATGCGCCGCAAGGGCGGTGCGCAATTCCGGCAGAACTTCGTCGATGGGCAGGGACACGTCCACTAGACCACGCGATTGCGTGACTTGCCGCGTAGGAATGCGTCGATGTTGGTAACGACTTCGTCGGCCAGTTTCTGCTGTGCCTGGAGGCTGGCCCAAGCGATATGGGGAGTCACCAACAGGTTGGGAATATCGGCGGCCAGCAGCGGATGATCCGCGGGCGGCGGCTCCTGCGTCAGCACGTCGAACGCGGCACCACCCAGACGCCCCGCCCGCAGGGCATCGACCAGCGCCAGTTCATCGACCAACCCGCCGCGCGCGGTGTTAATCAGAATGGCCGTGGATTTCATTTGCGCCAGCTCGCGTTCACCGATGACCCCACGGGTCTGCGCGGTCAGCGGGACATGCAAGCTGATAACATCCGATTCACGCAGGACACGATCAAACGGCGTGCGATCCGGGCGCACCGCGGGTGCCTCCCGGTACTCCGCCATCAGCACGCGCATGTTAAACGCGCCGCCAAGCCGCGCCACGGACTTGCCGAGCGTGCCGCCGCCGATGATGCCGAGCGTACTGCCCGCGAGATCGACCATTGGGTAACTTTGCAGACAGAACACCTCTGAACGTGTCCAGTCGCCGCGCCGCACAGCCTTGCGGTACCACACGATATTGCGCCGCAGCGTCAGCAGCATGGCGAACACATGCTCGGCGACGCTATTCTGCGCATAGCCGCGCACGTTGCACACCGCAATACCGTTCTTGCCGGCGTATTCGACGTCGATGTTGTCCACCCCCGTGGCCATGGCGGCAATCAGCTTCAGCTGCGGCATTTTCCGCAAAATCTCGCCGGGGAGTTTTACCTTGTTCGTGAGAACAATCTCTGTATTCTGGATCCGGTCCACGATCTGTTTGGCTGAAGTCGCCGGATACTCCCGCCAGCCGCAACCCTCCAGCCGCTCGGCCGGGAAACGAATCTTCGGTGAAAAGGTATCGCGATCGAGAAATACGATGTTCATGGCCGAATGCGCCGCACAATGGAATGGATTCGTGTAGCCTGAATGCTACCATACTCATCATGGAAGTCAGCCGCTCCCTGAAGACGGAAAATGGAACCGCACTGCACTACCGCCTCATCCGTGGGGACACGACAAGACAGAAACTGATCATTCTGCTGCACGGGGTCGCGAGCAACCTGACGCGCTGGTCGGAGTTCGTCGAATACACGACACTCAAAAACTCCTGGGACGTTCTGCGTCTCGACATGCGCGGCCATGGGGATTCCCTCTCCCGCGGCCCGCTCGGCATGGGGGTCTGGTGCCAAGACCTGGTGCAGATTCTCGATGCCGAGGGCTATGCGCAGGCGGTGCTGATCGGGCACAGCCTCGGCGCCCAGGTGGCGATGCAGTTTGCGGCACGTTATCCCGCACGCACCCGCGGCCTGGTACTCATTGACCCCATCTTCCCCGAGGCCCTGCACGGCGACATGCGTACCGCCAGCCGGCTGAAGCCATTGATCTGGACCATCATCTTTTTTCTGCGGCTCCTCGGCAAACTGGGCCTGCACCGTAGACATATTCCCAAACGCGACCTGCGTAAACTGGACGAGGAAACGCGGGAGAAACTGCTGGACGCCGGGAAACAGGAAGAAATGATCAAGCACTATTCTTCCGTGTGGGAGGATCTCAAATTCTTTCCGGTGGCGAGCTACCTGCAAGAGACCATGGAAGTCATACGGCCGTTACCGCCGCTCACGCAGATACAGGCGCCGGTATTGGTGCTGTTATCCGCGGGCGTGACCTACGCCGACCCGGCTGCGGCACGGAAAACCCTGGCGGCGCTGACGAACCTCGAGATCGTCACCATCAACGCCTATCACTGGCCGTTGACCGAAAAACCGCTGGAAGTAAGGGTGGCTATCGAGAAATGGTGTACGCGGCTTACACCATAAGTTATTTATTTTCCTCACCGGACCAATTGTAGCCGCGGATGATTCCCTGCCGGTCAAATTTGATTTGCAGAACTTTCAGACGTGCATCGACCATATCGGGCAGGTGACCATCGCCGTAATAGTATGTCCACTCTTCATAACGCTCACCGCTCGTGTTAACGGTAAAACCGGTGCCCACCGGTGCGCCTAGCCAGCCACGCACCTGCGCTTGCGTGGTCACGCCGCGTTCGACTCTCGATTCAAAGGTGTTTAAATCAAAATCCCTGCCGATCTGAACCGCACTGCATGCGCTCAGTACCACGGCCATCAGCAGACCAGCCGCCACAGCGGGAAATCGGAATGACATTGGTTTCCTCCGGAATTGATTAATAAATGCAAGGCTACGGGATAGGCAACCGTCACGCACGAACAAATCGACCACCAGAACAGATCGACCGACAAATGGACAGAGAGTGGATTACGCCAGCAAGACCGCCACGATGCCCGTCATAAAAATTCCGTCGAACGTTCCGGCGCCGCCGATGGAGGCAAACGGCGTACCGAGCTTGCGGATGTCGTTGAGCCGCAACAGGTCGGCGCCAATAATGACGCCCAGTGTTCCCGAGATATAGGCCAGTGGTGCACTCTCCTCGCTGTTAATCAACAACGCCAGCATCGCTGCCATCACGGGTGGAATAAATATCGGCATGCCGATCCCAAGTCCGGGAATGGGACGACTGATCATACGGCTCAGCACGGCAATGGCCGTGGTAGCGAGCAGTACCTGAGCCCATGGTATGGGATGACGGACTAACAAATAAATGGAAAAAGCGGCGGGAATCAGACATCCTCCGACATTCACCGCCACCAGCGTCTTGCCTTTGAACTCGCGGGCATGAAGTCGCAGGAGACGCCGCAGTGACGGAGGGAGTGGTGCCGTCGCCGGCTGTTCGGCGCGTACCGTAAAAAGTGGCAGGTTGATGGCGCTCCCAAACAACGAGGCAAATAACAACAGGAATGCGGAAGGGGCGGTCAGGCCGAGCTTGTCAAACGCGATGGTCAGCGCCCCGACCAGGACGATCGCCAACAAAAACAGCAAGGCAAGGATAAAAATCAGGAGCGGCAACGGCGTATACGGGAGGCGCATGACGTAAGGCTCCTGAAAAACTGACGAGGCCATCCGCCCCGTCAGTCACCGCGACATGTTTGGCCGAAGACTACTTGATGGCGACGAACAACTTCCTGCCCTGGCGATTGATCAACAATAATGCATTCTCCTTCTTGGCAAGTTTGCTGCTCGCGCGCTTGAAATCCGCGGTGTTGCGCACCGGGTGACGATTGATCTCCAGAATCACGTCGCCCGGTTGCAGCCCCGCCTCCTCGCCGGCGCTGCCCGGTGCCACACCGGAGATGACGACGCCGCTCGCACCACCGGGCAGGCCCAGCTGACGCGCGACGTCCGGCGTCAGGTTACGCACCTCGACACCGGCGAATGCGGTATTCTTGCCATCGCCCTGCACCGACTCATCGTCCTCTTCTCCCGCCTGGGCGATATCCTTAGGCTGCTCAGCGATTTTGACATCGACGGACACGGACTTTTTCTCGCGCAGTAACTCCACCTTCACGGTCTTGCCGATGGCCGTCTGCGCCACGACATTCCGCAAGATACTGGGATTGTCCACCTGTTTGCCGTTGAAGGCAGTAATGATGTCGCCCGTTTGGATACCGGCAGCGGTGGCGGGACTATCGGCAACCACCTCGCTCACCAATGCGCCGTTCGATTCTTTCATGCCAAACTGTTTAGCCAGTTCCGGCGTGACTTCCTGAATCGACACACCCAGCCAGCCGCGCACGACCTTGCCGCCCTTGATCAGACTGTCCATCACGGCACGCGTCATGTTGCTCGGGACGGCGAAACCGATGCCCATGTAACCACCGGAGCGTGAGAAAATGGCGGTATTAATGCCTATGAGCTCACCGCGCGCATTCACGAGTGCACCACCGGAGTTACCCGGATTGATCGCGGCGTCAGTCTGAATGAAATCTTCGTAATCGGCGATACCGACATTCGCGCGGCCGACAGCGCTGACGATGCCCTGCGTGACCGTCTGATTCAGGCCGAATGGATTACCGATGGCGAGCACATATTCGCCCACGTCGAGTTTGTCCGAGTCGCCCCAGGGGATGGTGGGCAAATTCTTGGCATTGATCTTGATCACGGCGATATCGGTTTTGGGATCGGTCCCGATCACCTTGCCAATGAATTCACGCTTGTCGTTCAGCAGGACTTTGATCTCATCGGCCTTGGCGATGACGTGGTTGTTGGTGACGATGTAGCCGGAGGAGTCGACAATCACGCCGGAACCAAGGCTGGCCTCGCGACGTTCACGCGGAACCTGGAAGCGGTGAGAAAATTCTTCACCGAAGAACTGGCGAAAGAATGGGTCTTCCCTGAGCTGCGAAGGGATGTCTGCACCGTTGCCCTGGCGCACCACGCGCGTGGTGGAAACATTCACCACGGCCGGCATGACCGCCTTGACCACCGACACAAAATTAGGCGGCGTGGGACCGGTAACCACCGGATTAGCGGCAGCCGGGGCGGTCGGCCCGCTTACCGCGCTGGACATCCAATCCAGACGCGAACTGAAAATAATTCCTGCCAAGATGCCGACGACCAGAAATACGCCAGCGACGATACCTACCTTAAATGAACGACTGTCGTGTGCCATAGGAAAATCCTCCCGTGCGGGTATTTTATACTTCTTACATGGACGGGAGAAACGAGAAAAAGTTCAGCCGCCTGGCTAAATCAGGCCACGCCCGCCTTTTTTTCCGCCATGACCTTTCTCCGGAATACGAGTTCACTCCCGGCCACATCCACTTCGATAATGTCCCTGGGACCGAACTTGCCCGCCAGGATTTCCTGGGCCAGGGGGTTCTCGACCTGCTGCTGGATGGCGCGTTTGAGCGGCCGTGCCCCGAACACGGGGTCGAACCCGGCCTCCGCGATCTTGTCGAGCGCCCTCGAGGTAAGGTCGAGATCCATCTCGCGTGCCTGCAGGCGTTCGCGCAGGTACTGTACCTGAATCCCGGCGATACGGTGCAACTGCTCGCGTCCGAGCGGATGAAACACCACGATATCGTCGATACGGTTGACGAATTCGGGACGGAAGTGCTGGCCGACGACATGCATCACCGCCGACTTCATCTTGTCATAATTTTCCTCACCGGCCAGTTCTTGAATCGTCGTTGAGCCCAGGTTCGAAGTCATGACAATAACGGTATTGCGGAAATCCACTGTACGGCCCTGGCCGTCGGTAAGTCGGCCATCGTCCAGCACCTGCAACAGTACGTTGAACACATCCGGATGTGCCTTTTCGACTTCATCCAGCAAAATGACCGAATAGGGTTTGCGCCGCACGGACTCGGTGAGATAACCGCCTTCTTCATAGCCGACATAACCGGGCGGTGCGCCAATGAGGCGCGCGACAGAATGCTTCTCCATGAACTCGGACATATCGATACGCACCATGGCTTCATCGCTGTCGAACAAAAAAGTCGCGAGCGCCTTGGTCAATTCCGTCTTGCCCACACCCGTGGGCCCGAGGAACAGAAACGAACCATAGGGGCGGCGCGGATCGGAAAGACCTGCGCGCGAACGGCGGATGGCGTTCGCGACCACGCGGATCGCCTCTTCCTGACCGACCACACGCCGATTCAGCGCTTCTTCCATGTGCAGGAGTTTTTCGCGCTCGCCCTCCATCATCTTTGACACCGGTATGCCGGTCCAGTGGGACACGATCTCGGCCACTTCGTTTTCAGTGACGGCGTTGCGCAGGAGTGTATGTTCCTTGCCTTCGACGGCTTGCGCCGCACTGAGCTGTTTTTCAAGTTCAGGGAGGCGCCCGTATTGGAGTTCGGACATGCGCGCCAGATCGCCGGCGCGGCGCGCGGTTTCAAATTCAAGGCGCGCGCGGTCGAGCGCCTCCTTGATATGTGCCGCACCGGTCACCTGGGCCTTCTCGGCCTTCCAGATTTCTTCCAGGTCGGCGTATTCGCGCTCCAGTTTCTGAATCTCTTCTTCCAGCATGGTAAGCCGTTTCTTTGACGCTTCATCGGCTTCCTTCTTGAGCGCCTCGCGCTCCATCTTGAGCTGGATCAACCGGCGATCAAGTTTGTCCATCACCTCCGGTTTCGAATCGATCTCCATGCGAATGCGCGACGCCGCCTCATCCACGAGATCAATCGCTTTGTCCGGAAGTTGGCGGTCGGTGATGTAGCGATGCGAAAGCGTCGCGGCGGCGACGATCGCCGGGTCGGTGATGTCGACACCGTGATGCACTTCGTATTTTTCCTTCAGGCCACGCAAAATGGCGATAGTGTCCTCGACCGTGGGCTCATCCACCAGCACCTTCTGGAAACGGCGCTCGAGCGCCGCATCCTTTTCGATATATTTTCGGTACTCGTCCAGGGTGGTGGCGCCGATGCAGTGCAGATCGCCGCGTGCCAGCGCGGGTTTGAGCATATTTCCCGCGTCCATCGCACCCTCGGCCTTGCCGGCGCCGACCATGGTATGCAGTTCATCGATGAACAGAATAATGCGCCCTTCCTGCTTGGACAGGTCCTTGAGCACGGCTTTCAGACGCTCTTCGAATTCACCGCGAAACTTCGCGCCGGCAATGAGCGAACCCATGTCCAGAGACAGCAGGCGCTTTCCTTTCATTCCTTCCGGCACCTCGCCATTGATGATGCGCAGGGCCAGACCCTCGGCGATGGCCGTCTTGCCCACGCCGGGTTCGCCGATCAGCACCGGGTTGTTCTTGGTGCGCCGTTGCAGGATTTGCACCACACGCCGGATTTCGTCATCGCGCCCGATTACCGGGTCGAGCTTGCCCTGTTCCGCGCGCTCGGTGAGATCGATGGTGTACTTCTCCAGCGCCTGGCGACTTTCCTCCGCGCTCGCGTCCTGTACTTTCTGTCCGCCGCGCATCGTCTCGATCGCCTTCTCGATTCCATTTTTGGATACGCCCAGCCCCTTCAGCAGGCGTCCGAGCTCGCCCTTGTCTTCCAGGGCGGCGAGCACAAACAGCTCGCTGGAAATATATTGATCGCCGCGCTGTTGCGCGAATTTGTCCGTGAGGTTGAGCAGCTTGCCGAGGTCGTTGGAGATATGCACCTCACCGCCGGCTCCTTCGACAGTCGGCAGGCGGTCAAGCGTTTGCGAGAGTTTGGCGCGCAGGGCATCGATGTTGATGTCAGACTTGGCGAGCAGGTGGCGGGTGGTGCCGCCTTCCTGATCGAGCAGCGCGGTCATCAGATGTGCCGGCTCGATGAACTGATGGTCGCGCCCAACGGCCAGGCTCTGGGCTTCGGCCAGGGCCGTCTGGAACTTGGTGGTCAGTTTGTCCATGCGCATGGGATACCGCCTTCTTTCTGGAAAGTTCGTGTTGGCTATTTAATTGGGGAGTACCGGCCTGTTTTCAAGGGGAATTGAGGCCATCCCCACGCACGGGCTTGCTAACCGGCCTTATCGCGCCGATGCGGGTTGGCATGCCTTTCGCGGTGGGCCGGCGCCGCCAGGATATCCCAAAGTTCTTCCAGGCAGGTCTCGACCGAATGTCCGTCGCAATGCAAAGGGGCAAAGCATCGCACCCGGGCATGGCCGGGAATAAAGGCAGCCGCCAATGTGAGTCCCTGTCCGCGCACGCCTTCCACACGCGCCGGGAATACCGGCACACCCGTCATCTGGGCAAGCACCGCAATCCCGCGTTTCAATGGTGTCGGGTCGTGGTGATCGAGATGGATGCGCCCATGCGGGAACAAAGCCACCACTTCGCCCGCTTCGAGCGCGCGCCGTGCTTCATACAGAGCAGCGCGCGGATCACGCGTGCGCTCCACCGGGATGCAACCGACGGCACGAAATAGCCAGCGCAACCACCAGCGGTCATATTGTTCACGCGCAATCAGAAAGCGCAGCGGACGTGAACTGGCGGCGATGAGCAGCAGCGGGTCGAGTCCGGAAATATGGTTGCTCGCCACCAACGCCCCGCCGCGTGCCGGCAGTTTTAACGGATCGTGTCGCAGACGGTGGAAGCGGCGGCAAAGAATCCGGTTAAGCCCGTCGAGACGATTGAGCCAAGGACTTCCCCAATCCGCGCCGTTGGCGGCCTCGCAGGCACGCATCAACCGGCGCCATAAAAACCCGATTAGAAAGGCACCAACTACCAGCATCGGAAAAACGATTCCTGACATGGAAAATATCTATCCAATCATTACGAGTTTCCACGGACCGCCAAGCGGCCAGCACATCTTGAATGCTTTTCCTGAGATCAGGGCCTCGGTGGGCGGTACCAGGAAACTGTGCAACACCTCGGTCACGTCGGCGAGCGACAGGGGCCCCTTGGTTGCGAGCCCCTTGTTCAAAAACGCATGCCACTGAGTCTGTTTCGCTTTGTCCTCATAGAACTCCGGCGTGAAGGCCGTGGGTACAGATTCGGGCAGCTTTGTCTTGCGCCGCCCGAAGGTTTTCCGTATCGCCCCGCTGAGTCTCTCACCGTCAAATTCCAGATTGCGCGCAAGCGCCCAGATGTCGTGGAAATCCTTCATGCGACTGTTGGCCTTATCCAGCTCCACCATAGCTTGGTACTTCTCCGCAATCGCGTTCTCCGGCGTGTAGGCCAGTAGGTGCGGCGCCGGCTGATCAAGAAGTACCGGGTAATCAATCCAGATTGGCGCGGGGTACACAACATCGCCGATGCCGACATCCACCTGCATCGTCACGCGCGCATTACCGAGCAACGCTTTGAATCTGATACGCCAACCCTGATAGTCGGCATCAAGCGTTATGGCCTCCGTCACGATGCTTTTCGTGTCGTACTGCATACTATCGTCCTCGACCTCGATCGTCATGCACTCCCGGAGAATGGTGACGAATATCTCCGATGTTCCAGCAGTACGACCGAGCACGTCAATGTCCATAGTCGGCCGAGCCATGGGTATTTGCCACACACGCAACAGCAGCGCGCCCTTGAGCAGTAACTTCTCTGCATACTTGGACTGGCCGAGCCGGTACAGAAACCGCTCGATCGCGTAGTGCTGTAGCAGTTCGTTAAACGACCTTCCCTCCTTCTGCGCACGAGTAAGCAACCGCTGGTGCACAGACTGCGCGACATTAACCAGCGTCCGGCGAGTCACTGGAGTGCCTCAAGATACGGCATCATGACGCGTTCGACCCGGCACAAGCGTGCATATTCGAGCAGCTCGCGCATGGGCGCCTTCTTGCGCTTATGGAAGAGCCGGAGCGCCTCGACGGCTACGTCAATGCCGATGCGGTTACGGAAACGAAAGCAATCCGCAACCGTCTTGGCCGCGCTGTAGACGCGTACCTCGATGTTGTCCACGCGATGCTTCTCGACTCCTATCCTTTGCATCGGCGCCGAGAAGCGAAATATACGGATCGGCGGGAACTGAAGGCGTGGCTGCTTGGTGCCACGTGGAACTGCCACGTCTACTTGATGCGGTATCTGCGTAGTGATCCCGTGAAATGCCAGAGCGGTGATGAGACAGATCACTCCTTGTGGGATACGCGCTGCCACGGCAGCCAAGTCAGGGTTACCAAGCTCTGGCAAATCGGCAAGTCGATACAGCCCTAGGCTTACCTGTTGCAGCCGTCCGGAATCCCGAAGGCCATAAAGAATTCGGGGATGCACTCCGAGGGCAATAGCGCGGGAAGTCCGCAGCATGCCCCCGTGTTTCTTAAAGATTGTTTCCGCCTTCCGCCAGGCTTCGGGATAGTCCATGGCGGATAAAATTACCATCACTTATGTGTATGTGTAAACCTTTTTATCCATCCGCATCCACCAACGCAACGCAATGGACGGTTAAGCCCTTGGCTGATGCAAGGGGCTTGCGGCGTGGTTTTCATGGTCACAGACATAATTTTGTGGCGGACAATCTGTTCATGCGCAACAATAAGCCCCGCTTAAAATGGCTACTCCGGTTAGCCCAGAATAAAAATGGAAAGTGCTACAGATCACCGCCGTGAGCAGCGTGCCTGGTACATGTACGACTGGGCAAATTCCGCCTTTCCCACCACGGTTCTGACCGTCTTTATCGGCCCGTACCTGACCACCATTACCAAAGCGGCCGCGGGTCCGGACGGCTTTGTCTATCCTCTTGGGCTCAAAGTAGCGGCAGAATCCTTCTTTCCTTATATCGTTTCCTTGTCCGTCCTGCTGCAAGTCATCCTGCTGCCCCTGCTCGGCGCCATCGCAGATTACTCGCACTTCAAGAAACGGATGTTTGCCTTCTTTGCCTATCTGGGCGCCATCGCCACCATGGGTATGTATTTCCTGTACGGAACGGATTATTTACTCGGCGGCGCCCTGTTTCTCATCGCCAACCTGGGCTTCGGCGCGTCGTGCGTCTTTTATAACGCGTTTCTACCGGATATTGCCCGTCCGGACGAGCGCGATCATGTCTCCTCGATGGGCTGGGCGGTGGGTTATCTCGGCGGCGGTCTGTTGCTCGCACTGAACCTTCTGCTCTTTACCAAGGCCGGCGATCTTGGACTCAGCATCGGCGAGGCCGTGCGCATCAATCTCGCCTCGGCCGGTGTGTGGTGGGCCGTCTTTACGCTGATTCCCCTGTTGATCCTCAAACGACGACAGCCTGTAAAACATATACCACCGGGAAAACATTATCTCACCGTCGGCATCAAGCAACTTTGGCACACCTTGGTCAAGGTTCGCCGCCATCCCCAGACATTGCTCTTTCTGGGCGCTTTTCTGCTTTATAACGATGGCATCCAGACCGTCATCGCGATGGCGTCTGTATTTGGGCAAGAGGAGCTGGGTTTGAGCATGTCCACACTCACCACCGTGATCCTGATGGTCCAGTTTATCGGCTTCTTCGGAGTGGTGCTGTTCAAATACGTCGCCCAAGTGATCAGCGCCAAACAGGCGATCGTCGTCAGCCTGCTGCTTTGGATCGGCACGCTGGTATACGCCTACGCCTTTCTTAAGAACACCGTCGACTTTTATCTGATGGCGGCCGCGATCGCCATCGTGCTGGGTGGGAGCCAGGCGCTCAGCCGCTCGGTGTACTCGCTGATGATCCCCAAGGGGCAAGAATCGGAATATTTCGGGCTTTATGAAATCAGCGACAAGGGGAGCAGTTGGCTCGGGCCGCTCCTCTTTGGTCTCGCTTTGCAGTTCACCGGCAGCTACCGCATCGCCATCCTTTCCCTCGTTATTTTCTTTGTCCTGGGTCTGTTGCTGTTACTCAGAGTTGATGTCCGTCAGGGAACCATGCAGGCGGGCGACAAGTAATCCAGCCAGTGACTTGACTGGATATCAGGAATCTACGCGTGTGGCGCAGCCACCGATCGGGTGGAAACAAATTCATGCACGGTGCGCATGACATCGGTGCAGTACGGATAATTCACGCGGTAATAGACCTCTTTACCGCGCTTCTCGCTCACCAGCAGTTCCGCGTTGCGCAGAACCTTCAGGTGATGTGAGATGGCCGGACGGCTGAGTTTGAACAGCCGGGCAATCGCGTTGACGCAGATTTCCTCGCCCGGATCAAAAATCAGCAGGATCTGCTGGCGCGTGGTGTCACCGAGTGCAAAGAAAAAGCGGGAGAACCGATCCCAACCGTCAGGAAGGTGGCTCGCGTACGTGGAATTCATGCGGTAATGCTCGTTGACGGGATCATTGAAAAAGCGGATTGAGAGATCAAGCGGGCGTCAGGATATCTCAATTCTGGAACATGTCAATATATTCGAACCTGATGTTTTACTAATATTCAGTTTTACCGTCGAAATAGGCGGATAAGTGGAAATTTGGATAGACTCGCATCCATGATGAATTCACCCGCCCCATAAGGATCGGCCAAGGCGCCATGCCTAACCTGACACCACCTGACCTGACCACCAGTTTCTACG
The DNA here is from genome assembly GCA_041481225.1 of Sulfurifustaceae bacterium. GTDB lineage: Bacteria > Pseudomonadota > Gammaproteobacteria > Acidiferrobacterales > Sulfurifustaceae > Sulfuricaulis. The sequence continues at coordinate 27,467 of JBGPBL010000014.1, read as the reverse complement.
GAATGCTTGCCGTCGCCACCTTCGTGGTGGCCTATGCCATGGTGATCAGCGAGGAATTCTCGCACCTGCGCAAATCCAAGCCGGTCATCCTCGGGGCAGGTGTCATCTGGGTGTTGGTGGCGATCGCCTTTTCCCAACAGGGTGACACCGTCTCGGCCGCGCGCGCCCTGCGTGCCATTCTCGAGGAATACGCGGAACTGTTGCTGTTCCTGCTCTCGGCCATGACCTTCATCAACACCCTGGAAGAACGCAACGTCTTCCGGGCACTGCGCTCCTGGATGATCTCCTCCGGTTTTTCCCTGCGTACGATTTACTGGCTCGCCGGTGTCTTTGCCTTTTTCATCTCCCCCTTAGCCGACAACCTGACGACCGCGCTGGTAATGGCCGCGGTCGTACTGGCCGTGGGCGGAAACAACAAGCATTTTGTGGCCGTCTCCTGCATCAGTATCGTCGTGGCTGCCAATGCCGGCGGAGCATTCAGCCCCTTCGGCGACATCACCACGCTCATGGTCTGGCAAAAAGGCGTTGTAAAGTTCGAGGAATTTTTCCTGCTTTTCATCCCCGCCCTGGTCAACTGGGTCGTACCGGCGTTACTCATGTCGTTTACGGTGCCGCGCAACAAACCCGAGGCCGCTCTAGAAACCTTTCACGTCAAGAAAGGGGGTTATCAGGTCATTACACTTTTTATCCTGACCATTGCGCTAACCGTCATGCTCCACAATTTCCTCCACCTGCCGCCGTTTCTCGGCATGATGACGGGACTCGGTCTGCTCAAGGTCTATGGCTACTTCATCCGGAGTGACGAACTGCGGAATCCACCCGCCATCCCGGAACCCGACAGCGAAGCCTTTGGTTTCAAGGAATACTTCAAACCCGCAATCAGACCATTTGATATCTTCATCAGCATGAAACGGGTCGAATGGGACACGCTCATGTTTTTTTATGGCGTAATCCTGTGCGTCGGCGGTATCGGAACGCTGGGTTACCTCACCCTGATCTCACACTCACTCTATCAGGGCCTCGGACCCACCTGGGCCAACATTCTGGTTGGGGTCGCCTCAGCCATAATCGATAATATTCCGATCATGTACGCCGTACTCAGCATGAACCCGGACATGCACGTCGGCCAGTGGCTACTGGTGACCATGACCGCCGGTGTCGGTGGATCGCTGCTCTCCATTGGCTCGGCGGCCGGCGTCGGCCTCATGGGCCAGGCGCGGGGAACATACACCTTCTTCTCCCATCTCAAATGGAGCTGGGCGGTCGCGCTGGGTTATGCCGCCAGCATCTGGGTGCACTTCCTGGTCAACTCTCGTCTGTTCTGATGCCGCTCGTGCTGCCTGACGATATTTCACAAACCGTGCAACGGGCGCTGGCCGAAGACATCGGCCACGGCGACCTGACCGCCAATCTGATTGCACCGGAGGCGTATGCCAAAGCGCAGGTTATAACGCGGGAAGACGCCATTCTCTGTGGAACCGCCTGGTTCGATGAAGTCTTTCATGAAGTGGACAAACGTCTGCAGACCACCTGGCACGCTAAGGATGGTGAGGCGATTCGCGCCGGCCAGGTGCTTTGCGTACTCGACGGCCCGGCACGGGGGCTGCTGACCGGCGAGCGCACCGCGCTCAATTTCTTGCAACTACTCTCCGGCACCGCGACTTTGACCCAACGCTACGTCGAAGCCATACGTGGCACCGGGGCAACGATTCTCGATACACGCAAGACCGTCCCCGGCTTGCGCCGTGCACAAAAATACGCCGTCACCTGTGGCGGTGGGCAGAATCACCGCATGGGCCTGTATGACGCAATTTTGATCAAGGAAAACCACATTGCCGCGGCCGGGTCGGTGGCAGCGGCATTACAGCAAGCACGCAACACCGCACCGGAAAACACACCTATAGAAATTGAAGTCGAAAATCTGGAACAACTGCGCGAGGCGCTTGCCGCCGGGGCCAATCACCTGTTATTGGATAATTTCACGCCTGACAAACTGAGAGAGGCGGTCCGGGAGACCCGCGGCCGCGCCAAACTCGAGGCCTCCGGCGGCATTAGGCTCGGAAACATCCGCGCCATTGCCGAAACCGGGGTGAATTTTATCTCCGTGGGCGGTCTCACCAAAAATGTGCGCGCGGTCGATTTGTCGCTGCGTATTCTGGAACGGTGAAGCCTGCACCACCGTGCTGATCAGGCGCTAATGGCCTGCTGCGAAAGGATGACCTGATTGCGGCCGACGGCCTTGGCCTGATAAAGCGCCGCGTCCGCCCAGGCGATCAGAGTCGTAACTGATCCGCCCCTGGCCGGGACGGTGGAGGCCACACCCACGCTGATGGTCACGTGATGGCCTGTCACGGAATTGATGTGAGGAAACTTGAGCCCCGCTACCGCGGCGCGCATTTTCTCCGCGACCACCAGCGCGCCTTTCTCATCCACGTCCGGCAGAATCACACTGAATTCCTCGCCGCCGTATCGCGCCACCAGATCAGCGGGGCGTTTCGCCGCCTCTTTCAACGTCGCGGCCACCTGCCGCAGGCACATATCGCCAGCCTGGTGGCCATAGGTGTCATTGTGTTTTTTGAATAAATCGATATCGACCATCAGCAGGGACAACGGTGCGCCCGAGCGCCGCGCCCGCGCCCATTCTCTGGAAAACGTCTCGTCGAATATGCGCCGGTTTGGCACACCCGTCAGGGCATCGATGGAAGAACGCTGCTGCAACACGCTGGTGGATTGATCCATGTGCTGCGACAACTCGCGCAGTTTCAGCCGCGCCATCTTGAGATCGCGCCGAAGTTTCCAGCCATAGCCTGCTAACGCCACCACCAAAACGGTTAATATGGCGATAGTGGTAACTACCCAAGGCCAATACGGAGTGTCATCCATCACACAACCTCGTTATTTTTCAACGGCGATTTATTCCAGGTCGCTATTTAATACTATAGCAAAACATCCTGTGCGGTATTCGCGCGCGTAAGAGGCTATCGGGTTATCTCTCCACCATGGGCTGCTACTTGCTCAATGTCGTTCGTAAAAAACTCAGGAAACGTTCACGGTTCGCCGTATGGCGAAATGCATCGATATGGTTCCCGCCTGCAACGACCCAGAACTCTTTCGGTTCGCCGGCCGCGTCGTATAAACGACGTCCATGTGCTATAGGGACAATGTTGTCCGCGTCGCCATGAATCACCAGTAACGGTATCGGGCTTACCTTCCCAATCACACGAATCGGACTGAATTCATCATCGACGGTCCATGACAAAGGATATTGCAGCGGCCATGTCAGCCAGAAGCTCGCCAGCTTCTCACGCGTGATGTCGCGGTAACTGGAAAACGCGCTCTCCACTACAAGCGCCTTGATGTCCGCCCGATGCAGCGTTGTCGCCGTGAAGTAGGTAGCTAACGACCCACCAAGGCTTTGCCCGAAGACGACAACCCGTTTCGGGTCGATATCCTTGCGCGACAACAGCCACGTGAACGCACTCTCGACGTCACCAACCGCTCCCGGCAGAGAAGGCGCTCCCTCAGAAAGACCATAACCCCGGTAGTCGAATATGAAAACGTTGAAGTGCTGCTTGGGCAACCAATAGACCGCACCAATGTGGGTGCTGATGTTCTCGGCATTGCCGTGCAAGAAGAAAATCGTACCTTGCGCCGGTGCCTCGGCCGGCAGAAACCAGCCGTGCAGGCGTATGCCATCCCTCGATTCGAAATAAACGTCTTCATAGTTCAATCCCAGCTTGTCAGGGGTACGCACCTGGATGTGATGCGGTTGGAAAAAAACACCCGTGCAGCCAGCCAAAAGAGTGACCAATAACAACAGGAGCCATGCGCGTTTCATCAGAAATACACCTGCCAGGCAATCTGGCCATTGTTCCAGTAACGGTTGAATTCCTGCTTGCGGTCGAGCGTAATCCTCAAGGCACTCTGGCGACCCAGGGACAGGCGCTGCTCGACACCCAGAACGCCGGTATTATGCGAGTCGCCGAGCCCGTATCGCAGCCACCGGCCATATACATTGATCCGCCAGATCCCCGTAATGTCAGCCAACAGGCCCACGCTCGGGCCCACGCCCAGCGCATAGTCTGTCCGGAATTGGCCGCTGTAATCCAGTGCACCTTCCAAAAGACTGTAGGCGACAGGGCCATGGGTGTAGGAATCCGAGAGCCGCGTGGCAACACCTGCCCCGCCGTTCAATCGGGACACCAGAGGCTCGCTCCCGTCCGGAAAACGCTTGCGCGTCCAGCCTACGTTTATTTTCCAGGAGACCGGTCGGAAATAGTCATCGCGCGGCGATATCGAAGCGATATCGAGCGGCAGAAAACTCTCCACGTGCACGCCATCGCCACCTGCGTAATGTCTCAGCTTGAGATCAAAGAACTGAATCTGCGCGCCGGGAGTGTAGCCCTCATCGGCATCCATCAGATCATGATAGGTGGGACGTATCTCGATCTCCTGAAATTGTTCCTTGTCGCGCTTGCCTGCACCGATGGAAATCCTTGAAGTTTTATGTCCCTCATCCGGCCGCACGGATGGCGTCGGCATCAAAGGCATTTGCGATGGCGCGTCGATCCGACTTCGTGCTGTCAATAATTCACGCAGGGATTTTTCAGCCTCGGGGTCCATCGCGGATGAAGAGTTCTGACGATAAGCGGCGTATTCATGGCCCAGTTCCAGAATCTTTGCCTGATCATTGGGCACAAGACGCGCAAGCGCCGGGTCTGCCGGTGCCACACGCCGCTCGGCAAGTCCCTTCGCCAACTGCCGCTGTTCCGGTGTGAGTAGGCCCAAGCGCTCGCGAATGGTAGTAGCGCCGGAAGGGCGATAGACAACCTTTTTCAATAGTCCCGACTCGGCGGTCACGGCACGCACCGTATCGGAAGGAACCGCCCACCAACGAAACTGGTCGGTCAGCTGTAAACCGGGGCGCGCCACTTCGAGCAGGGACAGAAGGTGATAAGCGCAATTCTCATCGAAAAAGTAATAATCGAAACGCACTGGGCCAAGCTCCCAGACATGCATCAGTAGCCTATCGATCTCTGGCGGTGACAGCGTTAACTGGTATTCCCAGACATCACGATTTTCAATATCGCTGTATTCCCTGACCTTCAGGTAATAAGGAGTAATGGAGAAAAGACCTGGATAACCTCCGAACAGACCTTTAATGGCAAATACAAATCCATTCGTCTCATCCGTATTCGCTGCATAACTGATGGCGTAGGCAAGCAAACGCGTGCGTTCGTCCTGATCTTTGGAGTCGATGCGCAACAGAGTATGCCCATACATGGACGCCGGGTTATTCAGGTAGGCAGCGGGGAATACGAGCGTGATGGCATAAGGGTCGAGCGTGGCGCGCCAAGCGTAGAAGCGCTTACAGGGTTGTTCTGGCAACCGTTTTGAATCAAACCCAAGCTCCTGTTTAAGCCAGTGGTAACGTGCGATGAAAGTACATTGGGGATTCTGTTGCTTGTCGGATTCTTCTACCGCTGAAAAGAAGCTGGCCAACGTGGCTTCAAGCTCCGATTCGGCGTTGGTGTAACCATCGGATGCATTGAAAAACCTCGGATCGTCGGCAAGGCTGCGCATTCCGGGCCGATACGGATAGGGCTTGAAGTGAAGAAGGTTTAACCACTCCGGCCGTTTCGCCAGTTGTTTCGCCCGCGATTGCACAACCAATTCCCGGAGGTAAGGGTTTTCATCCGCAGCAACCACCGTCGCCAGGCTCAGCAAGCCAAGCCACAAGGCCCCGCTCATCCATTTCGCTAACACGCGTTTTCAGGCCATATAAAAAAGACACCCAGTGGCAAGCCACTGGGTGTCTGACTGCATACTAGTACAAAGTCAGATCGACTGGGAGTACTGAGCCAGTACGCTGTCAGCCGCCAGTACCGCCTTCAGAGAAGCCAACACCTGATCGGTGCTGGTCGTATCCGCGGCAAAGATCCGGGCAAAATTGTCTTTCGTCGCCTGGAAGAACGCTGCCTTATGCTGCTCCTGCACGCCCATCAGCTTGGCCAGTGAATCCAAAGATTCACCATGACCCACCGACATATCGCGCGCGAGCTTGTCTTTGTTGCCATCGATAAACATCGCTGTCTTCCAGTTGGACTTTACGACGCCATCCTGGGTGCAACCGGAGGTACCTGAAGTAATACCGAAGGTTTGATTACTTGAAGTGCCATTGGTTGTTGCTCCAAGAACCTGAGGGGCAATACCACGCTGGCCGTCCATCAGCTTAGCTCCCCAACCGCAATTTCCAATATTGTTTTCACCGGCGGCCATCGCGCCGATCGGGAGCATTCCTACAAGGGCCACAACCATGAGCTTTTTATTCAGCATTATGTATCTCCTGATGTTAAGGGAATGAAACAAGTGATCACCTGAGTACCACATACCTTATATGCCCGGTTATCAAAAGTGTCAAGAATAAGTCCCCGTTCTAAAAGTACAAATTTGAGGAAAACAAAGCCGCCAAGATAACCGATCTCGTGCGACTTATCCGGCCGGCGTGTCGATCGATGACAAGCGCACTTCGATTCCGCTCAGACGTATCGATTCCAGATCCCGCATGACGGCTTCTACGCCGCCCTTGGCATGGCCGTCGATCACCATAATATGGATTGGCTTGGCGCCGGTTCCGCCGACGTCGGAATGGAGATCGAGAATATTGAACCCGGCCTCGGCCAATACCGCCGTTACCTGCGAGACAACGCCAGGACGATCGGCGTCATGTACCGCAATACGCACGTTCGGTTTGATGAGTTCATGGTGGTGCTCTTCGATACGATCGACATACACGTGCAGGTTCATCTTGCGCGTGAAGGCTTCAAGCTGGTGTTTAAGTTCGGCTTCCTCGACCTCGACCTGCACCATCATCATGATCGTAAAATTGCCGCCGAGGCTGGTCATGGAGGCCTCGCCCAGGACGGCTCCGCCCTGATACAACGCGCGCGCTAACCCTGACACGATCCCGGTCTGGTCACGTCCCACCACCGTCAACATGTACCACTGTTTCATGGGCGACGCCTATCCCGGAAGTCCGTTAATGCAGCGTGGAATGGGTGACATAAATTAGCACCACACCCAGCGCGATGAGCGTTACTTGCTGCACGGTCGCGCTGAGTTCGGGGCGCTTGTGCTGGCCCGGGATCAGGTCGGCGACGGCAATATAGATAAAACTCGATGCCGCGATGGCCAATACATACGGAACGATCTGCTGCACTCCGGAGAGGAAATAATACGCGGCCACACCGCCGATCACTGTCGTCAGGCTGGTCAACACATTATAGAAAAGCGCCTTGGAGCGGCTGAAGCCACTGTGCAGAAGAATGGCAAAATCGCCTAGCTCCTGCGGGATCTCGTGCGCGATCACTGCGATACTCGTGACGACGCCAAGATGAATGTCGGTGAGAAACGCGGCGGTAATCAGCACGCCATCCACCATATTATGAATGCCGTCGCCGATCAGGATAAGCTTGCCGGTGGCAAGCTGGCGCACCTGATCCATGTCGTGGGCGTGGGCATGAACTGTGCTTCCATGCACATCGCAGTCATCCGTATGGCAATGGCGCCAGATGACCATTTTTTCCAGCAAGAAGAAAACAAGGATACCCAGCAACACCACGAGCGTAATGGAATGCGCCCCTTGCACTCCGGGCGATTCAAATGCGTGGGGTAGGATCTCCAGAAACGCCGCGCCCAGCAACGCCCCGATGGCAAAACTCACCAACGGCGGCAAGAGTCGTGTACGGATCACCTCGGGCAACAGCAGAAAGCTCGCTGCCGTGAGTACACTGAGTACGCCACCCAGCGCGGTAAAGCCGATGATCCAAAAAATAAGCGGGTTCATTTATTCCTGGTTCAGGAATATGCGGGGACAGATGCGAATCATAGTCTAACGCGGCCTTTTAGCCAGCCAGATCAGCGAAGCCATGCGCCCGCAAGCACCATCGCGCCGGTAGGAATAGAAGAGGTTGCGTTCCCGGTAGGTGCAACGCAAGCCGCCATAGATGTCGTGCACACCCTGATCGCGCAGGCGTTTGCGTGCCAGACCATACATATCGGCAAACCAGAAGCCACTACGGCCCGGCACGGGAGTGAACGCCGCCTCGGTCTTTGGGTCTTGCACGACAAATGCCTGTCTCACATCCTCTCCGACTTCGTAGGCCGACGGTCCGATGGCCGGGCCGAGCCAGGCCAACATGTTGCCCGTCGGCACCTGCATCTGACGCAGCCCCTCTTCGATAATGCCCGCGGCAAGGCCGCGCCAACCGGCGTGCAACATACCGACACGCGAGCCGCGGCGGTCACAAAAAAAGATCGGCAGGCAATCGGCCGTCAGTACTGCACACACCACGCCAGGCGTGCTAGTGATACAACCGTCCGCTTCTTCGCCCGGTCCGGCCTCGAATGCATCGATTACCCGCTTGCCATGCACCTGTGAAAGCCACAGCGGTTCGGAGGGAAGCTGTAATGTTTCACGCAACAACTGCCGGTTGCTGCGCACATATGCGGGATCATCACCGGTACGAACGCTCAGATTGAACGAGGCATAGGGACCAAGGCTGAAACCGCCATCGCGTGTGGTCGTCAGCGCTTTCACGTGTGGCGCTACCGGCCAGTCGGGAAATATGAATTCTGGTTTATTCATCCGATGAACTTTAAGGTTATTGTTCTCCGTCGGGAGAAGATATTAACAAAGTGGACAATAAAATACCGCACACAACCCAATGCCAAACCTCCACGTACCAAAACCTCGGCACGCGGCTCAACCAGGCTAGCCTGCGTGCGCTTTCACATCCTTGGCCAAGGCCTCCATCAACTCGCTCATGTCCTCCGGCACCGACGAGGCCCACTGTATGCGTTTCCCCGTCACCGGATGGATTAGCGCCAGCTTCAGCGCGTGCAGTGCCTGGCGCTTGAAGCCGTGCAGAACATTTCGCAGACGTTCGCTGCATCCCCGCGGAACGCGCAGACGTCCACCATAAACGGGATCACCGACAACGGGATAATGCACGTGCGCCAAATGCACCCGGATCTGGTGCGTGCGGCCGGACTCCAACTTTACCTGTACCAGGGTGTGGGCGCGGTATTTTTTGACGACGCGGTAATGACTGACGGCGGGCTTGCCCTGGCTGCTGACGGCCATACGCGTGCGATCGGTACGATGCCGTCCGATCGGCTCATCCACGGTGCCACCCGAGATCATGACGCCGTTAACGATAGCGAGATATTCACGTTCGACGGTGCGTTCCTGCAGCTGTTCGATCAGGTTCTGGCGCGCCGGCTCAGTTTTCGCGACCACCAGCAATCCGGACGTGTCCTTGTCCAGGCGGTGCACGATCCCGGCGCGCGGAAGCTTTGCCAGCGTGGGCGCATGATTGAGCAGCGCGTTCAAGAGTGTCCCTTCCGCATTGCCCGCGCCGGGATGCACCACCAGACCCGGCGGCTTGTTGACCACAAGGATGTCGTCGTCCTCGTAAACAATTTCGAGCGGGATCGCCTGCGCCTTCCAGCCGGTTTCCGCTGCCGGCGGCACACAGATTTCAACCGTGTCGCCCTCCTTTACCTTATCGCGTTTGAGTGGCAGCCGGTTGTTGAGCCGCACATGTCCGCCCTTGATCCACTGCTGCAAATGCGAGCGGGTGATATCGGCAAACAGGGTCGCCAACGCCTGGTCCAGCCGCTGGCCGGCGAGTTCGGGGGGGATGCGTGCAGACAATTTATTTTCTTCAGCCACGTGAACGATGCCCTTCCCGCGTGTAGGGAATCGAGTTAAGCTCTGCGCCACGCGGTTGTTTGAATCCGAGGTCGTTCAACACTATGTCACGCTTTTCCCAATTGGTTAGCATTCTCTTTGCCCTTGCCTTGCTTGCCGGCTGCGCCGGCAACGAGGATCCGACCAAAAACTGGTCGCCGGAAAAACTCTATAACGAGGCCAAGACGAAGGTCGATGACGGCGATTATGAAGCCGCCATCAAATACTTTGAAATCCTGGAGTCGCGTTACGCCTACGGACGTTATGCCGAGCAGGCGCAGCTTGAAATCGCCTACGCCAATTACAAATACGACGAGCCGGCCCTCGCCCTCGCCGCCGCTGACCGTTTCATCCGGCTGCATCCCACACATCCGAACGTGGACTATGCGTACTACCTGAAAGGCCTCGTGAACTTCCACGGCGAGAAGAGTATCGGCAACTGGTTGTTCGGCGCCAAGGACGACCTCTCCGACCGTGACCCCAAAGGCGCGCGCGAATCCTACAATGCCTTCCGTGAACTCGTGGAGCGTTTCCCCAAGAGCCGCTACACCGCCGATGCCGCCAGCCGCATGGCCTATCTGTTCGAAGCCCAGGCGAAATACGAAACACAGGTGGCGCGCTTCTATTATGACCGTCACAGTTACGTAGCGGCGGTCAACCGCTGCAAATACTCTCTGGAAAATTACCCGCGTACGCCTTCAATGGAAGATGCGCTCGGCATCCAGGCCCTATCGTACAGGGCCATGGGTATCGACGATCTGTTGAAGGACACGATGCGGGTGCTGAAAACGAATTTCCCGAACAGCCACTATCTCGCCGAAATCGAAACCGTGGCGGCAAACCGCTGACACACGGCGGACGACAACGCCGCCCGTTCTCGCTTAAATCGCCTCCACGCCCTGCTCGCCGGTACGAATCCGGACGACCTGCTCGACATTGGTGACGAAAATCTTGCCGTCGCCGATCTTGCCGGTACGCGCCGCCTTGGTGATGGCCTCGATGCAACGGTCAAGCTGATCCCCCGCCACCACAATCTCGACTTTCACCTTGGGCAGAAAATCCACCACGTATTCCGCGCCACGGTACAGTTCGGTATGCCCCTTTTGCCGTCCAAACCCCTTGACCTCGGTGACGGTCAGGCCGCTGACACCCGCCTCCGAAAGGGCCTCACGCACGTCGTCGAGCTTGAAGGGTTTAATGATTGCTTCAATTTTTTTCATTTCCTTGAACCTCGAATCAGAATTCGGAAAAACGACTCATACCATATTAAACACCAGCCTCCCCTCACTTGCCACTTAAGCTGTTTTTCCCGTCTTTTCCATAGCCCGAAGTGATGGGGTAACGCCGGTCACGGCCAAACGCCCGCGGTGTAATGCGCACGCCGGGCGCCGCCTGCCGGCGTTTGTATTCATTGCGGTCGATCATGGCGACCACCCGGCGCACGCTTTCGGCGTCAAACCCGGCGGCGATGATGTCGTCGACCGACTGGTCGTGCTCCACGTAGCGCTCGATAATCGGGTCGAGCACGGAATACGGCGGCAGGCTGTCGCTGTCCTTCTGGTTGGGCGCGAGTTCCGCCGACGGCGCACGCTCGAACACGCGCTGGGGGATGACGGGTTTGATTTTGTTTCTGTACTCGGCCAGACGATAGACCAGCATCTTGGGCACGTCCTTGATGGCGGCAAAACCACCGGCCATGTCGCCATAGAGCGTGGCATAGCCCACCGCCATTTCGCTTTTGTTCCCGGTCGTCAACAGCATCTTTCTGGTTTTATTCGAGATGGCCATGAGCAGCGTGCCACGGATACGCGCCTGGATATTTTCTTCCGTGGTATCCGCCTTCATGCCCTTGAATTCCTCCTTGAGCGCTTCGAGAAAGGTCTCAAACATCGGCTCGATTGGAATCGACCGGTATTTTACCCCCATCGCCTTGGCCTGTGCGCAGGCATCCTCCGCACTGATCGCCGCGGAATAACGCGAGGGCATGGAAACCGCCTCGACCTGTTCCGCGCCAATGGCGTCCGCGGCAATGCACAAGGTCAACGCCGAATCGATACCGCCGGAAAGTCCGATTACCACACCTTTGAAACCATTCTTCACGACGTAGTCGCGCACGCCCAGCACCAGCGCCGAGTACACGCTCTGTTCCTCGGAAAGATCCGGCGCGATGGTTCCGGGAACTGGGGTAATACTTGGAGCAGTTTCGATCTCAACGACAGGCAATCCTTCTTCGAAGGCCGGGGCGCGCTGGGTCAGCTTGCCCTGGGCATCGACGACAAACGAATCGCCGTCGAACACCAGCTCGTCCTGCCCACCGACAAGGTTGAGATAAACAATCGGCACACCGCATTCGCGTGCGCGGCGCGCGACAATATCGAACCGATCCTGCCCCTTGCGCTCATGATACGGCGAGGCGTTGAGGTTGATTACCAGCTTGGCCCCGGCGACAGCGGCCTGCCCTACCGGGCCCGTCTCCCAGACGTCTTCACAGATCGTCATTCCGACCGGGACGCCATGAAGGTTAATCACGCAAGGATCGGTGCCGGGCGCGAAGTAACGTTTCTCATCGAAAACACCGTAGTTGGGCAGGCAATGCTTGAAATAGGTGGCAGCGATTTTTCCGTCACGCAGCAACGAGGCTGCATTGAAAAGCTTTCCGTATTGACGCTTGGGGTAGCCGACGATGACATCGATGCCGGCAATTTGCTTGAGCATCTCGCCCAGCCCCAATTCCACGCGCACCGAGAACTCCGGACGCAACAGTAGATCTTCGGGTGGATAAGCCGTTAGCGCCAGTTCGGGAAAGACGATCGCATGGGCCCTGAATTCGTCACGCGCGCGCTTGGCGGCGGCGATCATCTTTGCGGCATTGCCGGAAACATCCCCGACCAGCAGGTTGAGTTGGCCCAGGGAGATGCGCAGGCGATCGGACATGTCTAGCCCAGCGCTTTACGCATGCCTGCGCCGATCTCCGCGGGCGAACGCACGGTATGCACACCGGCGGCCTCCAGCGCGCGGAATTTTTCCTCGGCCGTTCCCTTGCCACCCGCGATCACGGCACCGGCGTGGCCCATGCGTTTGCCCTTGGGCGCGGTAACGCCGGCGATATAGGCGACGACCGGCTTGGTAACGTGATCCTTTATATAGGCAGCGGCGTCTTCCTCCGCCTGGCCGCCGATTTCACCGACCATGACGACGCCGCGCGTCTGGGAATCCGCCTGGAACAGCCGCAAACAATCGACGAAATTGAGCCCCTGGATCGGATCACCACCGATACCGACACAGGTGCTCTGGCCAAGCCCTTCTTGCGTGGTTTGATACACCGCCTCGTACGTAAGAGTTCCGGAACGGGAAACGATGCCAATGAAACCCGGCTTGTGGATGGCGCCCGGCATGATGCCGATTTTGCATTCGCCCGGCGTGATGATACCGGGGCAATTCGGACCGATGAGCGAAACACCCTGGTACGCGCGTAGCGCCGCCTTGGCCTTGAGCATGTCCTGCACCGGGATGCCTTCGGTAATGCAGACAATCACCTTGATGCCCGCCGCCGCCGCTTCCAGTATCGAGTCCGCCGCAAATGCCGCCGGCACGTAAATCATGGTCGCCTCGGCGCCGGTTTCCTTGATCGCATCGCGCACGGTGTTGAACACCGGCAAACCCAGATGCGTCTGCCCGCCCTTGCCGGGCGTTACACCACCGACCATCTTGGTGCCATAGGCAATCGCCTGTTCGGAATGGAACGTGCCCTGCTTGCCTGTAAACCCCTGGCAGATCACTTTGGTATTCTTGTTGACCAGTATGCTCATTGGAAAAACCTTTATTTCATCACTGCCGCGACAACCTGTTTCGCCGCATCGGTGAGGCTGTCCGCCGCGATGATCTTGAGCCCGCTGCTCTTCAGGAGCGCGCGACCTTTCTCGACATTCGTGCCTTCGAGGCGTACCACCACGGGAATTTTTATGCCGACCTCCTGCACCGCCTTGATGATGCCCTCGGCGATGAGGTCGCAGCGCACGATACCCCCGAAGATGTTAACCAGAATCGCCTTCACGTTCGTGTCCGAAAGAATCAGCTTGAAGGCTTCCGCCACCTTGTCCGCCGTGGTGCCGCCGCCCACGTCGAGAAAATTCGCCGGCATGCCGCCATGCAGCTTGATGAGATCCATCGTGGCCATGGCCAGGCCCGCCCCATTGACCATGCAACCGATGTTGCCATCGAGCGTCACGTAGTTAATGCCGAGCTCGTTGGCCTTCTGTTCCTTGGGGTCGTCCTGTGCCGGGTCGTGCAATGCTTCGAGCGCCTTCTGGCGGAAAAGCGCGCTGTCGTCCGCCTGAATCTTGGCGTCAAGCGCCAGCAGTTCACCCTCCGCCGTGATCGCCAGCGGATTGATCTCCATCAAACTCAAATCGCGCGAACAAAAGAGCTGGTAGATGTTGAGCATCAGGCGCGTGATCGCTGTAATCTGCTTGTCTTTGAGGTCCAGGGCAAAGCCGATCTCGCGACATTGATAGGGCTGCAAGCCCGCCACGGGATCGACGACCGTTTTTAAAATTTTTCCCGGGTGCTTGGTCGCAATTTCTTCTATGTCCATACCGCCAGCGCTGGAGGCGATGAACACCACACGTTCCAGTGCGCGGTCCACGAGGCAGGCGAGATACAGTTCACGGGTCACCGAGCAAGGCTGCTCGATCAGCAGCCGATCCACCGGCTGTCCCACCGGACCCGTCTGGTGCGTGACAAGCCGTGTCCCCAGCAAACCCTCTGCGGTCTTTTGCAGCGCCTCGCGCCCGACCACCTTCTTTACTCCGCCCGCCTTGCCGCGGCCGCCGCCGTGAATCTGCGCCTTCACCACCCAGCTGTCGCCGCCCAACACATCCGCGGCCGCCGACGCCTCGCGTACGGAGAACGCGGGCTTTCCCAGCGGAACCGGTATGCCGCATTCTTTCAGCAGCGCCTTGGCCTGGTATTCATGCAGATTCATGTGATGTCCGTTTGTTGTTCTTGAGTCAGGAATAGCATGGCGCGCAATTTATCACATCAGGCACAGGCTGGCCTATTCGTACCGCAGCGCAACGATAGGGTTCAGGCGCGCCGCCTTGCGCGCCGGGTAGATGCCGAAAACGATGCCGATGCCGGCCGAGAAGAAAAAAGCGAGCAGCACCGCACCGACCGACACGGAGGTGCTCCAGCCGGCCAGCAGCGAGAGCGCCACAGTAATCAACCAGCCCAGAACGATACCGGCGAGCCCACCGGTGACGCTGACCACGACCGCCTCGACCAGGAATTGCCAGAGGATGTCGCGGCGGCGCGCGCCCACGGCCTTGCGCAAGCCAACCTCACGCGTGCGTTCCGTGACCGACACCAGCATGATGTTCATGATGCCGATGCCACCGACGAGCAGGGAAATCGCCGCAATCACAGCAAGCAACATCGACATAGTGCGGCTGCTTTCCGTGAGCGCCGACTGGATGTCGGCGAGATTGCGGATCTGGAAAGCATCCTGCTGTTGCAAAGGCGGCACCTTATGATGTGCGACGATGAACTTGATCACGGCATCGGATACCGATTGCAGGTCGTCCGCGCTCGCCCCTTCGATATCGATATAATCCACATAGTCCTTGCCAAGCAGCCGATGCATGGCCGTGAGTACCGGTATCACGACGACGTCGTCCTGATCCTGAAAACCTGTTGCACCCTTCGCCGGAAGCACGCCGATGACCTGGAAGTTCACCTTGTTGAGCTTGATCATTTCTCCGACTGGGTTCTGGTCGCCGAAGATCTCCCGGACTACCGTGAGCCCGACCAGCGCCACCCGGGCACGCCGCTGGTTCTCTTCCTCAATGAAGAAGCGACCGACTTGCGGCTCGGACGCGCGCATCTCGGCATACTCCGGCCCGGTTCCACGCACCAGCGTATTCCAGTTCCTGTTGCCAAAGGTCACGCGGACGCGGCCGGTGACATTGGGCGCCGCCTCGCGGATACCGGGGACATGTTCCTTGATGGCAGCCACATCCTCGATGGTCAGTCGGGACGTGGCGCCTGCTTCCTGGGAGACGCCGCCGACAGTCACCGCCCCGGGACGCAGCATGAGCATGTTGGAGCCGAGCGAGGCGAGCTGGGTCTCAATGGCCTTCTGTGCCCCGCGCCCGAGCGCCAGCATGGCGACCACCGCCGCCACGCCGATCAGGATACCCAGCATCGACAGTGCCGTGCGCACCTTGTTGGCCGCCAACGCGCGCAGCCCGTGGCGCAGATGTTCGCCAAGTTCACCGAACCGCCAGGGTTCTTCCTTGGACGGTGGTGAGACTGTTGCCACCGATGTCGTTGTGGAAGGTTCTGCACTGGTCCGCTCGTCCGACTGAACCATCCCATCACGGATGCGTATGCGCCGGCGCGCTTCGCGTGCCACTTCTTCTTCGTGCGTAACCATCACGATGGTAATGCCCCGCTGATTCAGTTCTCTCAGCACCGCGAGAATTTCCTGTTGGCTGGCGGTATCAAGGTTGCCGGTTGGCTCATCCGCGAGGATGATGCGCGGTTCGTTTACCAGCGCCCGGGCGATGGCGACACGCTGCTGCTGTCCGCCCGAGAGCTCATTCGGTTTGTGGTGCGCACGCTCCTTGAGCCCTACCTGCGCAAGCAATACGTCGGCACGCGCCAAATCCAGCCGATGCCGCGAATAAATCAGCGGCATGGCCACATTTTCGTTGGCGGCTACGCGCGGCAACAGGTTAAACTGCTGGAAGATGAATCCGATAGCCTCGCGGCGCAGCACCGCCAGATCATCTTCCGCAAGATGGGCGACCTCTCTTCCGAAAAGCCGGTAGGAACCGGAGTCCGGCACATCCAACAGCCCGATGACGTGCATGAGAGTGGACTTGCCGGAACCGGACGGACCGGTGATGGCCACAAACTCACCGGGTTCGATCCGCAACGTCACGCCGCGCAACGCATAAACAGTCGTATCGCCCATGCGATAGGTCATGTGGACGTCTTTGAGCTCGATCATTCCTGCTCGCCGCCCTAACGTTTCCTGCCGAACGGGCTGAATGGGCTCGATGCGCCGCCGCCGCTGGTGCTGATACGCATGACCAGCAAGCGATCCCTCTCCGAGACTCCTCCCAGGATCTCGACGCGTTTGCCGTCGCTCAAGCCGGTCTTGACCTCCTTTTCCACCGGCTTGCCGTTCGGCTGAGCCGGCGCCAGAAGCACGTAAAAATGGCCCCCCCGAACCTTAATGGCATCCGCCGGCAGCAGCAAAACACCCCGGCGCGAGGCCGTGACAAAACTTACGTTTGCCGTCATGCCGCTACGCATGTATGCCGGGGTCTTGTCGGGCAGGACGTTGACTGAATAGGTAGTAACGTTGTTTACGGTCTTCGCATCGTAGGCGATTTCGTCCACTTTGCCGGTGAATGGCCGGTCCGGATAGGCATCCAGGACCATGCTCGCCGGCTGGTGGAGACGAATCTGGGCGAGATCGGTCTCATCAACCTGAGCTACCACGATTAGATAATCTGACATCACGAATATGGCGTCGGCGCTGGTGAAAGTCTGCCCCGCTTCAACGTTACGAGTGATAATGGTGCCGTTCACCGGGGCGAGAATCGGCGTGGGCCGATAGAGTTCTTCCCAATGCTTCAGTTCATCTGGACCTTTGGCACGGGCCGCGTCAATGAGCGCGGCGCGCTCGGTTGAACTCATCCAGGCGAGGATCTGACCCTTGGTGACGATGTACCCCTCATCCACCAACACCTGTTCGGCCCGCCCCGGGATCGGTGCCTTGATTTCGAGGCGGTTCTTAGGCGCCACCGTCCCAGTGCTCAGAATCGTGACGTCGAGATCGCCGTGCGACACGGTGACTTCGCGATAAGCGGGCTGTGCCTCGCGACCTGCGTTCCAGTAGAAGGCGGCGCCACCCAATCCTACGAGCACGGTGATCACGATTACACTGCGGTACTTCCGCACGGCTTTCATTATGCTCACGGAATCACTCCTTTTCCCTGCGCCTGTTCCCACGCCGCTTCTGCCACGACCCGGTCGCGCTGGCTTTGCACGTATGACTTCTGTCTCTGAATAAGATCGTTCTCGATCAGGTTCCAGTCGCTGAAGGAGATCAGACCGTTGTTGTACTGACTGTGCGCGATCTCGGCACGCGCCATAGCCGCATCGAGAAAGGCCTGGTCCACCTTGAGCTTCTCCGCAGACTCGAGATAGCTGGCATAGGTCTGTTTCAGTTTCACCAGCAGTTGGTATTCCGTGGAATCAGTGTTTGAGGCAGCAGCCTCCAGGCTCGATACCGCGCTTTTGGTCGCGTAGTAATCCTTGCCGCCGCTGTAGATCGGCACGATTAGATTAAGACCCACGGTGCGCTGCGTGTTGTCGGGAAGCCAATCGTTGCCCACGCGCCCGACACTGCCCGCGAGATTGAGACTGGGATACAAACCGGAACGTGCCAGCGTGACTCCGGCGACGGCGGATTTCTGCTGCGCCGCCGCCTGCTGATAATCGGGTACCTGGCGCGCGAGCTCGCGAAAGTCCAACGCCGTGCCGGGTTCCGTCAGCGGAATGTCTCCGCGCACCTCCACTTCGCCTGCCTCGCTGTGGCCAAGCACTCGGGCAAGCTGCGCTTGTGCGGAAACAAGGTCCTGTTGTGCCTGCAGATTGTCATAGCGCGCTTGCGCGAGCGACGCCTTCGTCAACAGGAGAGATCCCTTGTTCTCGCGTCCGCTCTCGAAACGCAACCCGACAAGACGCACGTTTTCTTCCTGACGTCGAATGATATTATCCGTCAGGACAACATTGTCCTGCGCGTACTTTAACCCAGCAAAAGCGACCTTAAGGTCCTGGCTTAATTTTGCTTTAGCCACCGCAAGACTCGCCTCGGAGACCTCGCGGTTAGCCGCACTTTGTTCGATCTTGGCCCGGTCCTGAAAACCGGCGAACAAATTTTGACTGAGCGAGACCGAGGTATTGTAAGTCGAGGCGGAGGGAGTGGCAGAGGTCACGGAACTTGAGGTATCGGTGTAGCTGGCTCCGGCGGAAAGTTGCGGGAGATAGCCGCTGTAGGCGCCCTTGGCGTTATAGCCCGCTGCCGCCATGTTGGCGCGCGCGGCACGAAGGTCGGGATTGTTTGCTGCCGCTTCTTGAACGCAGGTCTCCCAGACCCATACCGTCGGTGATCCCGCCCATGCGGACAGCGCGGCAACAAGCAAAAGGACAGGGAGAATCTTCATCATGGCAGGGATCTCTTCCAGGCAGGCGCATTCGTGTCGGCACTGATGCGTGGACATTTCCCCCTGATGCCGGCGGAGCGACAAAGCCATTGTCGCGGAAAACTATCACCCGTCCAAACGACATTCCGTATGCGTTGCAAAGGGATTGCTTTCAAGCTAGGATTTCCTGACTGACCGGTCGGTCAGTTAGAGTAACTTGAGGCGCCTTTTCAGGCAAGAGGCAATCGCCAACAGAGGCAATCATGAATTCCCCAACACCAGCCCATCAGACACGCTCCGGCAGCGACGCCATGGCCCGGATTCTGGCGGCGGCCGAGGCACTTTTCGCCGAACACGGATTTGATGCCGCCTCCATGAATGCCATTGCCGAACGCGCCGGTGTGAGCAAGGCCAATATCTTTCACCACTTCAATTCCAAAGACACGTTATATCAGGCGGTTCTGCGCAATGCCTGCGCCGAAACCACCCAGCAACTGAAACACATGGTCGCTCAACCCGGCACCGTGGCATCCAACCTCTCGCAATTTTCCGAAAACCACCTTGGGAGCATTCTGGAACACGATCAGTTTGCCCGTCTGCTCCTGCGTGAAATTCTCTCGGACACGCCAAAGGAACAGCTCAAGATAGCCCAGCAGGTATTCGGCGAGAACTTCGCCGAGTTGGTAAAGATCCTGCGCCGCGGGCAGGAAGGCAGCGAGCTACGAACGGATATCGATCCCGCGATCGTGGCTACCCTGCTCGTTGGCGCCAATGTCTTCTTCTTCCAGGCACGCAATGTATTCCGCCATTTTCCAGAAGTGGATTTCGCCAACGAGCCGACGCGCTACAGTCGCAGGGTGGTGGAGATTCTGCTGCGTGGAATACTGGCATCGACCCCCACGAACCACTCGAACTCCGCTCAGCACAAGGAATAACATCACGAGCTGGTCACCTCAGCCCGCAGTCATTGCAGCCGGATGCACTAAGAAGGAAGAGAAGCCAAACCACCCAAAAAGATCATTAACGTCACCATCTCCCGTATGACCGCGCAAAATATTCCGCTCAAGGAATAGGATCTGGCGCAGATCAAGAATCGGTTGGCCCACAAATCTTCCGGTTGATTGCCGTCCTTCTCGTGCGCGGAACTCGCGCAGGACTTAGAATAAAGGCATGGAAGTCCGCGTTGTAAAGAGTCTGGAAAAAATCCCGGCGCCGGAATGGAACGCACTGGCCGGAGACACCAATCCATTTCTGCGTCACGAATTCCTGCATGCGCTCGAACACGCCGGCTGTGTCGGCGCAGGAACTGGCTGGTCCCCGCAATATCTCGTCGCCTATGACGGCGGTCTACCTGTCGGCGCCCTGCCGATGTACCGCAAGGAACATTCCTACGGCGAATACGTTTTCGACTGGGCCTGGGCGAATGCCTACGCCCGTGCGGGACAACAATATTATCCCAAGCTCGTGGTGGCCGTTCCGTTTACGCCGGCAACGGGAGCGCGTCTGCTGGTCGGTGCTGATGGCGATACCGTTCGTATAAAGGAAGCGTTGATCGAGAACGCCATCGCGCAGATGCAGGAAGCCGATGCGTCGTCACTGCACTGGCTCTTCACCACCGAGGAAGACATGCGACTGCTTGAGACCAAAGGCTTCATGCGCCGGGTGGGTTGCCAGTTCCACTGGCACAATCCCGGTTATCGCGATTTCGACGACTTCCTGTCTACCTTTGCCTCGGCGAAACGCAAAAAGATCAAGCGCGAGCGCCGCTACGTGCGTGAGGCCGGCGTTGAGATAGAAGTGATCACCGGCAAATCCATCGCCCCGGAACACTGCGAT
This sequence comes from Sulfurifustaceae bacterium, assembly GCA_041481225.1. Classification (GTDB taxonomy): domain Bacteria; phylum Pseudomonadota; class Gammaproteobacteria; order Acidiferrobacterales; family Sulfurifustaceae; genus Sulfuricaulis. The sequence continues at coordinate 6,659 of JBGPBL010000014.1, read as the reverse complement.
GCACTGTATGGATTTTACCAAGCAACTATCCATGCCCACGGCGCCATCCCCTACCTTACGCGCGAATTCTTCCACACGCTGGCCCGCACCATGCCGGAATCCGTCGTGTTTGTTTTCGCGCGCCACGGCACGGAATACGTGGCCGGAGCGATCAACCTGCGCGGCAGCGACACACTCTATGGGCGTTACTGGGGCAGCCGGGGGAACTACCACAGCCTGCACTTCGAGACCTGCTACTATACGGCCATCGATTACTGCATTGCGCAGGGACTGAAACGTTTCGAGGCCGGTGCACAGGGCGAACACAAACTCGCGCGCGGTTTTGTGCCGACGGAGACCTACTCCATGCACCGGCTAAGCCACCCACAGTTTTCACGCGCGGTGGCAGATTTTCTGGCGCATGAACGCAACGGCATTGAATCCTACATGGATGAACTGAACGAACACCTGCCGTTCAAGGATGAACCCCGAGAAACCACCAGAAAAATCTGATTGACGAAACCATGTTCGTACTCGGCCCAACCGATCTGCGCTTCCCGCCCGTAGACCTTGCTTCGCCCGAGGGGTTGCTCGCCGTCGGCGGCGACCTGCGTGCAGAACGGTTGCTCAGCGCCTACCGCCACGGCGTTTTCCCGTGGTACAGCAAGGGCCAGCCTATTCTCTGGTGGTCGCCCGATCCCCGCGCCGTTTTCTTTCCATCCGAGCTCAAGGTGTCCCGCAGTCTGCGCAAGACGCTACGGTCCGATAAATTCACCGTGACGCTCGATACCCGTTTCCGCGAAGTCATGCAGGCCTGTGCCGCGCCCAGAACCCAGAGTCCCGACGGCGGTACCTGGATCACGCGCGAAATGCTGGAGGCCTATTGTTTACTGCACGAACAAGGCTATGCCCATTCGGTTGAGGTGTGGACAAACGGTGAACTGGTGGGCGGCCTTTATGGCGTCGCGCTCGGCGGCATATTCTTCGGCGAGTCCATGTTCTCGCATGCCTCGGACGCTTCCAAGGTGGCGCTGGTGCATCTGGTGCGCCAGATCGAGGCATGGGGATTTTCCATTGTGGACTGCCAGATGCCGACGGCACACCTTTTCAGCCTTGGCGCACGCGAGATTCGGAGAAAGGAATTCATGCAACAACTGGATACGGCGCTCAAGCTCCCCAACCGTCCCGGCCCCTGGCGATTCGACGCGAGTCTGCTGGTATGGGAATAATGCAAGGTCTGTACGATGCAGGGATGCTTCTCCGGTTACGCGTTGCTTAACCCGTGCTCCAGGCACGGGGACGCTTCATCCCCGCGATCCGGCATGCCTGTTTGACATAGCCGTAGGGAAACAGATCGAACAATTTGTTGCGCGAGACGGAACCCAGCGTTTCCGATAAATGTTTCATGACATGACGCGCATCGGAGATGATGCGGTGCTCATTGTAATAATTACGCATGAAACGGATGACATGCCAGTGTTCCTCGGTTAACTGGATGTTTTCCTGGCGGGCGAACTCCACGGCGATCTCTTCGTTCCAGTCCTGAGGGTCCACCAAATAGCCTTCATTATCGATGGCGGGCAATTTCGTCTTCGTCGCAGTTTGCATCGCTGGCTCTCCTGAGAAAAGAAATACATTCAAATCACATTAAATTAAATATATCACATAATGATATTATCGCAAGGTGATGTAAATAGCCCACGAATAAGGCTAGTATTGCCTTATGGCTAAAGGAAATTTGACCAAACAGGAGTTCCAGGCCCTGTCGCAGTTTCGCTACCAACTGCGCCGGTTCTTGCGCTTCAGCGAACAAATTACACACCAGCACGGCGTCACCCACCTGCAATACCTGGTGTTGCTGCACGTCCGGGGTTTTTCCGGGCGCGAATGGGCCACGATAGGCGAACTGGCGGAACGGTTGCAGGCGCATCATCACGGCGTGGTGACGCTGGTGACGCGCTGCGAAAAGCTAGGCTTGGTGAATCGCAAACATGGCCAGAAAGACCGGCGCGAGGTACAGGTGCATCTGACAGCCAAGGGCGAGAAGGTGGTGCAAAAGCTCGCTCGTCTGCATCGTGACGAGTTACTGAAACTGCAGGGCGTATTTCGGGTGCCGGATGTCCACGAGCTCGCGGGCGACGGTTAAGCTGGTCAAACTCCGTAAGGCGTACTCAAGATTAACCCGCCAGCCCCACGAATACGTTTTGCACATCGTCATCGGCATCGATAGCTTCCAGGAACGCCTCGACTTCTATACGTTCAGCGTCGCCCAGCGTCACCGGATTTTTTGGGCGGTAACCCAATTGCGCCGATTGCACAACAAAACCATGCGCCGGCAACGCACGGCTGACCGCATCCAGATCGGAGGGATCGGTGAGAAATAGCGTGGCGCCTTTTTCGGCAGGCTCCAGATCACGGGCACCGGCCTCGATGGCGGCAACCTCTGCGTCCGCGCCCGCGGATGCCGGAGTTGCCTCGATCATTCCAAGATAATCGAAATCCCAGGACACGGAACCCGAATTGCCCAGGTGCCCTTTGCGAAACAGAATGCGAATGTTAGTCACCGTGCGGTTCACGTTGTCGGTCAGGCATTCGACGATCACAGGAACCTTGTGCGGGGCAAAACCTTCGTAGGTCAGCTTCTCGTAGGTCACCCCTTCGTTCAGCAGGCCGGCACCTTTCTTGACGGCGCGCTCGATCGTATCCTTGGGCATGGAGGCCTTCTTCGCCTGATCCACCACCATGCGCAGCCGTGGATTCATATCTGGATCGGCACCCGCACGCGCGGCAACCATGATCTCCTTGGCCAGCTTGGTGAAGATCCGGCCTTTGGCGTTGGCGGATGTTTCTTTGATCTTTGTTTTCCACTGTGCGCCCATGTCTGCGTCCTCTCGATTCTTGTGCTTACCTTGACCACTCTAAAATATAGATAAATTGATCTACTATGAAAAAAATAACGACCAAGCTCAGTCGACGCGAAATAGCGCAACGGTTGAGCCGGTTAAAGGCACAGTTAGTCATACATCACTCTTTACCGTCATCAGGGCGACAAACGCCCCAGTTGGATCCGATACAACACACACCCGACCTGCCCCGGGAATATCGTGGGGTGGCAATATGACTTTTCCTCCCAATTCCGGTACACACTTAGCGCACCCATCTACGTCATCGACTGCGATATAGGATTTCCAATGCGACCACCTGTACGGGGAGTCAGGTGTGGGGTTCATCATTCCGGCGATGTTTTGTCCCTGCTTTTGAAACAGGGTATAGATACCAAAGCCTCCGGCTTCGATTTCTTTCCGGGTCCAGCCCAACAACTGGCTAAAGAAGGCGCCACTCTTCTTTTGGTCTGTCGTGACGAGGTCGTGCCAAACGAAGGTTCCGTGTTCTGCCATAAGGCTCACCTTTCTTGTGACGTATAACTGGAAGTAGACGACCTAAATGTCGTTTTGCCAAACGACAAAATACTGTAAATCAGTGCAGTATATTTCATTGGCGCCCGGCATTTCATAGGCTTACGCAATTTTAGTACGACCTAAAAGAAAACCGCAAACCCGACAAGGACATGACACACTACACCCACCCGGACATCTCGACCAGACGCAGGACACGACATTCTGAACCATTTGACACCCACCCCCGGCCACCGTAATTTGGATTGCTAAGGCAAGGAAAACGACCGGGACAGTCAGCGTAAATGCCGTCCTGAACATCCGGGAATAGTGTGCGAGGTTCCTGTGCAAAACTACGTCATCGGCTTTGAATCATTGGGGATGGGCGATGTCGCCAGGGTGGGCGGCAAGAACGCCTCGCTTGGTGAGATGATCCGTGGCCTCGCCGGAACCAGCGTCAAGGTGCCCGGCGGTTTCGCCACCACGGCGGATGCCTACCGCGAATTTCTGCGTCACGGCGGACTGGCGGATCGCATCGATGCCCTGCTCGCCAAGCTTGATGTCGAGGACGTCACCGCGCTGGCCAAGGCCGGTGCCCAAATCCGCACGTGGATTGTGGAGACACCGCTGCCCAAACCACTCGAGGAGGCTATCGCCACGGCCTATCGGCGGCTGGAAAAGGAAACGGGACACGCAGTCGTCGTGGCGGTGCGCTCCTCCGCCACGGCTGAGGACCTGCCGGAGGCCTCCTTTGCCGGCCAGCAGGAGACCTTTCTCAATGTGCGCGGGCTCGACAACGTACTACCCGCGGTCAAGCATGTATTCGCCTCGCTCTACAACGACCGCGCCATTGCCTATCGCGTACACAACCACTTCGATCACCGCCAGGTAGCCCTCTCCGCCGGCGTGCAACACATGGTGCGCAGCGACATTGGCGCGAGCGGCGTGCTGTTCACGCTCGACACCGAGTCCGGCTTTCGCGATGTGGTGTTCATTACCGCCTCGTATGGCCTGGGCGAAACCGTTGTCCAGGGCGCCGTCAACCCCGATGAGTTTTATGTGTTCAAGACAACGCTCGCCATGGGCCGCCCGGCCATTCTGCGCCGCCGCCTCGGACAGAAAGCGATCAAGATGATTTACCGCGATGGCAACAACCATGGTGCGATGACCAAAACGGTGGATGTGGCACCAACGGATCGCCAGCGTTTCTGTATTACCGATGCGGAAGTGGAGGAACTCGCCCGTCACGCCGTGATGATCGAACAGCATTATGGCCGTCCCATGGACATCGAGTGGGCGCGCGACGGCGAGGATGGCACGATTTACATCCTGCAGGCACGTCCTGAAACGGTAAAAAGCCGCGCGGATGCACAGTCCATCGAGCGCTTCGAGCTCAAACGCCGCGGCGAGGTGCTGGCGAGCGGCCGCGCCATCGGCCAGCGCATCGGCGCGGGCCGCGCACGCGTGATCCTGAAGGTAACGGACATGGCGCAGGTGCAACCCGGGGACGTGCTGGTCACGGACATGACCGATCCCGACTGGGAACCGATCATGAAACGCGCCGCCGCGATCGTCACCAACCGCGGCGGACGCACCTGCCACGCCGCCATCATCGCGCGTGAACTCGGCATCCCGGCGGTCGTGGGCTGCGGCGATGCCACACAAACCATTCCGGATGGGCAGGAGGTGACCGCCTCCTGCGCCGAGGGCGATACCGGTTTCATTTATCGCGATAAACTGGATTACGCCGTGCAGCGCACCGCGGCGGGCGCCATGCCCGCGCTGCCGACCAAGATTATGATGAACGTCGGCAGCCCCGACCGCGCCTTTGAGTTCGCCGCCATCCCGAATGCGGGGGTGGGGCTGGCGCGGCTTGAGTTCATCATCAACAACACCATTGGCGTGCATCCGAAGGCGCTGCTGGAGTTCGAGAAGCAATCACCCGAGATACAGAGTGCCATCCGGGCGAAAATGGCGGGCTATGCGGGTCCCGTGGAATTCTATGTCGAGAAACTGGCGGAAGGGATCAGCACCATTGCCGCCGCGTTCTACCCCAAACCCGTGATCGTGCGCCTGTCGGACTTCAAGTCGAATGAATACGCCAGTCTTGTAGCGGGCGCACGCTACGAGCCGCGCGAGGAAAACCCCATGATCGGCTTTCGCGGTGCTTCACGTTATGTGGCCGATTCGTTCCGGCCCTGCTTTGAACTCGAATGCCGCGCACTCAAGAAAGTGCGCGACGTCATGGGGCTCACGAACGTAGAGATCATGGTTCCCTTCACGCGCACGGTCACCGAGGCGGAGCAGGTGGTGCGGCTGCTGGCGGAAAACGGGCTCACGCGCGGCGCGAACGGGCTGCGCGTCATCATGATGTGCGAGATTCCATCGAACGCGGTGCTTGCCGAGGAATTTCTGAAACACTTCGACGGTTTTTCCATCGGTTCGAACGATCTCACGCAATTGACGCTCGGCCTCGACCGCGACTCGGGAATCGTCGCCGGCGCGTTCGATGAACGCGATCCGGCCGTAAAAAAAATGCTGCACATGGCGATACAGGCCTGCCGCCAACAGGGAAAATACATCGGCATCTGTGGCCAGGGCCCGTCGGATCACCCGGATCTGGCCACGTGGTTGCTCGAGGAAGGGATCGGCAGCATTTCACTCAACCCCGACACCGTGGTCTCCACCTGGCTGCACCTTGCCGGGCAATCGTCGGGCCGACACTGATACATGAAACGCACGGTTTTCTATCTCTCCGATCGCACCGGCATCACCGTGGAAACGCTGGCGCACAGCCTGCTGACGCAATTCGAAGGAGTCGAGTTTGAAAGGATCAACTGTCCCTATCTCGATACCCCGGAGAAGGCCTACGAGGTGGTATACCGGATCAACGAAGCCGCGGTGCGTAACGGCGCCAGACCATTGCTCTTCAGTACCCTGATCGATCCACACGTACGCGGCATCATCGGCGAGAGCAATGGCCTGCTCATCGACTTCTTCGATGCCTTCATCCTTCCGCTTGAAACCGAGCTTGGTATCCGCTCGTCGCATGCGGTTGGCCGCTCCCACGGGGTCGGTGATGGCGGTGACGCCGTGGGCGCTGTGGTCGAGCAGGAAGGTGTAGTGGCGTGAGAAGAGCGCGAGCTGGTCGGGTGTGAGGGCGAGGCCGAGTTCGGCGGCACCTATAGTAAGGGCTTGCTTGAATGATGGCTCTGTAAGCAAGCGACTATCTGGCATTTCTGACGGAGGCATGGGAGGGGAGTACGACGGGGGATGAATGCTGAC
>JBGPBL010000013.1:0-46594 GCA_041481225.1 Sulfurifustaceae bacterium | reverse complement strand
TGTCCACGACGATCTGGGCGTTGTAACATTGCTCGAAGCCGCCGCCTGATACTTTCATGAGGCGTGACTCGTCGTCAGTGAGATTGACTTGGTCTTGGTCCGCGGGGCCGGCCGGCTCGGGTCAATTTTAGTCGAGTCAATTTTAGATGCAAATCAACAGGGATTTGATACAATTTCCACATGATTACCTGCCCGCTCTGCAACGCCAATAGCCCTGCCAAACTCAAAAATCCCGACGGGTTCTGCGTGTGGAAATGCCGGAACTGTGAGCTGATCTGGGTGCCGGACGTTTCCGATGAGACCCTTGAAAAATTCTATTCCAGAGAATACTTCAATAACCCGGACGGCCCCATGGGTTACCACGATTACCTCGATGACGAAGAAATCCTCCGGTTAAACGCTAGATACATTCTCTCCAACATCCCCGCGCCCAAATCCTCTCATTCAAAAATCCTGGACGTGGGCTGTGCCTATGGCTTTTTGCTTGACGAAGCCAGGAAAAGGGGCTGGAACACCTACGGCATAGAACTCAATCAGGAAGCCGCCGACTATGCGAAGAACCACCTGCATTTAAACGTCACCCGCAAAATGGTGGCTCAGGCCGACTTTCCGGATTCGACGTTTGACTGCGTCGTGATGATCGGCACCATAGAACATTTTCAGGACCCCGTCGCGGTGATTAAAAAGGCGAGCCGTCTGCTTAAGCCGGGAGGGCACCTGGCCGTCACGACTATCAACACCAAGGGGATCGTCAGGCTTTTCGCCATCAAGCCGCCCGAGCATCTTTATTATTTTTCAGATCAAAATCTGGCACGCCTTCTGGAATCACACGGCCTGAAGGTCGTTAAATCCCTGCCCTATTGGTGCCACTACCATCTGAACGAAGCCCTCTGCAGGGCTTACCGGCTCATCTTCAGGTCGGATACCCGTATCGAAAAATATCTGGGATCGATCCCCCTTCTTAAAAAAGCCCTGAGGGTTCCAACCAACGAGATGTTCGTCCTGAGCCGGAAGAGTGGATAGGAAATTCAAGCCCCTTCCACGGACTCAAACTACCCCTTCCGGCACCCCACAGCTCTTCACGCACATCCTGATCCCTTCTTCAATGGAGATCTTCGGGTGCCAACCTAACTCATGCTCTGCGCGCCGAATATCAAGCACATTGGCTGGCACATCCAGCGCCCGTCCCGGCTGATAACGGATCATCGGCTGGCGCCGTAGCGCTTTGGTAATGATGGCAATAATCTCGTTTATAGACAGGCCGCGGCCGCTTCCAATATTAAAAATCTTATGAGTGCCTTTGTAAGCGATGAGCCGAACGACGGCTTCGACAACATCGTCTACGTGGATGTAGTCACGCACCGCCGATCCGTCCCCCCAGACTTCTACAGGTTCACCCGCAAACATCTTATACAGAAAAACACCAATGGCCCCCTGCCCCCTGTCGACGGACTGATTGGCGCCGTAGGGATTGGCAATGCGCATTATTGCGTAATCCACACCATGGAGAACGTGATAAAGATGCAGATACTTCTCGATCGCCAGCTTGTGGATGCCATAGGCACAGATGGGTCGGGTAGGATGGCCCTCGGCAATGGGCAGAGTTTCTGGGACACCATAGACGGTCCCCCCGGAAGAGAAAAATATGACTTTTTTGACACCCTTCAAACTCACCAGATCAAGCAGACGCAGGGTTGGCAGCACATTGCTTTCTAAATCGTGAAGAGGGTTTTCATTCGATGTCTTAGGCAGCGTTGTGCTGATGAGATGAAAGATCACATCTATGTCTGAAACGCATCTTTCTAGGAGATCAATATCGCTGAATTCCCCTACCTGCCAATCCAGTCGCCTGGTAGGCAGGACACCAGGGTCGAGAGCGTGCCTGTCCAGCACACGAATGTGCGCGCCTTCGCTAAGAAGGCGATGACAGAGATGAATCCCTTGAAACCCCCCTCCTCCGAGCACTAGGCAGTTCATGCCAACGCTCGCGCTCTAGGGCTTTGACTCATCTGAACGCCTGGGCGATCCTCGACGAGGATCAGCTTGGCCGATTCCAAATGACATTCAAGCAGATTTTCGCTATTGAAAAAACGACGCCCCTTAGCGAGGGAGCACGCAACCATGATAGTGGCACCTACAGGGTCACACGGAAGCACGCACATCACCTCGTCCAAGCCACAGAGTTGTAAGGACTGGCAATCGGAAAGCTTGTTCTCCAGAACGAATAAGGTATAGCATTCCGATCACAATGTAAAAATAAAAAATCTAAAATGTGGAAGTAGATGGCCGTCTTGGAAGTTTTCGATGTCCCGGAGGCCATTCTCTTGGTCTTCTGAATCCTGCTGGGTCCTTCGCTCACCACGTTTGTCACTGGATGCTGGTATGGAGTGCCGCCCGAATTTCGGGCCACTGGTCGGTTTAGAATAATCAACCCGTGGAGGCAATATGAAGAAGTCCATGTCGGAGGATGCCATCGTCAGCGCCGGCTTAAACTCTATACCGGAGAGCGACTGCGCCTCTGGTTCGAGAGCCTCAACGCGGTCTGGTGCATGATGGGGGCTTGCGATCCACTATCACAATTTTATAACTTTTTCATATGCGTATGCTTCTTCTTCAACTGTCTGCAACGCGGACTTGCTTAGATTTTCTCTCATTTCATTCAATATTGATGGATCTTTAACTATTCTTTCAATTACTTCCTGTAGATGCCTTGAGTCTCCAAACCTGAAAGTGAAGCCGTTGAAATTGTCTTTGACATATTCAGTGAGGCCATCAACGTCAGCTGCTATCACAGGCACATTCCGCGCGAGAGCTTCTATCATCATATAGGGCGAGTTTTCCCACCACATTGATGGAACGACTGAGCAATCTGCATTGCTAAAAACCGTCTCTATATCAGCTTCACTAAAAACACCCTTGATCTGAATTCTCTTATCTTTCTTTGCGCTATTGGTGACGAAATCGTTATATTCCTTACTAGGACCTGTACCATATACATTTAGAGTGATCTTCTCACTTTGTATTCTACCGAATGCTTCAAGGAGTATATGGAGACCTTTGTGCGGCAGCCACGTGCCGCCAAATACCAGTGTAACTGAGTCGCCTTTCCTCAATTCCCTTTTATCAAGTACAGCCTTCCCTGTCTTCAGGCCAAGGGGTATCACCTTTATTTCAAGCGTAGGAATTTCATTCGAATATATATTTGCGAGAAACCTTGTAGGTGAGCAGACTGCTTTTGCGCCAGTCAGGACATCCCTGGTTTCACCCAACCTGGAGCAGATTATCTTTTGTGGGAGATGTGGACAACTGTTAATACATACTTCTCCACCTTTTGGGCCTGTGCAGAGATCAAGCTTTGAGTTAACCAAAATCCCTCTAAAGCATATTGCCCAGAAATCTGTGAGGGTGACTATATAAGGGATGGATCGCTTTTTTGCAATCTTCAATACATCAAAGACCCTCATTAGGTGTCCTGCATGGATGATATCTGGTTTTTCTTCTGATAGAAGCTTAGTAGAAAATCTTTCCAGGTCCTTATTATCAATATTGTAATGGACGTCGTCGCCTGCCTTTTCGTAACCGAACGAAATTACAGATATGCCATTATACATGTACCTTTCAGTCAAAAGATTGCCATCTCTCTCGCAGTTTCTCAGATTCTCCTTAAATGCATATGTAACGACTGTCACCGTATGTCCCTGCTTTTGCATGCAGGTAGCCATATTATAGACAAATTTCTCAGTTCCGGAAAAATAATAAGGATAAAACTGATGCACCAAATATAGTATCTTAATTTTAGACACCCTCTGTAAGCTCTTTCTTAAGCTGAATGAAAAAGTTTCTCTTCTCCGGATTCGCATCATAATCGTAAAAGGAAAGCTGTGTACCTATGACAATTGCAAGTATTTTGTAAAGGCATGAAATAATATCAACCCTTTTGTAATTGTCTATAGATTCAGATGTCTGCAGCAAATAATCAAAGGTCATATTCGCATAACACTTTACGTCCGCGAGCAGTTTTCCATGGTAATTTAGTTTTTCAGACTTAGGATCATATTCCTCGTTGATTGACTTTACGAAACTGAGAAACTTGCTGTCAACGTATGGCGTGTTTTTTACAGCGATCTTTATTGGATATCGACTTGAGAAGCCTCTGTCTAGATATTCAATTACAATTTTTTTAATTACATCGCTTTTGCACGGAGTCTCAAGGCATATGAGTTTTTTTGAAACAACCTCTTCAATCAATGTAAACATAAATATAATGTCCTCACAGAACATCTTGCTATCTACTTTAGTTTTTGGGAAGTCGGAAAATAGCTTTGACAAGGAGGCATTGTCCACGAGGCTTCGTTTCAGAAAATAATATGGCGGTCTAGTGTGAGAGTGAATTACTTTTGTTGTGCCTACATAAACAAGTCTATATTTATCTTTTATAAGCCTTAATCCCAAGTCCAGATCTTCTGCATAATCATTCCTGTACTTGTAGCGCAAGAAGACATCCTTCTCTATGAGGCAGGCCACATCGCTTAGCTGTGAGTTTTTCCTAAGGTTCGCATAGTCTGTCTTTTCAGGAAGCGACAATATTTTGTCATCCTCATCCATGCATAAGAATCTATAATGCCCCCATTGCTGAACCTCAGCGAAAAGGTCTGCATCCATTCGCAGAAATTCTCCACAAGAAGCAGCGGTCGCTGAATGCTTTTTCAAAGAGCGAAGCATGTAATAGACGAACAGGTCTGAGGATGGAAGTGCATCTTGCACCATGAAAAGCAGATATTTTTTTGTTGCATTCTCAGATCCAAGATTCCTTGCATATGAATGAGAGAATTCCTTTTGTGATATCTCTATCACTTTAGCGCCATTTTTTCTGCAAACTTCGACAGTTCTGTCGGTACTGCCAGAATCAACGACCACAACCTCGATTGATTTTAAGCCTTTTTGACTGAGAAGGTTAGGCACCATCACTGCAAGATCCTTCATTCCATTGAAAGTTGGGATAATGATAGATATATGGCTATCATCATCAATAATAATCTTTTTCTCCTTTATGACTATCTTCGGGCTGTGGACGATCATCCTTTTATGATCATGCTGGCGCGCAAGGATGAGTTCATAGTTTCTATGCAACGCTCGCAGCCATAGGGACGGCGAGAAAGGCAAATGGCCGTTGCGAAATGCGCGCCAGCCTTTTTTTGCTGAGCTCAACAAGAATGTGAGTACAAATAGTGGGCTCTTAATCGAGAACGGCAGCGCGCGAAGAATGATGCGACGGGTAAAACATTTGACACGAGTACCGTCTTCGAGCTTAGCCCATATCGTAAGTACGGCGCAGTTGCGCGTCATCCCGTTGATGGAATAATACCCTACGAACCCTGCGGTACTTGCGTGAGGGAAACCGGGATAAGTCTGCGCAACATCAGGCCGGCTGTGCCCGTATGTGATGGGCACCTCAGGTTGATCATCGACAGCCAGAAAGACAGATTTCACTATAGTGTTTTTGAACATCAACCAACCCGAGACGGTCAATATTTTTTCGGCCACGCTATCGATTTGGGGGACGTCCAAAAAACCGACTGCATTTTCCGGTGGCGTTACCTCCTGAAATAACGGCTCACGTCTGTAGAATCGCCTTGTCGTCTTCAAGATTACTCCACGGACCAATCCCAAAAAACAGCGTACTGCCCGCAACGGAGCAGTCAAGCGCCACGAAAACGATGCAAGTATCGTGCGGTGCGCCTCCTCCGCCTGAGCGATATTCGTACGTGCCTGATCGAGTTCCTCATGCAGACGCTGCGTTTCCATACGTGCCTGATCGAGTTCCTCATGCAGACGCTGCGTTTCCATACGTGCCTGATAGACGAGTTCTACATCCTGGCCAGCCATCTCCTTTAACAGGTGATTTATATGCAATTCAAGCGACGTTTTAGCAGCATCGAGATCAGCAATATGAATCCCCAATACTGCCATGGCACTCCTATGAATCGACTTATGAACTTGTAGCGCCTGTCCAGGCATCACGTGTGCGGCTTCACACCATATCGAATTCTCCTCGCGTGATATCAAATATTGGTCGATGACCAGATAATCTAAGCCACTTTGAAAGAAAGCAACAACAGCGTCAGCCACCGATGCAACAATAGGTTCATCGTGTACATTAAAACTAGTGTTAATAAGTGCAGGCAACCCTGTAAGTCGTTCATACTCTGATAAAATAGAGTGCAGCTCTGGCTGGCTCTGGCGATCCACTAGCTGAGGACGTGCTGTTCCATCGACATGCACAACAGCCGGACATTTCACCTTAAACATATCTCTGCAGTGAAAGCAGATTGTCATAAACTGTGCGGTGTGCTCCGCACCACTTAATTCCACCGGATCGAAATATTCAGCAGCATGTTCAGCCCTTACAATAGGCGCGAAAGGCATGAACTCTGTGCGTTTAAGCTGTTTATTGAGCCAATCGTTTACGGTAGGATCAGTTGCCTGATAAAGGATACTACGGTGCCCCAACGACCGCGGTCCAAACTCCATGCCCTCTTTGACCAACGCCACGATCTTCCCTTCAGATAAAAGGGTTGCAATTTTCAACAATAGGTTCTCAGGAGAGCTATAAACCATCCCAAGCTCTGCAAGCTTATCTTTTGCATCACTAAGCGTTGCCGTGCCAAAATAAAGATCGCGCACTGGCTCGCCTTTAAGCGAAGCGCCATATAGCTCCTTGCGCGCAAGCACTGCTGCGCCAATGGCAAGCCCCTCATCTCCCATGGGAGGGCAGATAAAGATATTCTTGAACCCTTGGCGCTTTACTTCTAGGTTAAGCTTTACATTTGCAAACAGTCCTCCAGAAAGAATTATGCTGCTGCTCGCATATTCTTCACGTAATCTAGCGATAAGCTGTATTAGTTTTCTCTCGGTTATTCTCTGTGCTGCATGGGCAATTTGTTTATCGCTAAACTCAGACAGTTTTGCGCGATAATGCGCAGCTAATGCAGGATTTGTTTCTAAAGACGGATAGGATGTTTCGTCTAACCAACCAGTCCAATAGTAGAGAGGAATAGCCCTGCTATGGATTTCACAAAAAATAGCCCAAAGTTTTTCTTCGCAAATAGGATCGTCTTCGCCATAAGCTGCTAAGCCCGTGATCTTCCCTTCGTGCACATTTGGGCGGAATCCCAACAACGCTGTTACATCGCTATATAGGGCGCATAATGGGTAAAAGTGATGATAGGACGATGAATGTAGCGAACTAATATCATTGGATGTCGCCTTGTAAATTCCCATATTCCATAAACAATTAGTCGCCCCATAGTCTGCAGTAACAATAAGCGCGTCCTCGAATCCGCTCAAAAAAAAGCCACAAGCTGCATGAGACAAATGATGATCCACAAAGATCAGATTTTTCCCCAAAGAATCTAGCCTTTCTCTCCATTCTGGCGGATAGCTGGACAGGCCACGGTTTCTTGGCAGCAAGATTTCAGAAAAGAATGGGTCTGGCTTGGGTTCCGGCGGGAGATTGGGCAGGTACGGAACAGCGACATCGGTAACTTCGTTTAAGTTAATGCGAGATAGGCAACTTTGAGGAAAATGTCCATCCTTTTTTACTCGTGAAAACCGTTCTTCACTGGCAGCATAAATTATCCTTCCAGACCCATTTAGTAAAGCTATAGCGCTGTCATGATATCCGCTGTAATTAATACCAAGAATCACAATGCATTCCCTACCTTAATTATTTCTAAAGTCGTTGGTAAAAATACCCTGCCATACCCATATCTAGGTCGGTCGACAGGATCGGCTAGAATGAAAAAGTTTTCCACGTTTTCACAAACGTCATAAAAATCGACCCCCCTGTCGTCACAAGCAATATTCAACATGATAGTGTAATTGTCAGATGCATAAAGAAGCTCAATCGTAAAAGTTAACTGCAACTCATCTCCAGCATGAAGGCCCTCAAGTTCGTGCCCACACGTTCGACTAGTTATCCCCGTTAAGAAGTTACCCTTAATGTCCCTCAACAAAAACCCAGGGAAGCAAACTGGTATATCCTCACTAGCCATCAATTGCATAACTATTTTCATTTTATCTCGAAAATGAAAACTGTTGCATTGATCGCCATTGTCATTACATAAGGCCCACTCAGTAATTTCAATTCCTTTGCGTCCCCATCGTTTGGAAGGATTTACCGGATGCAACTGCGCTCTTTTATTATCATTTGGCGAATCTGTATGGCTATTCTCTTCGCTTCGTCGTATCGTCACCTGTTGAACACGATCATATTTCGCGTTCTCCTCGATTATGCTCTGATAGTATCGGTCAGATATTTCACTTGCTTTGCCAATAGATCTAATATTTCCACAGTCAAGCCATGCCGCTCTCTGACAATGGGCTTGTACCACACCCACGTCATGAGAAACGAATAATATACTTGCGCCATCGGAGATTATTTGCGAGAAACGTGATATGCATTTATGTTGAAAAGCATGATCACCAACCGACAAAGCCTCATCGACCACCAAGATATCTGGATCAACATTAATTGCTACAGAGAATGCCAACCGTACGTACATTCCGCTGGAGTAAGTCTTGACTGGTTGCTCAATAAAATCTCCAATATCCGCGAACGCAACGATCTCATCGTACTTGGCGTCAATCTCTTGGCGCGACAATCCGAGAATTGTCGCATTCATGTATACGTTTTCACGCCCAGTGAATTCAGGATTAAAGCCTGAACCTAACTCAAGCAATGCGGCGATGCGGCCATTGATCTGAATCTCGCCGGTTGTGGGAGTGAGCGTTCCACAGATCAATTGGAGCAATGTAGATTTTCCAGATCCATTGCGTCCGATAATTCCAACGGTCTCTCCTTTTTTTACTTCGAAGGAGATATCGCGCAATGCCCAGAATTCTCGGTAAAATTGCTTGCGACCGCGCCACAGGCTTTGCTTGAGCCGGTCGTGGGGTTTGTCGTAGATTTTGTAACACTTGCCCAGATTATTAACTCGAATGGCGATATCAGAGGACATCGGCAAACCCCTTGCGTGTTTTCTGGAACCAGAACAGACCCAGCCATGCCACGAATAGACTGGAAACAAAGTAGATTGCTAATCCCAGCCAGTCCGGTGGTTTACCCCAGATCAAGATATTGCGGGCTTCTTCAATCATAAAAGTTAGCGGGTTAATGTGGAGCAGAGGACGATAGGCTTCCGGCAGAGCCGAGATTGGATAGAATACCGGCGACAGAAACATCATGACCGCCGTAATGATACCGGTTGTCTGCCCCACGTCGCGCAGAAACACCCCGATCGACGCCAGAAACCAGGTCACCCCCATGGTAAACAACACCAGTGGGATAAGCAGCAGGGGTAAAAATATAACTGTCCAGTTAAGATAAGAATGGATGAAAGAAAAGGCTACCAGCAACACCAGCACGCTGATGACAGCATGAAACAGCGCGGAGCCCATGGCGACCCAAGGTAAAATCTCGAGTGGGAAAACCACTTTTTTTACATAGTTAACATTACTTAATATCAGGCTTGGCGCCCTGTTCACACACTCCGCAAACAGCGCGTGAATAATCATGCCGACAAATAGGATCACGGCAAACTCTGTTTTTCTGACGCTCCCCTCGCTCCAACGCGCCTGGAACACGATGCTAAATACGAACGTATAAACAGTCAGCATCAGTATTGGGTTCAGAAGTGACCACAATATTCCCATCACTGAACCACGATATCTCCCAATAACATCGCGCTTGGTCATTTGCCAAATCAAGCTTCGCTTGTTCCAAAAGCTGGAGAAAACTGTGAACGGCGAGACGGAATATTGCTGTCGATTCATCTTTTACCTTCTTCGGTGCAGAGCCGAAGGCCAATTTCCCATCCTAGCATTTTTATGCCAAATTGATGGTTCAATTTCACATTAGACATAATAGAGTTCCTTGGACGTTTCGCCGGTGTCGGATACTCCTTAGTAGTAACAGGTGTCAGATGCGGAACGGGTGCAACAGAGCCAGAAACATAGTTGAGAATAGCCTCGGCAAAGCCAAACCATGACGTCTGCCCTCCAGCCGTCATATGGTAAATGCCACTGATATCAGTAAGGAGCGAGGGATGAGACATAGGGCGACCATAAAATTGCACGAGAATTTGCGCGGTCGCTTCTGCAATCATGCGACTCCAAGTAGGGGCACCGACTTGATCGTCGACGATTCTGAGATCATTTCGTTCCCTTGCAAGGCGCAGAATGGTTAGCAAAAAGTTCTTACCGCGTGATCCATACACCCAACTCGTGCGAAATATCAAATATGGCACACCAACGGAAAAAATGGCCTGCTCGCCTGCGAGCTTTGTTCTACCGTATACATTGAGCGGATTGGGAATGTCTTCCTCAATATATGAGGTGTTCTTGCTCCCATCGAAAACATAGTCCGTAGAGTAATGCACTATCCCGGCACCGAGCCGCTTTGCCTCTTCGGCCAGCACCCCGGGTGCGGTACCGTTGATCGCCATGGCAAGCTCCGGCTCGGTCTCCGCCTTGTCCACAGCCGTGTAGGCGGCCGCATTGATAATAAGCGCCGGCTTGATTTCTCTGACAACGCGGCGGATAGAGTCTGGGTTGGCAAGATCCATACCGTGCCGATCCAAGGTAATGACCTCTCCCAGCGCCGCCAGCGTGCGCTGGAGCTCCCAACCAACCTGACCGTTCTTGCCCGTCAGCAGGATTCTTCTCACTCGAAAACTTCCGCCTCCCTGAATAACTTCCCCGCTTTATCCTTGGCCGATAGCATTGGCGCGTTGCTGAGAGGCCAAGCTATATCTAGGTCCGGGTCGTTCCACAAAATGCTCCGTTCAAATTCGGGAGCGTAATAGTCCGTCGTTTTGTAAAGGAACTCGGCGTATTCCGAGGCCACGAGAAAGCCGTGTGCAAACCCCGGTGGAATCCAGAGCATGCGTTTATTCTCGGCAGACAAGTTGATCGCGGTCCATTTTCCATAGGTGGGTGAGCTTTTGCGTATGTCTACCGACACATCAAAAACCTCACCAGCTATTACGCGCACCAGCTTTCCCTGCGGTTGCATGATCTGGTAGTGCAAGCCACGCAGCACATTGCGTGCGGAGCGCGAGTGATTGTCCTGCACAAACTCAGAGGTAATACCTGCCGTTTCAAGCGCTCTTTTGTTATAGCTCTCAAAAAAGAAACCGCGCTCATCGCCGAAAACCTTTGGTTCCAGAACCAGAACACCAGGCAAGGATGTTTCAATGGCTTTCATTCAGAAAACCCGTTCATTCAATATTCCAAGCAGGTACTGCCCGTAACCGTTTTTACTTAGTGGCGCGGCCAGCACCCCAAGCTGTTCCGCATTGATGTAACCCATGCGATACGCGATCTCTTCCGGGCAGGCAATCTTGAGTCCCTGCCGCTTTTCGATGGTTTCGATGAACTGCGATGCCTCAAGAAGCGATTCATGTGTACCAGTATCGAGCCAGGCCATTCCACGACCCATGACTGCCACATCAAGCTGGCCACGTTCAAGGTAATTTCTGTTTACATCCGTAATCTCAAGCTCTCCGCGGGCAGAAGGTTTGAGTAAGCGACATATGTCGACCACTTGTTTATCGTAAAAATAAAGCCCCGTGACAGCATAGCGAGATTTTGGAATCTTAGGCTTTTCCAAGATAGACAGGGCTTTACCATGCTGATCGAATTCAACCACCCCATAGCGCTCTGGATCTTTAACCGGATAAGCGAATACGGTGGCGCCAACGGTTTTTTTCACAGTAAGCTGGAGATCCTGAGCCAGCTCGTGGCCATAAAAAATATTATCGCCCAAGACAAGGGCGCAGGATTCGCTGTCGATAAAATCGGCCCCAATAATAAAAGCCTGCGCAATCCCCTCAGGGGCTAGTTGCACGGCGTAGCTGATATTCAGTCCCCATCGGCTACCATCGACTAAGAGTTGTTCAAACCGAGGCGTGTCTTGCGGCGTGGAGATCACCAGAATGTCACGTATCCCTGCCAGCATCAGCGTCGACAGGGGATAGTAAATCATCGGTTTGTCGTAGACGGGTAGGAGCTGCTTAGAAACTGCTTGCGTAATGGGATAGAGTCGCGTGCCGGAACCACCGGCGAGAATGATGCCTTTCATATTGACTTCCTCCCGCCATAGTTTTCGTCAATCCATTTTCGATACTCTCCGTTTTCCACATGCTGTACCCAATCCAGATGGTCGAGGTACCACCTCACGGACTCGCGGATACCGACCGAAAAACTCTGTTTTGGCTGCCAATCCAGTTCCTGGCGGATCTTGGAGGCATCGATTGCATAGCGTCTGTCATGGCCGGGACGGTCCTTGACAAAAGTGACGAGCGAGTCGTGCGGCATGGTTGACGAGCTCGAATGAAGTTCATCAAGCGCTTCGCAAACCGCACCGACTACCTCGAGATTGGATTTCTCGCTATTCCCGCCAATATTGTAGGTTTCACCGATGCGCCCGTTCGCCAGAACAACACGTATAGCGGCGCAATGGTCGCCGACATAGAGCCAATCCCGTACGTTCAGTCCATCGCCATAGATCGGTAACGGTTTTCCCCTAATGGCATTCACAATCATCAAGGGAATCAGCTTTTCAGGAAATTGATACGGGCCATAGTTATTGGAACAATTCGTGGTAAGTATTGGCAAACCATAAGTGTGATGGTACGCACGCACAAGATGGTCCGACGACGCCTTCGACGCGGCATAGGGGCTATTCGGTGCGTAAGGCGTTGTCTCTGTGAAAGGCGGATCTTCAGGTCCTAACGATCCATAGACCTCGTCCGTGGACACGTGCAAAAAACGAAAATCTGCTTTCATATCTCCAGAAAGTTTCTCCCAATACGCTCGCGCCGCCTCAAGCAGATGGAAAGTGCCATTGACGTTTGTTGTGATGAACTCCTCAGGGCCCAGGATAGAGCGGTCTACGTGGCTTTCGGCTGCAAAATGCACGATGGCTGCCGGTTTGTACTGCGATAGTAATTTTCGTACAAGTTCACTGTCTGAAATGTCCCCTTTGACGAAAATATGCCTCGGGTCATCCCTCAGCCTCTGAAGATTCTCCAGGTTACCCGCATAGGTCAGCTTGTCCAAGTTGACCACCGTCCCGCCCGTTTCGGCCAACCAACTCAGAACAAAATTGGATCCAATAAAGCCGGCACCGCCCGTTACCAACACTGTACTTACCATCTGCCACCGATGTTCGTGGCAATGGTAATCGGGTTATCCGCCAGCCTGTACATAGTCACTTCGACCATACCACCCGGTTTACATAGTCCGTATAGCTCAGGATTATCCGCAGAACCTTTTCCGACACATTTGGCGCCAGATAGTCACGGACAATCGACAGGGATCTGTCTGAATGGCGTGGCTGTTTTCCCACAATAGCAAGTGCTTGCATGATTCGACCAACTTCCAATCCAGTCATTACTACGGCAGCTTCTTCCATGCCTTCCGGACGTTCATGCGCCTCGCGAATATTCAATGCCGGGAAGTTGAGAATAGAAGATTCCTCGGTGATCGTTCCGCTGTCGGAAAGGACCGCGTAAGAATTTTTCTGCAGGTTCACGTAATCCGGAAATCCTAATGGTTTCAGCAGTTCGATATTTTTGTTAAGTACTATGCCTCTATCCTGCAAACGTTTCCTGGTGCGGGGGTGGGTCGAGACAATAATTCGTTTTCCATAGACCTCTGCGATCTTGTTCAAGGCCGCCGTTAGTTTGTCCAGATTCTTGTCAGAATCGATATTCTCCTCGCGGTGCGCGCTGACAACGAAATACTCGTGTTTCCTGAGCCCGAGACTTTCCAGAACGCTGGACTTGTCAATGAGGCCCGCATAGTAACTTAGCACCTCGTACATCGGACTCCCGGTCTTGATGATGCGGTCTGGTGCAATCCCCTCCCGCAACAGATACTCTCGCGCATGATCGCTGTACGGTAGATTGATGTCCGCGATGTGATCGATAATTTTCCGGTTCGTCTCCTCCGGCACTCGCTGATCAAAACACCGGTTTCCGGCCTCCATGTGAAAGACAGGGATCTTGCGCTTTTTTGCCGCGATGGCGGCAAGACAGCTGTTGGTATCACCCAAAACCAGAAATGCATCCGGTTTCTCGGATTCAAGTATGGGATCAATCTTGATGAGGATAGTGCCGATGGTTTCCGCAACTGACTGTCCCGCCGCGTCCAGAAGATAATTCGGCTTCCGAAGGCCCAGCTCCTTATAGAAGATCTCATTCAACTCATAATCATAGTTCTGGCCAGTATGTACCGTGACATGGTCCGCCTGCTCATCGAGATGTGACATAACTCGAGACAGGCGAATTATTTCCGGGCGCGTGCCCACGGCGGTCATAATCTTTATTTTGCTCATTCGTCGTCCCCTTATACTTGTTCCCTGTACGTGTCCGGGTGCGCGGCGTCGAATATTTCATGGGCCCAGAAAAGAGTAGTCAGCGTCGTATCGCCCGTGTTGGTAATGTTGTGCGTATGCAACGTGGGTATGTCTATGTACTGTGGTTTATCGCCACACACCACGAATTCCAGGATTTCACTTGCAAACAGCTTCCGAATCCTGATTGTGGCTTTTCCATCCAGCACGAAAAACCTTTCGACCTTGCGTCGGTGATAGTGATTTCCGCGGACAATGCCGGGTTTGGTTGTCGAAATAAAGGACTGGCCGCCGTTAAGACTTCTGACCGCCTCAAACAATGATCCACGTTCGTCCGTTTTTCTGTCGACGGTGACAGGATAGTGTGTGGGGTAGAGATAGGATCGGTATGTGTTAAACAAGGCCAGATCAATTTCTGTTCCGATGGGCGGAATAATCTGATCACGGTACAACTGTGCGAAATGCCCAAGTTTTCTCAACACATCGCTAACGGTAATCGGAAAACCTTTGATGACAACCTCGCCGGTGTGTCCATTTTCGATCACATCGAATATGCTTTCCGCAACACGTTGCGCGTGAATCAATTCAAGTGCACTGTCCTGTATGATTCGCGGCGGCTGCGCATTGGCCAGCTGATAACAGAACGTTGAAACCGCTGAGTTGTAGAATGGCTTGCCGCACTCGCCAAATACATGGGGCATGACAAATGTTGTAAACCGTGCGCCCCGGCGCTTTGCCCATTCATCTAGCCGCTGCGCACATCGGCGTTTGGATCTGGCATAGGCCGTGTCGCGTGCCACATGAGTGGACGATGCAAAAACAATATGCGGTGTTCGTCCTGTGCCTTCACACGCGCTGATTAATGCCTCTGTCAGAGCAATGTTTGTGGTTTCGATCTCATTGTCGTCCCCGCGGTTCATGCCGGCCAGGTGCACAATGGCGTCGGCCCCAACGACAAATTCATCCAACAAAGTCTGCGTAGCCAACCTTGCCCGGTTGCCGGGCAAGACCTGAATATTAGCGCATTCGTTCAGGAAGCACCGGAGATGCCAACCGATCAAGCCGTCGATCCCGGTAATCCCTATCTTTTTCACCGCCCCCGCTTCTCTGTGCGCGCTCACAGTTCCGAGGTGACCTCAGGCAGGGTTAGCAACAGTTTCTCAACCTCTTTTACCTTCAGCTGAATCGTATTATGCGAAGTGTAATCCTTGATAGCGGTCTCTTCAGAATCACCTTCTGTAAAATACTTATTGTAGTTAAGATCGCGATTGTCGATCTGCACCCTATAATAGTCGCCCATATCTTCCGCCCGCCGCAGTTCCTCGCACGTAGCCAGCGTTTCATAGACCTTTTCGCCATGCCGCGTGCCGATGTATTGCAGCGGTATATTAGAGTTAAAAAGGTTTTTGAGGGCAGTCGCCAGGTCGCCAATCGTGCAAGCCGGCGCCTTGCGAATGAACACGTCGCCTTGTCGTGCGTTGTGAAAAGCGAAATTTACCAGGTCGATCGCGTCCCTCAAAACCAGGAGAAAGCGTGTCATCCCTGGATTCGTAATCGTAATCGGCTTTTTTTCCTTGATTTGCCTGATAAATAAGGGAATAACCGAACCTCTCGAGCACATCACGTTGCCATACCGCACGGAAGAAACGATCGTGTCACGGTCTTGAAGCTCACGTGACGCGGCCTGGGCGACTTTCTCCATCAGTGCCTTCGTCATTCCCATGGCATTGACGGGGTAAACCGCCTTGTCGGTCCCCAGACAAACGACACTCTTTACCGCATGACTAATCGCCGACTCAATGACATTGTGACTGCCAATAATATTGGTCAATACCGCCTGCATGGGAAAGAATTCACAGGAAGGAACCTGCTTTAGCGCCGCGGCGTGAAACACCAAGCCAACGTCGCGCATCACCGCGTCAACACTATCTTTGTCCCTGACATCGCCTATATGAAATTTCACCTTGGGGTTGTTGATTTCGATCCGCATCATTTCCTGCTTCAGTTCATCCCGGCTGAAAATTCGGATCTGCTTGAAGTCCTGCTTCAGAATAAAATTTACTATTTCATGCCCGAATGACCCGGTTCCCCCGGTGACGAGAATAATTTTGTCTTTAAGTGACATTAGATAATGACCCTTTGCAAGGTTATTGCTGAAAGTTAATGACGTGCCCTGTCAGCCGCCAACCGATGGGCCAAGTCCAGCTCTTCCATCCACCGCACTAAACGAGTGATGAGCATTCCGCGTTCAAAATTTGCAGCATAATACTCTTTTCCGCGCTTTCCCATGGCTTCACGTTCGCATCCTGACTTCTTGTACATGGCCAATACCGTGTTGGCAAGTCCCTCAGCATCCTTGGGCGGGCATGTCAGTCCGGCTCCGGCCTCATCCACAATACGCGCTGCTTCGCCCTCCAACGCGGCGATGATCGGCTTTCCGTATGCAAGATAAGACTGGATCTTTCCGGGGACTGTCTGGGAAAAGATTGGCTCACGCCCCAGAGAGGCCAGCATCGCGTCTGCTTGTGAAAAGAAATACGGCATGGCTTCGAGCGGATGCCGTCCCATCATGTGCACGGTCTTGGACAGACCTCTCCGCTCCACTTCTTGTTTTACCCAGCCATACATACGGCCGTCGCCCACGATCACCCAGTGGACGTCAGCATAATCCTTGAGCCTCTCCGCCGCGGAGAGAATCGTCTCGAAATCCTGCGCCACACCAATGTTTCCGGCGAACATCACCCGGAAACCATCGGGCATGATGACAGAATCCGCCTGCCGCGCGTTCTCTCCATGCAACTGAAACAACTCTTCCGCCCAGTTTGGAAAATAAAGAATTTTATCGGGGGCAACGCCCATGGAACTGACCTGCTCCGTGAAGGCACGCGACTGAATCAGGATGCGATCACACCGCCGGTAAATGAAACGCACCAGCCGCGCCACCCAATTCAACAGCCATTTCGTGTTGATGGCGCCTGCGGCCGCCAGACTTTCCGGCCACAGGTCAAGCACCCAGAACATTACTGGCGCGCGTTTTATTTTTTTAAGCACAATGGCAGGCAGTCCCACGGTGATGGGTGAGGGTTCATATACAAAAATAAGATCAAATTTCCCACGGCACAAGAAAGGTCCCATTAAACTCGCAAAAAAAGCAAATGAAAAATAGTTCAGTACCAGACGCAATCTACTGCCCTGTCCTCGTGGCACAAGCGGAACACGCCAGACATCGATGCCTTCATAATTCTGATGCATGTTCCTGAGCCAGCTGTAGCCGGGAAAGAATTTTCCAGAGGGGTAATTGGGTATACCTGTGAGTACCGTGACTGTGTGCCCGCGTTCGCGTAACTCTTTCGTCAGGTCGTTGATGCGAAAGTTTTCAGGCCAGAAATACTGGCTGATGATAAGCAGCTTCATCTGTTCACGCGATTGCCGCGGACGTCTGCTGCCGCGGTCTGGGAGGCAGAATCGTCATACCAAGAATTTCTTGAGCAGGTAACAGCTTTTCTCAACATGCTGAGGCATGGCGGTCCACTTCAAGAAACCTGTAATAATAAATATTGCAATTTGGCTACCTGCCTGAGGTTGCCATTTCCTGGAATACACGCAAATGATGCTGTGCCTGTGTCTGCCAGAGATAGTTCTCGAAAACGGATTGTTTTAGCCTTACGCCAGTTTCTCGCATTTCAGCAGGGTGCCTGAGTAATTCAAGCAGGCCCTTTGAAATCGCCTCAGGGGTTGGCTCAACAAGCCTGACCACCCCCTCGGCGGCGAGATCGCCAAGTCCACAGCGATCCGTAGCCAACACTGGCGTTCCACAGATTCCGGCCTCCAATACAACAATGGACATGGCCTCCTGACGTGACGGTATAACAAGCACGTCGGCCATTCGATAGGCACATGCTTTTCCCCTGCCAGCGAGGTACCCCAGAAAATGAATCCTTTCTTCAAGATGAGCTGCATCAACCGTCTTCTTCAGGCTCTGATACAAGCCATTATCGGGCCCAACGAACACCAAACGATGCGTCGGAAAAATCTTGGATATTGAAATAAACGCTTCGAGCAACAGATCCGGCCCTTTGATCGGATTAAGCCGCCCCATAAACAAAATAACGGGTTGATTGCCTAAACCATGCCGTTTTCTGAAATCGGTCAACTCATCAGGCGATATGTCTTCGGAAAAGTCCTCCGGGTCAATGCCGTTAGGAATAATATGAATCCTTCTCGTATCTACTCCATGGTCAAGAAAATCCCTAGTCTCGGCTTGGGTAATGGCAATACAAGCATCTGCATTCCTAATCAGACGCCGACCTACAATCCAGTTATAAGCTTTCTTAAGGAATACGGTACGTCCATAAATCTGTAGAGCACCCGCAGGACATACGGCATAAGGCCTCCCCAAAGCTCGACAAGTCCAGTAGACGAAAACATTAAGCGCCGTCCAATGATTCATTAAATGGATCACATCTGCCTGGCGAACCAGCGAGACGAGCCTGAATGGGTTGATCAGGGGCAACGGAAAGCGTCTTGAGATGGCAGGAATGGCGATAACCGCCACTCCTTGCAAACGATTAAGGCGCTCCCTGCTAATACCAATATCCATTGTTAACACACTGCATGCCACACCGGATTTGGCAAAAAACCGACTCAACTGAAAAGTGCGTTCGGCGGTCCCTCCTCCAGTAACAGCATCGAGCAGATGGACTACGTTAAGTACCTTCATGCGAGGGATGACTGATTCTTCCATGTAATGACTTATATACAAATGTCGTATTGGTCGTCTGCGCTGTTTCTCATTAACTCGCAACTATCATTCCATCTAATTCTGGATATTTGTCATATCGGGCACCCCGTTTCGCACAGTGTATTGCTTGCCACACTTTTGACATACCAACGCTCCATTCCCGGAATTCAGCTCACTCTGGTGGCATTTTGTACACCGCAGTAGTTTCACAACGTCAATTCTCGAATTCCGGCCATGCTGTGAGAACAGCTTGCGTGTGACTGTACGAAGCAGGACATGTACTCTGCTCCGCAGATTTGTTTTTTGTGGCAAACCGCTGACTTGCTCGGCCTCGTCAACCAGCGTTACGGTTTCTGGATTGAGAATCTGGTAACCGATTTTGTCATTCCAGTAATAACGCACATGAAAGGCGAAGGGATAACTCGGGATTACTTTCCCTGTAGTGATCGCCTTCACGCGATCTTCATACAACTCAACAACCTCGGGATCTACCTGCCAGTTCTCCTTCTTTCGGATAAGTAGCCGACCCTGTCGTACGGTGATCTCCAGCCTATGATCAGGATAAGGGTTAATGCGCTCCATGAATGCATCCGGAACCTCGATATAGCCAGCCTTCGATACTCGTTGTAACTCTTCGAGGAATCGAACCGGGTCACGCGAATGTTCGAGAACATGAGAAGCGATCACGAAATCGAAGGCTTTGTCCTGAAACGGCAGGTTCTCAACAAACCCGAGAACTGTCGGGCGGTCTGCTACCAATGGCGCCCAATGCCGTTCGCCTGTGGTCTCATAGGCATCCAACAATACATTGGCACGATAGTAGGGATTTCCGCCAGAACCAACCTCAAGCACCAAAGCATCTTTACTAACCGGGCAGTGTAGCCGACGGAGCGACCAGGCGATTTTTTCTTTACCTAAGCATCGGGCAATTCTCATGGCCCACGATTCTGCCGGGTAAGTTGCTTTGGAATCTTCAGCCACAGTATTCATCGACGCACTGCTTCTAAACCCGATATTGGGGTTTTTCCAAGGCGTGACGCCTCTTTAACACCGCTTGCGCTATCTACTGGAAGAATCATGGCCCGTTCAAGGTTGCATTGAGCACTTCATGCCATTTTGGCGATATTGATAAATCAGTCCTCTCCATAGAATGGTGCGGAAATTCAAGAAGCTGCCGGACCATTCTTGTGAAATCACGAGCAATCAACACCGCAAGGACAAGCATTGCCAGGCTCGCATAATGGAATTTCCTCAAGCCAATAAAATGGTAGAATTGGATTTTGAAGAACGTCCAGCGCGTCCTAGCCACCCTTCGCCAATTGTTTCTGCCTCGCACACGATAGGCGAATAAAACTTCGTCGACGGCTCCGAACCGACTAGCGCTGTATGTGCGCAACAATAACTCCTGATCCTCACAGAAATAGGGTCCGGGTGTTGCGTATCGATGCTTGCGAAACCACCCTATCGTGCCCATCCAGGCCGGATGCGGAAAACAGAACCCTTGCCAGGGCCGCGCGCAGATTTTCTCATGCGTAACTGGGCACACCAGCAATCCAGTGACTTCGTTGTTATCTGATATGGTAATAGCGCCAACAGAAACTACATCAAGTCTTGGATCGCCCTGCAATAATTCAATTTGCCGGGAAAATCGTTCTGGGTATGAAACATCATCCTGGTCCATGCGTGCAAAATAAGTCCCGCGAGCCAAATCTATTGCTTCGTTCAATCTTGCAGCAAGTCCTTTATTCAGGCCGTCCCGTATGATTTGGATGCGTGGGTCCTCAATGTCGGTCAGTTCCTGCAACGCATTATCCGTTGAACCATCGTCAATAATGAGCAACTCCCAATCCTCAAACGTCTGTCTCAATATCGACAGAACTGCCAGCCTGAGATATTGGCCGGCATTGAACACCGGCATGGCGACAGTCAGCAACGGGTCGGAATGAAACTCTGCCTTCTTTTCGGACAACATCTCAGCCACAAAACTCCCTCAACCAGTCACGCGTCCATGCCAGGCCGTCGTGAAAATCGACTTTCGGTTTCCAGCCTGTGTGTTTCTGGAGCTTCGTTGAATCCAACACATTTGCCTGCACGTCAAAGACACGCTCTGATAGGTGTTCTACGCAAATCTCGCAACCAATCTCTCGCATCAGTGGCGTAAAGGCCTCCACGACATCCATGTTGGATTGCCCCACCCCCGAACCCAAGTTGTAAGTCTCAGACAGCCGCCCACGATCCAGCACGCTGACAATGCCAGCGGCAATATCGCTGACATAAATATAGTCACGAACTGTGCCTCGCTGCCCAAATACCTTAATGGGCTGCCCACGCAGACAAGACGCGATGGCCGTTGAAACAAATCCCTGCCCTACATCTGGCCGCTGCCCGACTCCGAACGCATTCGCCGGGCGCAGACAGATCACTTTCAGACCATGGGTGGTGGCATAGAGATGAGCATATTTCTCAAGCGTGAGTTTTGTAACACCGTACGGAGAAATGGGATTGGTCGGGTGATCCTCCCGTATAGGGAACTGGGTAGCCTCGCCATATACCGTCCCCCCTGAAGAAACGAGTATCATCCGGCCGCCTCTTGCCGCCACCTCGGAAAAAAGTTGAACCGTGGGCGGCAGATTCTGCAGTAAGTCCGCCAAAGGATTATCGAACGATGTATTGGGAACAGTCGCATATGCCAAATGAACCACTTCCTCGTGCTGATCAAGTAAGGGGGCAATAATGTCGCGACTACCAAAATCCCCGGAACAATATGCAGCCTCGACCGGCAGTGACCCTTGAGGCACTTCGCTTCTGCCAACTACTGTTACGCGTCTGCCTGTTTCAAGTAGTCTGGATATCAAGTGCGTGCCAATGTAGCCCCCGCCACCGATGACCAAAGTATTGGTTGGCATGTTCAGTCCTGCGAACCGGCTCGTCTGGCCTTAAAGAGCAATACGCCTCCTCTCGATGCGGTTCTCAATCCGGACCATGACCAAATCAAGCATCACGATTCTTAACACCCGTGTATACCGAGCCAAGAACCGGGGTGTGGCCCAACCTGCGCTTGATCCAGGTGATGATCCTTTCTAGGCGCTTGGTACCGAGCAGCAGGATGGAAAAGAAATATGCATGGAATAGTAAGTGCCTTCCAAAACCAAGTTTGATCAGATCAATGTAATACCCAAAAAACTCCCAGAAGGACTTCTCGGCCTGGACCGCAAGAATTGGGTAGGAGTAATTCGAGATATCTTTGAGAATGCTACGGTAAATCCCAACATGGCGCGTGTCTTCAACATGGCGTGCGATCTTCAGCATGCCGCGCATGAAGTGCACGGACGACTCAGTTGTTCTGGTGCGCGGGACAAATTTTCCCTGTTCTGAAGGGCTGTTCCCAAAGTCTGGGGTACCACCGTTCCGATACCAAGTGACAATCTCAGGAGAGAAAACACCGTTCCATTCGACTAGGATATTTGCGACCAGATAGATCTGATAAAGCAGCGTGCCATCAAACAGGTCAGTAGCATATTGCAGAGCTGCTTCACGGTTGAGCGTGACACCGGGGATTACAACCGAACGTCTATACAGAGTACCGATGGCGTTCGCCCCGGCAGGGAAAAATATCTCCCGGTCAAAATAACGAAACGTTTGCACGATGTTGCTGGGCGTGTTGTCAAAGGCCGCATAGCTGCGTAGAAAGACCCCGATCTTGGGGTGGCGCGAGATAGCCCCCGCTACGATTCTAAGTGCACCCGGGCACATCAGATCATCGTTGCCCATGAACAGGCAGTATTCGCCGCTTGCGCGCTCAATCAACGATCTCAGATTGACGTCGTAACCGAGATTGTGCTCATTCTCAAAATACCTGATCCGGTCGGGATAAAGCTCAGAATAGCGTTCTACCACACTACGGATCATGGGGCGTTCTGGTGATCCATCCTCATTAATGACGATCTCATAATCACTGAAATCCTGAGCAAGGATGGAATCGAGGAGCGCTGGTAATACGATTGCCCGATTGTATGCCGGGATACAGACGCTGATTTTCGGGTGCATCGGAGTCACCAGAATGTCTCCGCGCAAATAGTGATTGGATCACGCCCAGATATCGCCGGAGAATCGGTCGCATGCAAAAACCAACACAATGGTATGGGCACAGCTAAATTCCCTACATTCTTATCCAGGTTGATGGGATGATATCTGATGAATCAAATTCAGATGCAAACCAACGATCGGGAGCTATGACAATTTTGTCTCCCCATGGATCCAGCCAAGCCCCCCACCAACTGAACGAACTGTTAGCGATGATGTGGTGGCGGCACAGGCTCATCAAGCGCATGTCGTTATAGCTCTCCGGCCCCTTATTGTGTTCGATGTAATGGCAGGGATGCTCAACATGAAGATATTCTCGGACCCAAGGCATATCGTCCGAAAAAATGATGAATTCAGGCTGAGCGATGTGGGCAGTGACGTACTCAACAGCACGCCGATAGTAATCCAGAGAGCAAAGGCCATGAATCGCCAAAGAGGCAGGGTTTGCCGCGATATCACCCCTCCGCACATGCAGACTGACTGCGACGCTATTACATATTTGTTCTGCCAGCTCGGCATTCCGCCCGGTGGGTGGAAACTTAAAAGAAAAATCAGTGCGAATCGTGTCTTCAATGTACTTGAAATACTTTTCTGATTGCCAGTTCCCCATCAAATAAGACATATCTGGCATCGCAGAAATCTGCGGCCGTTGACCAGTCAGATTATCTACAAATAGGCTTGGCCCCTGGAATCTCACTAGTTGCTTGCGAAACAACTGCCGACGGATGGGGCTAAAGGCGCGCCAACCGAGAACTTTACGCAAGTCACTACCGCTTGCCAGTTGGGCATCTATATTGAATATCCGCTCCAGCTCAAAGCCATTATGCAGGGCGTAGCCTTCAAAGTCTTGAGTATCCAATCGAAGTGGTACCCCTCTTGTCAGAGAGAGCGCACGACCGATGGCATACTGGAACATCTGGTTTCCCAAGCCGCCTATCACGTGAGTAACAATCACACTTGCCCTCGGTGGATACAACCGATATCCAATGTGTAGAAATCAATAGCAGCAATGCTGCTGAACACAAACAACTCTGATCTGCAGTTCAGCCATATCTTATTTAGAGAAACCAGACATGCTTGCGCGGTTTTTCTGGGAAAAAGAATAGCTCAGGAAGAGGTCATGGATCGTGAAAAGAATCTTGAGTGGGCCACAGCCAGTATAAGCATGGACACCACGCTTACTTGAATACTAACTTGTCCGAGTCCAGCATTCCCACACTAATGGATAGTCGAACTGGCATTTATGCGTCTTTGCCAAAGCTTTTTGAATAGACGCCCTCCTCCTCTCGCTTTGCGAATCAATCACATGAAACTGCACGAGCAGACAACGCACCGTACCAAGCAGGCTCTGTGATATAAGCTGCTCCAACACATCGTACTCCCCGCCCTCTATATTGAGCTTCAAACAGGCTATTTCTTCAATACCTCGGTCCCGCAAGAACGCAGAGACATCAAGCAAGCCGATATCGAAAGTGGTGTCATCGCCTGGCGAAGCAAAAATACTCGAACCATCCATCGAGAATGTTATTCTCGTATGGCCTGTTTTGTTTGACAGCGCCGCCTCACGCACTTCGACTCGACTATTCTGTGCGTAGCGTTTTCGCAGTGACTCAGCAAACGAAGGCACAGGTTCAAAAAGGATTGATCGACAGCCATAACGGCAGAGCATCTCATCGGTCCACTCCCCTTGATATCCACCACCATCAATCACAAGATCATCAGGTGTTATCGGAAGGTTCTGGTAAAGCTGTTCTTGGCCACCGTTTCTATAGAAGTCCCCGATCGGGCCAACTACGCGCAGCCTACGCCAGGTTCGCCATATGTTGAGGCCTGTCTCAATCTTTTCTCCGATACCCACTCTTAACCCCCTCACTGCATCTGGGACAATCAATCAAGCACTTGGCACAAAAAGCCAATTATGTGTACCAAAATCACAGACACCATGCAGAGAACGAAACGCCTCTCTTGAGTCAATGCCGAATTGGGCACTGAGCTGAGGCACCAATAGAGACGAGGGTATAGTCCGAATATTCATGACACCGCGCGAGGGACAAGGCGAATGATATCTGCTGAAACCTCGGCACTATAACTACCTTCTTCCCGTATTACCCGGAGCAGATCATCAAGATTTGGGTAATCATTTCTACCGTCGAAGCAGCGCGCATCGTCAATAAGTATTATATGCTCCTTAACCGAATGACTGAGTATAGCTTGCAGTTCAGCAGTGATAGGAGTGTGAGTTTCGGCACTTGCGGTAATTCCAGAACTATAATGCCCATCTAACCAGAATAGAGTTGGTTTGTTTATTTCTTTAAGTAACTCCGGGAGTCTTTGACCACTGTCTCCCTGCACAAGTATTACATTCTTATGCCCATGAAATCGCTTACGTGCCGCCTCGTAAAGTTCTTGCGACAGTTCAATACTTGTGCACCGAACTCCGCTTCTGGAAATATAGCCTAGCGTATCCCCAAGGTATGTTCCCGTTTCGATAAAGTCGTCTATCGAGAATTGTTTTAAGTAGGCCCCTACCACCATCATCTTGATTGGATGTGGCGCAACACCACAACAGCCTGATCTCAGCCAACATAGAACCTCAGGGGCCATTCTTAATAGATTCAGTGGATACCAAGCGCCTAATTTAATTAGAAATTTCTTTATCTGACTCTTAACTTTCATTTCATCTCTCTTAAGTGCATCTATCGGCCGCTGTTCTTAATGAAAGCACTGCCATCCATATAAAATACGACACAGAAAATAACACTCCTGCGATGACAATACCGGTAGTGCCATACCAATAAGCGCCTGAAAAGTTCAATATGACACCCAACAGCGCTGTCACAATTTTGGCCGCCATCATTGGATGCGTTTTCATTTGGCTCATGAGGCTGAGTGCAATGGTTTGGCCAGCTGCGAACACCCCACCAGCAAGCATCACCCACGGCAATAGGTATGACACGGCCTCGTATTCCTTTGCCACTAAAACTTGAAATATCTGCGCGTGAAATAGAAGAGACGCCAGGAAGGCCACGCCTGTCACACTCAGAGCCGACCAGGTTAGACGCCAGCTAAGGCTGTTTACGTTGGCGTTGCGTCGGCTGTCGCTTGCATCCCCACCTCGCTGGTAGAAAATGGGGGCCATGAACTGCATGGCCATACTAGTAGCCATTGAGATTGGGTAGTACCCCAACTGGAAGAGCACTGCGTACAAACCCACCTCTTGGGTCGTCGCGAAAAGCCCCAATGCCCAGCGATCGGATGCCTGTTGGGCCCAGCTAAAAACTCCCCACGAGGCAAATGGCCATGAATACTTCCATACTTGTTGTTGCCAGTTTTTTTCTTTATCTGCCCCGGTTATGTGCACGGGAACAATCTTACGAAAATACACATACTGAGATCCGAGCACTAGGGTGGCTGCCATGGCATAGCCGATCATGGCCACCGTACTGGTAGCGCCCAGCCATACCATTAATGCGGCAGCGGCCAGAAACCGCGCCCAAGATTCCATTCCTTGATGGAACGCCACAATGGATCGTTGGCGAGCGGCATTCTGGATGCCGCTGAGGGTCGAGTTGTAACCACTAAGGATGGAAAAAATGAGGGCTGCGGTTACGATGGTAATCCATTCCGTTTGCCCGGCAATCAGGAGGCCGGCGACCGCAAGAAGAACCATGAGAACGATGATCCCGGTCGCGGATATCACCAGTCGGCGTACCGCATTCAAATAGCCGCCGAGATCGCCCTGTTCCACCGCCGGTGCATAGAAGCGGGTTACTCCATTGCTCAGTGGCCCGAGTACGGTCTGATTGACCAGCGTAGCTACAGTCATCCCTAGGGCAAGCTCCCCGTACGCAGCCGGGCCGAGCAGCTCGGTAAGCAGTCGCATCCCAAACAGGGAACCAACCACGGCTGCTGCCTGGCCGAGGACAATCCAGAAACCCTCTTTTGAAAGACGGCGAAAACGTTCGGATTTCAGTGTTTGGATATACAGCATTCATTACCTTGATGGTGCCAGGACATGAACAGAGAACCCGAGAGACGATTCGTCACAAGCACATCTTCAACTTCTTCTATCAATTACTGGTGGCCTTCTGTAGGAAATCATCGTAGGCGACCCCATCCTTGAATGATCAAGAAAGAGAGTAGATATTGAATATTCTTGCAACGCTGCGCGTTCAACTCGTCCTGGTGAGATAATCTGCATAGGCCTTCTTAACACCGTCATGCAGACTCGTGACGGACTGCCATCCGAGTGAATGAAGCCGGGACACATCCAGCAACTTGCGCGGGGTTCCATCCGGTTTCGAACTGTCAAACACCAATCTGCCATTGAAACCAACCACCTCCGCCACGAGTTCAGCCAGTTCACGTATGGTAACCTCCCGGCCTGAACCTATGTTTACAAACTCACCGATATCCTTGGCGTTGCGGCTCTCCATCAGAAAAACACATGCATCGGCGAGGTCATCGCTGTACAGAAATTCTCGCTGCGGTGTTCCCGTGCCCCAAACAACAACCTCCTTCCCACCATTGGTTTTGGCCTCATGCATTTTTCTGATCAGCGCAGGCAGCACATGGGAATTCTGCAAATCGTAATTATCGCCGGGGCCGAAGAGATTCGTTGGCATGGCGCTAATATAATTCGTGCCGTACTGGCTGTTGTACGCGCCACACATTTTAATGCCGGCGATCTTGGCTATGGCATAGGGCTCATTGGTTGCTTCCAGCAGCCCGGTCAGAAGATGCTCTTCTTTCATGGGCTGGGGTGCGAGCTTGGGGTATATGCAGCTTGAACCGAGAAAGAGAAGCTTTTTCACACCATTCAAATAGGCAGCGTGAATGATGTTAGATTCGATCATGAGATTCTGATAAATGAAATCAGCACGGTAGGTATTGTTGGCATGAATACCACCAACCTTCGCGGCGGCGAGAAAAACATACTCCGGCTTCTCGCTCTTGAAGAAGGTATTTACTGCGGCCTGGTCAACAAGATCGAGTTCCGAGTGTGTGCGGGTAACGATGTTGGCATAACCACCCGCCTTCAGACGTCGCATGAGTGCCGATCCCACCAGTCCCCGATGGCCAGCGATGTAGATTCTGCTGTCCGGCTTCATGGCCTATTCGTGAAAATCGTAGGCAGAGTAACCGAACTTCTTGACCAGGCTGTCGCGCTCTGATGCATCCAGATCCGCACGCACCATTTCAGCAACCAAGTCCTGGAATTTGATCTTTGGTTTCCATCCCAACTTCTTTCTTGCTTTGGTGGCGTCACCCAGCAACGTCTCGACTTCCGTTGGACGAAAATAGCGTGGATCGACGCGAACAATGGTTTGCCCTTTCTTCGGGCCGGTTTTTCCGGTGCTGTCGGTTTGGCTGACAACTCCTGTCTCTTTCAGCCCCTTGCCTCGCCATTGAATGACAATACCAAGCTCCCGGGCAACGGCATTGACGAAATCCCTTACGCTGTACTGCTCACCGGTGGCGATGACAAAATCATCAGGTTGCTTTTGTTGCAGTACCAGCCACTGGGCTTCGACATAATCACGCGCATGGCCCCAGTCACGCTTGGAATCCATGTTGCCGAGATAAAGACAGTCTTGCAGACCCAGCTTGATACGAGCCAACGCTCGGGTGATCTTGCGGGTCACGAAAGTCTCGCCGCGGGTGGGACTCTCGTGATTGAAAAGTATCCCGTTGCAGGCATACATGCCATAGGCTTCACGGTAATTTACGGTGATCCAGTAGGCATAGAGCTTAGCCACCGCGTATGGTGAGCGTGGATAAAACGGGGTGGTTTCGCGTTGTGGAATTTCCTGAACCTTGCCGTATAGTTCCGAGGTGGAGGCCTGATAAAAACGCGTTTTCTTTTCTAATCCAAGAATACGTATTGCTTCCAGCAACCGTAACGTCCCAAGAGCATCGGAATTGGCCGTGTACTCCGGCTCTTCGAACGACACGGCCACGTGGCTTTGCGCAGCAAGGTTATAGATTTCAGTCGGCTGGACCTGCTGCACAATGCGTATGAGGCTGCTGGAATCAGTCATATCTCCGTAGTGCAGAACGAACTTCCGTCCCTTCATATGCGGGTCTTGATACAGATGATCGATTCGATCGGTGTTAAATAATGAGGTACGACGCTTGATGCCGTGAACCTCGTAACCCTTTTTCAACAGAAATTCGGCGAGGTATGCCCCGTCCTGTCCGGTAATGCCGGTGATCAATGCTTTCTTTGCCATGTTTGATCCTAAAATTAACTATTTATTACTTTCAGATCGCAACAACACCGCCGTATAGCGGCGGAAGTCATCGAGATGCTTTTCCAGGATGGCCTTGACCACGTCAAGGCTCAACTTCTGGTATTCGTGCACGGCGGTATTGCGGAAACCGACCATGGCCCGCATGCGCGCGGCATGTTCAGTACTCAACATGCCGGCCTGTTCCAGCAGCGTGAATGCCTCGCGGCTTTCTTGTGGAAGACCAAGCTTCTTCGTCCTCACGAGGTGCATAGCGAGATCAACAGACGCTTCGCAGGCGCGCAACAGGTTCAGGACAATCGAATCCTGGCGTGTGAAATTGCTGTGGAGCTCCTGTTCATGGCCACGATACTCTTCCTCGACTCTCTTGAGACAGCGCTCAATGCTGGCAATCTTGTTCAGCAGCACGTCATCAACCATAGACGCTGCCCCGCTTCCGGATGTCCTGCAGGATTTCGCGCCGTTCTTCATTGAGTCGCGCGTAGGCGGAATAGGTGTAGTCCTCATACTCGGTGCATTGCCGATCATCGGAACAGTAGAGGCGCTCGCCTTGCGATACGATTTGAGCCGCCATGACCGTGGATGCCGCACGCAGATCCACCAGATCCACATGGCATCCGGCGAGGGTGGCAAGCTGCTGGGCGATCTCCCAGGACCGCGCCACCGGCAGGCGCTGCGGCACGAGTACGGCGAGATCCAGATCACTATCGGCCCGTTCCGCAACCGTCCCCCACGTCCCAAAGCGGTAAACCGCTACCACGTCGGGAAGCGCCGAGCGCAGATGCGTAACGATGTCCGCCACCCGCCTCTTTCTTGGGTCAGCCACCTGGCTCATGATGGGAGCCGGTTATACCGGTCTTCGAACCGCACGATGTCATCCTCACCGAGGTAGCTTCCGGACTGCACCTCGATGATTTCGAGCGGAATGCTTCCCGGGTTTTCAAGCCGATGTTTCTCGCCTAAAGGAATGTAGGTGGACTGGTTTTCAGTAAGCATAAAGACCTCGTCTCCCCGCGTCACCCTGGCTGTGCCCTTGACCACAATCCAGTGTTCGGCGCGGTGGTGATGCATCTGCAACGACAAGACCGCGCCGGAATGCACCATCAGCCGCTTGACCTGAAACCGCTGTCCGGCATCAATACCTTCGTAGTATCCCCACGGCCGATACACTTTGCGATGGGTCTGGTATTCGCTGCGCTTCTGCCGCTTAAGCTGATTGACCACTTCCTTTACGTTCTGCGCGTGATCTTTATGGACGACAAGAACAGCATCGGGTGTCTCGACAACAATAATATTGTCCAGCCCCACCGCGGCCAAAAAACGGTGTTGTGAAATCAACAAGGCATTTTGCGTCTCATGCAGGTAAACATCCCCTTGCACCACGTTACCTTGCGAGTCTCTTTCAGAGGCTTCCCATAGAGAGGACCAGGCGCCGATGTCCGACCAACCGGCATCCAGGGCAACGACAGAGGCCTTGTCGGTTTTCTCCATGACGGCATAGTCAATGGAATTAGATTGGCAACTGCTGAAAGCCTGGGCATTGGCGCGGTAAAAAACGCCATCGCGCTGCCCTTGCTCGTAGGCGGAGCGGCAAGACTCAAGCATCACCGGTTCGTGCTGGTTTAGTTCATTGATCCAGGTCGCCACCTGCAACATGAACATACCGCTGTTCCACAGGTATTCGCCTGACGCGAGATACTGCCGAGCCGTTTCTGCATTTGGCTTTTCTACAAAAGCCGCCACCTCATTGCCCTTGCCCTGTCGGATGTAACCATATCCCGTTTCGGGTGCGTTAGGACGAATACCAAAGGTGACCAGCCGCCCTCTCGCGGCAAGCTCAACCGCCTGTTGCACCGCCGCATGAAATCCGGGGACATCCTGGATAATATGATCGGCAGGCATCACCAGCATCAGCGCGTCCGGGTCTTTCTTGTTCAGCGCGAAAGCCGCCAGCGTCAGCGCGGGCGCCGTATTCCGGCCAACCGGCTCAAGGATGATATCCGCCGGCGTTCTTCCCAGTTGCCGCATCTGTTCGGCAATCAGGAAACGGTGTTCTTCATTGCACACCAGCACTGGGTCGGCGACATCCTCCATGCCGTTCAGGCGCGATACGGTTTGTTGCAGCAATGTCTGTTCGCCAATCAAACAGAGGAGTTGTTTGGGGTAATGCTCGCGCGAAAGTGGCCACAGCCTTGAGCCTGACCCACCGGAAAGGATTACGGGATTAACTGTCATAATTTTAGGTAAAGAACCTTTAGGTAGGAAATCAGGCTGCCTTAATTATAATAGGATTTATACCACTCCACGAACCGCGCAATCCCGGTCTCGACCGTGGTGCGGGGCCTGAAACCAACATCTTTTTCAAGGTTCTCGGTATCGGCATAGGTGGCAGGCACATCCCCGTCCTGCATCGGCAACAAATCGAGCTTGGCCTTCTTGCCCAGACATTGTTCCAACACCTCGATGTATCGCATCAGCTCAACAGGCTGATTATTGCCGATATTGTAAACGCGGTAGGGCGCGTAACTCGTGGCCGGATCCGGAGCATTTCCTGACCAACCGGCCTGTGGTTTGGCGGTACTGTCAATCGTTCTCACCACACCCTCGACGATATCGTCGATATAGGTAAAGTCGCGCACCATCTTTCCACTGTTGAATACCGGAATGGGCGCTCCCTCCAGGATTCCTTTGGTAAATTTGAAGAGCGCCATGTCCGGCCTGCCCCATGGCCCGTATACCGTAAAGAAACGCAGGCCGGTGCAGGGCAGCTTGTAGAGATGAGCATAACTGTGTGCCATCAACTCATTGGCTTTCTTTGTGGCCGCATACAGTGAAACCGGATGGTCCACGTTGTCATGCTCGGAAAATGGGAGTTTGGTGTTGGCACCATACACCGAACTGGAAGAGGCAAAGACAAGATGCTTGACCCCACCATGCCGACAACCTTCCAGAATATTACCGAACCCGACCAGATTGGCATCCACATAGGCTTGCGGGTTCGTAATGGAATATCGGACGCCTGCCTGGGCCGCCAGGTGCATCACGGCATCGAAGCGCTGGACTTTAAACAGCTCCGCCATTCCATTCCGATCCACAATATCCAGTTTCTGAAACTGGAAATGCGGATTTCCCAGAATGCGTTTGAGACGTGCTTCCTTGAGCGTCACGTCGTAGTAATCGTTCATGTTGTCAATACCATAGACGGTATCGCCGCGTGCCAGCAGTCTTATAGCCAATGTCGAGCCGATGAACCCGGCCACTCCCGTGATCAGGACTTTCATATTTTATTACCTATGTTCTATGGTTATTTCTTGTATTTTGGCACGCTACCGCCATGCAGAACACTACCCTGTTCCACACAGCAACCGCCTATTTCCCCGCTCCCCTAAGACCCAGCAGGGGAAAGAACCATTTCTTCAGCTCAACGGGCTATTCGAGCCGCAAAATATCCGGCACCAGCACACGTTCCCGGTCAACCACCTTTAACAACTGCTCGTAACCCAGCAATGGCGAATTCAGCTCCGTCAGCACACAGGCATCAAACAACCCGGCATCCCCAAAGGTCCGCCAGACGGGAACGCCGGCCAGCCGCCGGCGCTCGGTATGCGGATCCACGATACCAACCACCTCAACGCTCATCTCCTGTCCACGGAGCAGGGCGATCTCGGCCAGGTCGGACATGCCATACAACAGAATTCGAGACCAGCCATTGGCTTCGCACTTGGCAAAAACCTCGTTGCAGGACTCGCCCGCTTTGCGGTAGAAGGCAAAGGACGTGGACAGGTATTTGACGGTGAGGCGGCTTTTTTCGGTAAAGCCTTTGGGAGTGAGGTAATAAAGATAGCGATTGGCAGGTGCTTCGCTGATTTTGATAAAACCTTTACGTATGCAGCGTTTGAGGTAGGAATTGGCGAGCCCCAGCGCTATGCCCATGTCACCTGCGAGGCTCCGTTGGCTGAGGTCACTGCGTTTACCGACCGCATCGAGTACCTCGAGCACCAACTGCTCTTCCCTGTCAGTTCTAGTGTTCATCTAATGAACACTATATACATTTATTCATGCAGATCAAGGCAATCAGGGGGTTAACTGGCCGGCTCGATGAAATCCGTGTCGACATGGACCTGCGCACGCCGGCCCAGAAAGTCCAGCAAAACCGTAACCCGCTGGCGGCTATTTGCAGAATGGAATATCCCTTCATACCCGGCAAACCCCCCCTGAGTGATGCGCACCCGAGCCCCGGCTTTGTACTCGTCCGGTGGCAATACATGAATACCTGTTGCATCCTCGCGCGCGCGCAGTGCGGCAATTAACCTATCCGGCACTTCGGATGGAATGCGTCCGAAACGGACGATAGAAACAACACCCAGGGTCGAACGGATGGGCGCCCAATTATCCGTTTCGCTGTTCAGATGAATAAACAAATATCGAGGGAACATGGGTGAGACGACGGGCACCATTCTGCCTTTGCGACGCTTTGGTGCGCGCATGAATGGAAGATATGTCTCATATCCCTGCCGCTCCAGGTTTACCTTCGCCACCGGCTCCTGCCGTGGCTTGCTATAAACCAGATACCATTTTCGCAGTACCTTATTCTCCCTCGACATCAGTCCGGCCACTTGGCCTACAAACGCCACACATGTGCGCCGGCGGCGGCAATCTGTTTGGCGCTGAAGCGCGACTTGACGTCAATGAAACAACCGCCGTGTTCCAGCTTCTTGAGCAGGTCGGTCATTCCCATCGTCAGAAATTCGTTGTGGGCAACGGCCGCCACCATGGCGCGGGCGGGCGAAAGATCCTTCCAGTCGCTCAATTTAACGCCATACTCGTGAGACGCTTCCTGCGCATCCGCTACAGGATCATGTACGGATACCTGCACACCAAAGGTTTTCAGTTCATTGATGACATCGATGACGCGTGAGTTACGTACGTCCGGGCAGTTTTCCTTGAACGTGATGCCGAGAACAATGACATGACATCCATTCACGGAAAGCCCTGCCTGGATAATCTGCTTGATGGTCTGCTCGGCGATATATTTACCCATGCCGTCGTTAATACGACGACCAGCCAGAATGACCTCCGGGTGATATCCCATGCGCTCGGCTTTATGTGTCAGATAGTAAGGATCGACACCAATACAATGACCGCCAACCAGTCCTGGACGAAATGGAAGAAAATTCCACTTTGTCCCAGCTGCTTCCAGAACCTCAAGCGTATCGATGCCAAGCTTGTGAAAGATAATAGCCAGCTCATTCATCAAGGCGATGTTGAGATCGCGTTGGGTATTCTCGATAACCTTCGCCGCCTCTGCCGCCTTGATGCTGGAGGCACGAAACACCCCAGCCTTGACAACGGATTCATATAGCTGGGCAACGGCTTCGAGCGTATTGTTATCGTCTCCTGAAACCACTTTAATAATGCTGGTCAGGGTATGCTCTTTATCACCTGGGTTGATGCGCTCAGGAGAATACCCAACATGAAAATCCTGCATCCATTTCATTCCGGACCCCTTTTCGAGTACGGGGATACAAACCTCCTCCGTCGCTCCGGGATACACGGTCGATTCGAATATGACGATCGCGCCTTTTTTCATGTGCGGGGCAATGATCTTGCATGCGGAATCCAGGGGGCTGAAATCCGGCTGATGGGCATCGTCCACCGGCGTGGGTACGGCAATGATAAAGAAGTCCGCCTTGGCAAGCTCGCCTGGATCGCTCGTATAAGTTAGTTTCGAGGCGGAACGCAGATCCTGTTCAGTCATCTCACCCATCGGATCGCAAAACTTTCTGTAGTTGGCGAGCTTCGTCTTGTTCAGATCAAAGCCGATGGTGCTCAGTCGCTTGCCAAACTCGACAGCGAGCGGCAATCCTACATAACCAAGACCAACAACCGAGACAATCTTGTTTTCCAGCATATTCTTTTTCATGGCGGTAGCTATATCAAGTCGATCGATTAGGTTAGCGAATACGTCGCAAGCATGTTTACTGTTTCTTTACTTTTTTCAACAATCGTCCCATGTAGCGGCTGACGCCTTCATCTACGGTCAGAAACGGTTTCTTGTAGCCAGCCTTGCGCAAGGCACTGATATCCGCCTGGGTAAAGCTCTGGTACTTTCCCTTAAGCGCCTCTGGGAAAGGAATATATTCAATGAGCCCTTGGCTCTGCAGCTGACGAAGATCAAGTCCGGCTTTGCCCTCCGCCTGGCGCAGGCTGTTCACTACGGAGCTTGCCACATCGTTAAATGGCTGGGCTTTACCGGTGCCAACGTTAAAAATGCCGCTTTTCTGCGGGTGGTCCAGGAAGAAGAAGTTCACGGCGACCACATCCTCCACCGAAATAAAATCACGCTGCTGCCCCCCGTTCGCGTAGCCATCACAACCTTCAAAAAGCTTCACCTTACCGCTGTCCCGAAATTGGTTGAACTGGTGGAATGCCACCGAGGCCATACGACCCTTGTGCTGCTCGCGGTCGCCGTATACGTTAAAATAACGAAAACCGGCGATCTGCGCCGTCTTTTTTGGCAAGACCTTGCGCACATATTGATCGAACAGAAACTTGGAATAACCATAGACGTTGAGCGGTGCCTCAAATTCACGCGATTCTTTGAAGGTTTTCCCTGCGCCATAGGTCGCCGCCGAAGACGCGTACAGGTAGGGAATCTTCTTCGCCTGGCAATAGTGCAGCAGCGTCTTCGAATATTCGTAGTTGTTGGTCATCATGTAGACGCCATTGTGTTCCATGGTGTCGGAGCAGGCGCCTTCATGAAAGATCGCCTTGAACTTGCGTGCAAACTTTCCTTCCGCGACGCGCGTGATGAAATCCCGCTTGTCCAGGTAGTCCGCGATTTCGCAATCCACGAGGTTCCGATACTTGTCGGCCTTCTCGAGGTTATCCACCACGAGAATATCCGTGATGCCGCGATCATTCAGCCCTTTGACAATATTCG
Organism: Sulfurifustaceae bacterium; assembly: GCA_041481225.1. Lineage (GTDB taxonomy): Bacteria > Pseudomonadota > Gammaproteobacteria > Acidiferrobacterales > Sulfurifustaceae > Sulfuricaulis. The sequence goes on along the minus strand of JBGPBL010000013.1, from coordinate 10,157 downwards.
CACCAATAAATCCGGCACCACCTGTGACAACGTACATCAGACCCCCTCAATCGCCAACTCGTGGAGAATTTCTTCCGGCGTGGCCGTCGCCGCACCGAGCTTGCCAACGACAATGCCTGCCGCCACATTGGCGAGATGCAGCGCATCTTCCGTGGCTCCACCCACGGCATAGGCACAGCCGATGGCCGCAATCACGGTATCGCCTGCGCCCGTGACGTCAAAGACTTCGCGGGCGCGCGCCGGCATGTGCAATGCGCGTCCATTCCGCTCGATAAGGCTCATGCCTTCCTCGCCACGCGTCACCAGCACCCCATCCAGTTCCAACTCCGTGGCCATGGCCGAGGCCCTTTTCACCAAATCCGTATTATCGTGAAAGTGTCCGGCCACCAGCTCAAATTCCTTGCGGTTCGGCGTAATCAATGTCGCGCCACGGTAGCCGCTGTAATCACGCCCCTTGGGGTCCACCATCACCGGTTTGGCGGCGCTGCGGGCGGCATGAATCATTTCCTGGATATAGCCAAGACCCCCCTTGCCGTAGTCAGAAAGAATCACTACGTCATACTCCGACACATGCTTGAGATAGTGATCGAGTAACTTCACGCGCGCATCTTTGCTGACCGGGGATTCAAAGTCGATGCGCAGAAGCTGCTGATGGCGCGATATGACACGCAACTTGATCGTGGTATTGAGTAATTTATCGCGCTGCAGAAAACAGCGGATTCCATCCGCATCAAGCAATCGCTCGAGGCTGTCCGCATCAACATCGTCGCCGGTAATGGAAAGCAAGGCACAACTTGCCCCCAGCGCCCGTGCACTACGGGCCACGTTGGCCGCGCCGCCGGCGCGCTCATCCGAGCGGTTTACCGCCACCACCGGCACAGGTGCTTCGGGAGAAATGCGCTCGACCTCTCCATACCAGTAGCGGTCAAGCATGGCATCGCCCACCACCAGCACTTTGGACTTGGTGATTTTTTCAAGGAGTTTGGGTAACACGTCCGTTCTTGTCCTGGTATGGGCGCTATCGAATAGCGCTCTGGGAGCGCTGAATAGCGATATTATCCGGACATTTCGTCCTGCTGTCGATCATACGCCAATCACTCATCTAGCCAGTTACGTTTCCGTCAAAAATCGCTAATGTACCAGTATTTCCCGGTTGATCGCCGCCAGCGTAGACAACGGATCGACGGCACGCGTGATGGGACGTCCTATGACCAGATAATCCGCGCCCTGGGCGATGGCCTCCGACGGCGTCAGCGTCCGGCGCTGATCATCGGCCGGCGATCCGGCCAGCCGGATACCGGGCGTGACCAGAAGGAAATGGCTGCCGCACAGCTGACGCAGCGCCGCGGCCTCTTGTGCGGAACATACCACGCCATCGAGTCTGGAATGACGCGCGAGCTCGGCCAAACGTTGCACACCCCGTTTGACGTCGTCGCGCAAACCGATTTGGCTTACTTCTTCCTCGCCATGGCTCGTCAAGAGCGTCACACCGATCAGATGCGGTCGATGCGAGGCACGGTCAATGGCTTCACGGGCGGCTGCAAGCATTTTTCCGCCACCCAGGGTATGTACATTCAACATCCACACACCCAGATTGGCGGCCCGCAAACACGCCCGCGAAACGGTATTGGGAATATCATGAAATTTAAGGTCGAGAAACACATCGAATCCTTTCGTGACCAGATGCGTGACCAGGTCCGGTCCGGCGGCCGTGAAAAGCTCAAGCCCGATCTTGAGACGACACTCGGACGGCGTCACGCGCGCCGCGAACGCCAGCGCTTCGGGGGCATCGGCAAAATCCAGGGCCACAATCACACGCGAACCAGCCACTCAGTCCTCCTGCACCGGCTTGATGGTATTCCAGCGATTACAACTCGGGCATATCCAGTGCAGAGATTTTCCCTTGAACCCGCACTGACCACAGACATAGCCCAAGTGTTGGGCACGCAGTTCCTCGATGATGCCGCGTAACAATATTAGATCGTCTCGCGCCGGGCCATCGGCCTCGGCAAGATTGAGTTCCAGGAGCTGGTGCAGACCGTGGACATTCGGCCGCCGGCGCAACCAATCCACCACAAATTTTTCGGCCGCCTTGACACCCTCACGGTTTCGAATAATGTCGGAAAATGTCAGCGCCAGTGCTACCCCGCCATGCTGCTGCAAGGCGTCATGAAAATAATCATGCAATCCCTGGTCGTCGTCCAACTTCCGAAATCCCTCGGCGATCCGGCCGGCCACCTCACCCAGGTAGTGCACATCCTGTTGCTCGACTTTACGCCAGGCCTGAATGGCTTCCCGGTACTTTCCCTGCTGTACTTCCAGGTCGCCCAGCAGAATGCTGGCGCGCACACAGTTTTCGTCCGCGCTAAATGCCTGTTTCAGGAAATCCCTCGTTGTCGAATAGTCCTTCCGCGCGTAGGCCTGGTCGGCGAGCTCACAATAATACTGAGCAATCACATCATCGAGCTTCTTCCCGGACAGGCGCGAGAGCTTGCGCATGATGGCTATCGCCTTCTCCCACTCTTTTTCCTGCTGATAGATATGCAGCAGCAATTTCAGCGCCTGCTCGCTGTGCGCGCGAATTTCGGACAACTCCAGAAACAGACTTTCCGCACGATCCAGCAGACCCGCCTTGAGATAATCCTGGCCAAGCTCCAAGAGCGCGTGCGAGCGCTGCTCCTTGTCCAGGGCGGGGCGCGCAATCAGATTCTGATGGACACGTATCGCGCGCTCGACTTCACCACGGCGGCGAAACAGATTCCCCAAGGCGAGATGTGTTTCGACGGTATCCGAATTCACTTCGAGCACCTGGATGAACACCTCGATGGCCTTGTCTGGTTGTTCATTCAAGAGAAAATTCAGGCCCTTGAAATAGGCCGACGGCAGATCAAGGGATTGCCGGGCATGCCGTTTTTGTTCCAGCCGGGCTGCCAACCACCCGGAAGCCGCCGCCAAGGGTAACAGCAGCCAGAACAGGTCTGTGGAATCAAATGACATCTTTGATCGGAAGCGCTCGCAGGTTGACCACTTCCTGTTCGATCTGGCGAACCTCCTTGCGCGCCTGCACCAGTTGCCGCTGCATGCGTACCACCATTCTCAGGCTCGCCAGGTATCCAAGGACAATGCCCACCGCCAGCGTAGCCAGAAGTGCCAGGGATAGCGGCCCACTCCATTTGAGTCCGAAATAATAGCTGACCTCAATCACCTGCCTGTTTTGAATGGCGAAGGTAATGCCAACGATCAGGGTGAGCACTATTAGTATGGTATACAAGATCCGCTTCATAGGACCTCCTGAAAATTAGATACGTGCAGAGAGATATAGATATCTAACCATAATATTTTATTTTTATCTGGTTTTCGGCCATAAAAAAACGGCATTGGTCGCCCACATGCCGTTTCACACCACATCAGATTCACAAAACGGGTGATTACTCCACCCCGTTATTATTATTGACGCGCTCCCTGAGTTCCTTACCGGGTTTGAAGTGGGGCACAAACTTGTCCGGCACCTGAACCGCCGCACCCGTCTTCGGATTGCGGCCGGTACGCGGTGGGCGGTAATGCAAGGAAAAACTCCCAAACCCACGCACCTCGATACGGTCTCCCGTAGCCAAGGCAGAGGACATCTGTTCCAGCAGCTCCTTCACCGCCAGTTCGACATCCCGGTAATCCAGCTGAGGCTGCTTCGCCGCCAGCAGGCTGATAAGTTCAGATTTCGTCATACTCAATCTCTACCTATAGAAAATAAGTCGAGAAGTTTCAAGGTCGTGGCGCCCATTATTTTTGGCGCCCCGGCTCATACCTCGGAATTGTCCTGACTGCCGAGCTTTTCCTTGAGTTTATCGCCCAAAGAGGTGGTCCCGGCAACGCTCTTGCGGGTATATTCCTGCACCGCCTCGTTCTCCTCTTCCATGTCCTTGGACTTGACCGAGAGCGTGAGCTTGTGGTTTTTACGGTCAATGGCGGTAATTTTCGCCTCCACCTCATCACCGTCCTTCAGCAACGTACGGGCATCCTCGATGCGCTCGCGCGAGATTTCAGAAGCGCGTAGATAGCCTTCGACGCCTTCCGCGAGCTTGATAACAGCGCCCTTGGCTTCAACGCTCGCCACCGTACCTTTGACGATGGAGCCCTTGCCGTACTGTGCCACAAAACCGGAGAAGGGATCAGTTTCCAACTGCTTGATGCCCAGCGAGATGCGCTCACGCTCAGGATCAACCGCCAGGATAATCGCCTCCACTTCATCGCCCTTCTTGAAATCGTGCACGGCTTCTTCGCCAGGACGCGACCAGGTGAGATCAGACAGGTGAATCAAGCCATCAATACCGCCTTCGAGGCCAACGAAAACACCGAAATCGGTGATCGACTTGATCTTGCCTTTGACATGCTCGCCTTTCTGGTGATTGACGGCAAACTCTTCCCACGGGTTCGGCTTGCACTGCTTCATGCCAAGCGAAATGCGGCGGCGCTCGGTGTCGATGTCGAGGATCATGACCTCGACTTCATCGCCCAGCTGCACCACCTTGGTGGGATGAACATTCTTGTTGGTCCAGTCCATCTCGGACACGTGCACCAGGCCTTCCACGCCCGGCTCGATCTCGACGAATGAACCGTAATCGGTAATGTTGGTTACCTTGCCGAAGAGGCGCGTGCCTTCCGGATAGCGCCGGGTGATGTCCACCCACGGATCGTCGCCGAGCTGCTTCAGGCCGAGCGATACGCGGTTGCGTTCGCGGTCATAGCGCAGTACTTTCGCTTCGATCTCGTCGCCGATCTTGAGCAATTCGGACGGATGCTTGACGCGCTTCCATGCGAGGTCAGTGATGTGCAGCAGGCCATCGATGCCGCCGAGGTCGATAAACGCGCCGTAATCAGTAAGGTTCTTGACCACGCCCTTGACGATCTGGCCTTCTTCGAGACCGGACAGGAGCGCCTCGCGCTCGGCGGAGATTTCTTTTTCCACCACGGCGCGGCGGGAGACGACCACGTTGTTGCGCTTCTGGTCGATCTTGATAACTTTAAATTCAAGTTCTTTGCCTTCGAGATAGCTGGGGTCGCGAACCGGACGGACATCAACCAGAGAGCTCGGGAGGAATGCGCGAACAGTGTTAACCGTGACGGTATAACCACCCTTCACCTTACCAGTCATTACGCCGGTGACGATGGATTGATTCTCGAATGCCTTCTCCAGGTCGACCCAAGCCTTGGCGCGGCAGGCTTTTTCGCGTGACAGGCGGGTTTCGCCCATGCCATCTTCGATGGCCTCCACGACGACCTCAATGATGTCTCCGACCTTGATGGAAACTTCGCCATTCGCGTCTTTGAATTCGGCGAGGGGAATAACACCTTCGGATTTCAAACCAGCGTGGACTACCACGACTTCTTCGTCCATATACACCACTTCGCCGGTGATCAACTTGCCGGGTTGCAGTTGGACTTTTGTCAGGCTCTCTTCAAATAGTTGCGCAAAACTCTCTGTCATAAGTTCTCGGTTGAATCTAAAACCACTGGCGGCAGAATGGACCGTGTCTCTGCCAAACCTCAGATCTTAGCCATTATCGGGATGGTGGTTGAATGTCGAGATCCGCAGCCTTTGCCATGACGGCAAAAACCGACGACTCCATCAGCGCCGCTCATGAAGCAGGCGATAAATCTGCTCAACTACCCCGGTTATGTCGAGCAAGGAGGTGTCCAGGATACACGCGTCTTCAGCAGGTTTAAGCGGAGAGGCCTTACGGCCTGCATCGCGCGTATCGCGCTCGCGGATCTCGTCCAAAAGCTGGCGAAGGTTAGCATCGAAGCCCTTTTCTTTCAACTGTTTATACCTTCTCTGGGCGCGGACTTCGGGGGTTGCTGTCAGATATATCTTAAGTATGGCGTCGGGAAAGACCGTGGTGCCCATATCCCGACCATCGGCCACCAGGCCCGGCGGCTGGCGGAAATCATGTTGTTTTTGCAGCAAGGCCTGCCGAACTTCGGGGATCGCCGCCAATTGCGAGGCGCGACGGCCGCCCTCCTCCGTGCGCAACTCATCGCCCACGTCCTCACCATTCAGCATCACGGCGACGGACGACCCGTCCTTTTTCAGCACAAAACGGATGTCGAGATCCCCCGCCATCCGCATCAGGGCAGCCTTGTCCCCAGGGTCGATCCCCTGGCGCCAGACGGCAAACCCCAAGGCCCGGTACAGGGCGCCGCTATCGAGGAAATGCCAGCCGAGTTTCTGTGCCAGAACCTGGCCGATGGTCCCTTTTCCGGAACCGCTCGGACCGTCGATAGTCAGGACCGGGATATTGGCAGCCTGTCCCATGTCGCTAGGTATCCTGCGTCACACCAACCGCAAGCCCGGCACGCGTTGCCAGTTCCGGGAATGCAGGAAAGGATGTCGCGACATTCTTGCACTCCCCGATGGTGATTGCCCCACGGGCACGCAACGCGCTCATGGCAAACGCCATGGCAATGCGGTGATCGCCATGACTTGCGACGGTCCCGCCCCGCAACGATCCGCCCTGGATCACGATCCCGTCCGGGGTTTCGCGGGTGTCGATACCCAGCTGCTTCAGGCCCAGCGCCATGACGGCGATACGGTCCGATTCCTTCACCCGTAACTCGTGGGCACCGGTAAGGACCGTCTCGCCCTCGGCACAGGCAGCGGCGATGAAAAGCGCCGGAAATTCATCGATGGCCAATGGCACCTGATCTTCGGGTATACGGATTCCACGCAGCCTGGCGGCACGCACACGAATATCGGCCACCGGCTCGCCGCCGACCTCGCGCGCATTAAGGAGTTCAAGATTAGCACCCATCAGCCGGAGAATATTCAACACGCCGACGCGCGTCGGATTGATGCCGACATGTTCGAGCACCAAATCGGAGCCCGGTGCAATGCTGGCACCGACAAGAAAGAACGTCGCCGAGGAGATATCCGCCGGGACATCGATGGTGCAAGCCTTGAGGCTGCCGCCGCCACGTATACCGATGCGCGCACCTTGTGTATCCACGGCATAGCCAAAGCCGCGCAACATCCGCTCGGTGTGATCGCGCGTCGGCGCCGGCTCGGTGACTGATGTTTCGCCATTGGCATAGAGACCAGCCAGCAACAACGAGGATTTCACCTGGGCACTGGCGACCGGCATGGTGTAATCGATGCCATGAAGTTTCTGCCCGCCCTCGATGCGGAGTGGCGGCCGGCCGCCGGCCGCAGACGAAATGGCCGCACCCATGCTGTTGAGCGGTTCAGAAACGCGCTTCATCGGCCGCTTGCTGAGTGACTCATCGCCGATCAGTTCGGAATCAAATGCCTGACCGGCGAGAATCCCGGCCATCAACCGCATAGCAGTGCCGGAGTTGCCCATGTCGAGCGGATGCCGCGGCGCCTTGAGTCCATGCAAACCCACGCCATGAATCACCAGATTGCCTTTGTCCGGACCTTCCGCCTGTACACCCATGGCACGAAAGGCGGCGAGCGTGGACAACACATCTTCGCCTTCGAGCAGACCGCTCACGCGCGTCGTACCCTTGGCAAGCGATCCCAACATGACGGAGCGGTGCGAAATGGATTTATCGCCCGGCACCCGAATGCGGCCGGTAAGCGTGCCACCGGGCTGAACAATGTAATTAATCATGGGGACACTCGACTGTCAGGGTTTCTTGTTCAAGGCATCGCGTGCATGCTTGGCACGGTTGAAGGTATCGAGCAACCAATGACCATCCCCCTGCTCGACCGCCTGCACCAGGTCGCCCAGATCATCACGATACTGGCGCAGCACGTCGAGTATCGCAGCACGGTTGGCGAGGCAGATATCGCGCCACATCACCGAGTCACTTGCGGCGATACGGGTAAAGTCGCGGAAGCCACCGGCAACACAATCGAAGATGGCGCGATGATCGTCACGCCGTACCAGCATGTCCACCAGCGCGTAGGCCAGAAGATGTGGCAAATGGCTGCTCGCGGCCAACAGGGTGTCATGTTCGGCAGCGGGCATGGCAACCACTTCAGCGCCGGTTGCCTGCCACATCGCGCGCACCTTATCCACGGCGGATTTGTCCGTCTCGGCCTCCGGCGTCAAGATGACGCGTCGTTTCACAAAAAGATCCGGCAAAGACGCCGCCACCCCGGATTGCTCCGTGCCCGCAATCGGATGGCCTGGGACAAAATGGGCAAAGCGCGAGCCGAGCGCCGCGCGCGCGGCCGCGATGACCGAACCCTTGACACTGCCCACGTCCGTCACCACCGCGGTATCCGGCAGAACCGGCGCCAGCGCCTGTAAAATCTCCGGCATGGTGCCAACCGGGAGGGCCAGTACAATCATATCGGCATTGCGTACGGCTTCACCCACCGACACCGCCGCCGAGTCGATCACGCCCAGTTCCATGGCCTGTTGCAGATTACCCAGGCTCCTGCCATAGCCCACGATCTCGCGCACATAGCGGGCGTCACGCAGGGAACGTGCGAGCGATCCGCCAATCAAGCCGACACCCACGACACAAAGTTTATTAATCATGTCAGTCATTACGTCTTGATCGCCTTTTCCAGCGCCCGGAGGAAGCGTTCATTCTCTGGCGCTGACCCGACGGTCACACGCAGGTGATTCGGCATGCCGTAGTTCGCCACCGGACGCACGATCACGCCTTCACGCAACAGCGCCTCGTACGCCGAGGCGGCGGGACATCCCAGATCGACGCACACAAAATTTCCCACCGAAGGAATGAACTTCAATCCCAAGCGATCGAAGCCGTCAGTAAGCTCGCGCATGCCCTGCCGGTTAAGCGCCACGGTGCGCTCGACGTGCGCCATGTCCTGGAGCGCGGCGCCGGCGGCCGCGAGCGCGATGCTGTTCACATTGAAAGGCTGCCGCACACGGTTGAGCATGTCCGCCACGGCGGTAGAAGAAACGCCATACCCGACCCGCAGGCCGGCAAGCCCGAAGGCCTTTGAGAACGTGCGCGTCACGATCAGATTCGGGAAACGCGCGACCCATGCCATGGTGTCGGGATAGTCCGGCTCACACACGTATTCAAAATAGGCCTCATCCAGCACCACGAGCACGTGCTCCGGTACGGCACGGATAAAGGCTTCCAGTTCACCCGATTTGAGCCAGGTACCGGTGGGATTATTGGGGTTGGCGATAAAAATAAGGCGCGTGCGCGGCGTGATCGCCTGCTGCATGGCCGCGAGATCATGGCCCCACTGTTTCGCCTTGGTCACCACCGCCGTGGCGCCCACCGCGCGCGTCACGATGGGATAAACCGCAAAGGCGTGTGCAGAGAAAACAACCTCATTCTCCGGTGTCACAAAGGCGCGGGTGGAAAATTCTAGAATATCATTCGAGCCGTTGCCCAGCGTGATCTGCGACAGCGCCACGCCATGTTTATCGGCAAGCCGTTTCTTCAGGGCAAAACCGTTGCCATCGGGGTAGCGCGCGATATCCTTTAGGGCGGCGCGCGCCGCCTCCAGGGCGAGCGGGCTGGGGCCTAGGGGATTTTCGTTGCTGGCAAGCTTGATGACATTACGCACACCGTATTCGCGCTCGAGCTCGTCGATGGGCTTACCCGGCTGATACGGCTCCAGTCCGCGCACACCGGGCGTGGCAAGGGCGACGATATCGGCAGCCATGTCAAACAACCGCCTTGGGATAGGAGCCGAGCAACTTCAGGAACGCCGCCTCTTTTTCCAGCGCCGTGAGCGCCTTGGCGAGTTTGCGGTCCTTTACGTGCCCGTCGATGTCAACGAAAAACACGTATTCCCAACGCGAGCGGCGCGAGGGACGCGACTCGATGCGCGTCATGTTGATGCCATGGCGAGAAAGCGGCGCGAGCAACCGATGCAGAGCGCCCGACTTGTTCTTGCCGGAAACGAGAAGGCTGGTCTTGTCGCAGCCGGTGGGCATGGTCTCAAGATTGCCCACCACGAGAAAACGCGTGGTGTTGTCCGGGTTGTCTTCGATGTTGGCCGCGAGCACATGCAGGCCATAGATGCGGGCCGCCGAATCGCCGGCGATCGCCAGCGTATCCGCCCCTGAAGCGGCCAGGCGCGCGGCCTCGGCATTGCTGCTCACGGCCATGCGCTCGATGCCAGGGAGATTGGCATCCAGCCACTCGCGGCATTGCGCGAGCGATTGCTGGTGCGACACCACGCGTTTGGCCTGTTTGCGGTC